>NZ_JBQHVY010000001.1:0-320968 GCF_052064255.1 Oribacterium sp. HCP3S3_B9
AGCATCATTATAAAGGAGTGGACCACTAAGATAGAGCTCGTGCCGACCGTTCAGAAACGGAATGCGGCCGTTTTGCTTCGCAAACCCGGCCGATTAGCTCCGCAATATGCATTCAGAATTGCATATCGTCGTCAAACAGACTATATTGAGCGGTTTACCTCCAGTGTTTTCAAGGGGTTCCGAGGTTTTCGCCTTCAAAAAATATTTTGGTTTTAGCAGCCCCTATTGGGCATAGCTCCATTTCACATCGCGTGGCCAATGCCTCCGTCTTCACATCATCACACTACCTCTATCAGCAGAAACTGATCCAGTATATTGCTAATTGCTAATTTAAAATCATTTGTTTTCATCTGCATTCATTTGTGTTATATTCAACTTCAGAAGGAGGTGTTTAATATGGCAAATACACTTATTCAATTTCGTGCTGACGAAACAGAAAGAATGGAAGCTGTCAGTATTCTCCAGCAGCTCGGACTGGACATGCCATCCTACCTCAGAATGTGTGTGTCGAGACTAGTGTCCGCAAAGGGTATTCCTTTCAGCATGACCATTAATCAGTCATCATCGAACAGAGGTATCGAAGCAATGAAACGTGCCAGCCGCATTGCGGAAGAGAATGGCATATCTGACATGTCATTAGACGAAATCAATGCTGAAATCGCTGACGCCAGGAAGTGAGGTGTCCTATCGTGAAATACTATGCGGTAATCGACACCAATGTATTAGGTTTTGCTGTTCTTAAGTGGAATTCCGTTCCGGGAAATATCATTGATCTTACTTTTAACGATGTCATCATTCCTCTCGTGAATCAGGAAATTCTAAACGAATACAAAACCGTCCTTCTCCGCCCCAAGTTTCATCTGACAGAACTGATCGTAACGGATATTCTTGATGAAATGAAAGCACGCGCCATCGATGTTTCAGAAGAACATCTTGACGTTGAACTCCCCGATCCGAAGGATTGCGTATTCTACGAAGTCACCATGAAGGCTCGTGAAAGCGAAGACGCACATCTGATCACTGGCAATATCAAGCATTTTCCGACAAAGCCTTTTATTGTCACCCCAAGACAAATGCTGGATCTGATTCTGGAATCTTCGAACGAATAACCTGACACATCCAGCGATGACTCCATTTTTCAGGTATCGGTCCATAAGAAAATCATAAGCAGCCCAGCCAGTGATATCCATCAGTCACTCCGCTGAGCTGCTTATAAGTTTATAGATATTTTAGAATTTGTTTATTCTTTCTTCCCGGGGCCTGGCCCCACCACTTGTAATTATCTTTACTCGTTGGTGCTGGAAATTGTATCGTTCCATCATTTACAGCAATTGCCAATACAGATTCAATCGATCTGGCAGTGTGTAAATCAACAGCCCGTCTGGCTTTTTCTAACTGATTTGTAAAGATGGGAATTGAAATCGCCACCAAAACTGCTATTATCGCCACTACAATTAAAAGTTCTGCAAGTGTAAATCCATTTTTTCAGGAATTACTTTCAGCCAATGTATGATTACTTCCACCGGGAACTGCTGAAGCGCAGCTTCGCAATGGCAGATGAGACCAGAGTCCAGGTATTGAAGGAAGAAGAGCGCCGGGCACAGACGCAATACTTCATGTGGCTGTTCCGCAGCGGCGAAGACGGACTTCCTGCCATTATCCTATATGGCTATTCTCCAACCAGGAGCGGCAGCCATGCAAAGGAGTTTCTGGAAGGCTATCACGGATATCTGGAAACGGATGGCTATCAGGGCTACAACAGTCTGCCGGATATCAAGCGATGTTCCTGCTGGGCACACATCCGCCGGTACTTTATCGACGCCGTTCCCAAAGGGAAACAGTATGATTACAGCCAGCCGGCAGTACAGGGAGTCCAGTACTGTAACCGCCTGTTTGCCATAGAGGATTCCATTAACAAAAAATATCCTGGTGATTATGAAAAACGGAAGCAACTGCGTCTCGAGAAGGAAAAACCTGTTCTGGAGGCTTTCTGGTCGTGGCTTGAGCAACAAAAGCCAGTCCGGAATACCCGCATGGATAAAGCGGTGAATTATGTCCTTAACCGGCGGGAAACAGCGGAGACCTATCTGGAGGATGGCCGCTGTAGTTTCACAAACAATCTAAGCGAGAACGCAATCCGTCCGTTTGCAGTTGGCCGGAAGAACTGGCTGTTCAGTGATTCTGTAGAAGGAGCCAATGCCAGTGCTGTAGTCTATACAATGGTTGAGATGGCAAAGGCGCACGACCTGAACATTTACGGATATCTGAAATTTCTGCTGGAACGTCGGCCAACGAAAGAGATGACCGATGATCAGCTCGCAGAACTTGCACCCTGGAGTGAAAAACTCCAATCTATCAAAAATCGCATGTGAATTATAGTGAATTACTCCAACTCGCAAAGGGCTGGGGTAATTTTATATCTGACCGCATTATTATTTGGCGGTTACGTTTGACAAAACAAAAAATGCCCTCGGCAAACGAAATAAATAACGTCATCAGATTTTTACAATCTGTTCGCAATTTGGCTTTTTGATACAAAATCAGCAACTCAAAAATTTCTCCTAGAGACGAGAAGAAATCGCCACACCAATGTTTCTTTTGTTGATGTGACGATTTCTCGCTTTTCGTTCATGAATGATTTTTCAATCAACTAACTTGCCTTCCTAGGTGCTTTGGCAGTTGGGTGTGTTGTAAGGATTGGGATAGAAAACCTTCCCCCTGACCTTTCCACCATTATTTCTCATCCGATTAGATAACATCAGAACGTCAACCCTAAATATAATTGATGGGTCGCCTTATCATATATAATACCAATAGCCCAATCTTTCTTATGTATTGCTGATGGTTGTACATAGTCGGAAGTAACATTATCCCATTGCTTACAAGTTTGGCAAATGCCAGATGAATCTACACCATCTTCTCGAAATTTATAAATTGAATCCGACGACATTAAATAGGAGGACGGGACTAAAGAACTGCAATCTTTTGAAAGGAAATATAGCATATTTGCACCTTCTACATCCTTATCCAATTGATCAAAGGTTTTGACTATTCCGTCTATTTCGACCTCCCGCACATTATTGGCAATTTGCACCAGAGCATACGCATCCCGCATGGCAGAATGGTCAACAGCCAGTCTGGCTTTTTTCAACTGGCTCGTAAAAATAGGAATGGAAATGGCAACAAGTACAGCTATTATCGCAACTACAATTAAAAGCTCTGCAAGCGTAAATCCCGCTTTTCTTTTTTTCATTTTATTCTTACAACCTCTCCCTGGATTTATTCCTTGATTGAAAAGAAACCGTCACACCAACGTTTCTATTGTTGATGTAACGACTTCATGGTTTTTATTCGTCAATGAGTTCTCAATCAACTACCTTGCCGTTCGTGGGCGTTGACATTTGAGCAATGTAGGGGAAATCCGGACACCTACCTGTCCCCCTGGCTTTAGGAACTGGACAGAGAACCGTCCCTCTGTCCCTCATTGCCCCATTGCTTTTTCAATCCCTGTTTCTTTCACATTCAAAACCCCTTCAAGCTTTGTTTCAAAAACACCTCCAGAATTTCCTCCTAAATCAATATCTTCCTCAGAAGAGAAAATACGGCATCTGCCATCAGAGAACAATACCGCTCCGTAGCAAGCCCATCCATCGTTTTCTGTACTATTTGCATGAACCTTAATTGAACCAAATCCCGTGTTTTCAAACAACTTCTTCACACGGGCGTATGGATTTCCATTATCCCCGTTCCAGTTAACCCCATCAACGAGTACTGATCCACTTGCGCGATAATATGTACCATCTTTTTTTACAATCACAGCAACATAGGTTTTTACCTGACCAGTACCATTGACGTGTTCTGTTTCATTTGGGAATTGAATGGAACCACCTGCATATGAATTCATCAGAATAGATTTCACATTTCTAGCATTAGAAAGATCCACAGCTCGTCTGCTTTTTTCTAACTGTGACGTAAATATGGGAATAGAAATCGCAACCAGTACAGCTATTATCGCCACTACAATTAAAAGTTCTGCAAGTGTAAATCCCGCTTTTCTTTTTTTCATTTTATTCTTACAACCTCTCCCTGGATCTATTCCCTGGTTGAAAAGAAACCGTCACACCAACATTTCTATTGTTGATGTAACGGCTTCATGGTTTTTATTCGTCAATAAGTTTTCAATCAACTACCTTGCCGTTTGCGGGCGTTGACAGTTGAGGTATGTAACGGCAATCCGGACACAGAACCGTCCCCTTGTCCTGTGTTGCTAGGATTCGGACAGAGAACCGTCCCCCTGTCCTTAGTTAGTTGCCTTAAGATCAGTATCTCCCTGTTTAAAGGTAGGTGCACTTCCATCATCAGTTACAGTTACAGTTACATCCGTTAAAGCTGTCAGTTTATCTGCACCTAATGTGATACCTCCAACTTCGACAGCACCAGTTTGCCATTTTGTCTGTTTCTGTTTTAATTTTACAACTTTTGTAGCCACATAGTTTCCCTCTTTTCCAGTTGTTGTGCTAAGGCCACATTTAACTCCACCAGTTGCTGAATTATCAACTGTTTCTCCAGTTAAAACAGCCGCAGAGCACTCTGCATAGGCAGCTCTAAGATTCGCAAGGTCAGTCGCCTCTCTAGCCTTCTCCAATTGCGATGTGAAGATCGGAATCGAGATCGCTACCAGAACACCGATGATTGCTACTACGACGAGCAGCTCAGCCAGGGTGAATCCCTTTTTGTTTAACTTCTTGAACATGATTTTTTCCTCCTAGATATGTTCGTTTCCCCTTGATAGGTATGTTCATTTATATAAAAGTGTCTTGCACGGATCACTTTCATATCATAAGAATTGTGCAACCTTAGAAAAGGTTATACATAGTAAACATCGGCAGATAGATCGAGATGACCAGGAATCCTGCGAAGATCGCCATCAGGATCAGCAGTGTCGGCTCGAGCATCGAGATCGCCTGCTGTATTCTCCGGTCCGTCTCGCCTGTGAAGTACTCGCCGATGACGTTCAGTGTCTGGTCAAGTTCACCTGTCTGTTCGCCGACGGAGCACATTTCCTTCAGTGTGCCCGGGAAGTACGCGCAGTTTTTCATGCAGTCCCCGAGCTGTTTGCCCTGCTCGATCTGTGAGATCATCGCGGCGACATCCTCCTGCAGGAGGTAGTTGTCGAGCACCTTCGAGGTGACGGAGACGGCGTTGTTCAGCGTCAGTCCGGACGCGAGCATCGTCGACATCGTATTTGCGAACTCCGCTGCGCCGTTCATGATATTGATCTTCCCGATGACCGGGAGATGCAACTGGATCTGACCCTTCAGCTTCATGCCGCGCTCGGTCTTCGTGAAGAGCTTCCACGCGACCACCAGCGCCAGCACGACGATGACGAGCAACATCCACCACTTCGCGAAGAAGTTCGCCATCGCGATCATCATGCGTGTCATCAGCGGCAGCTCACCGCCGAGGCCCTCGAAGACCTGCGCGAGCGTCGGGATAACCTTCACCATGATGATGATCAGGACGACGACGGCGACGCACACGACGAAGATCGGATACGTCAGCGCGGCGCGCACCTTCTCACTGTTTTTCGCGCTGTTCTCGTAGTAGCGGTGCATCCGCGCGAAGGAGTTATCGAGTGTACCGGACAGCTCACCCGCCCGCACCGTCTCGAGGAAGGTCAGCGGAAACGCGTCCTTGTATTTTTCGAAGGCATGCGCGACGGTCGAACCGCCCTGCACGTCCTCAGCTGCATCCAGCAGGATCTTTCGAAGCTTCTTATCATCCGTCTGCCGGGCGATCATTTCCATCGCGCGGCCGATCGGCATGCCGGATTTCAGCGTAATCGCAAACTGTGAGCACATCAGCGCCAGCGACCGGATCTTGACCCGCGGGCTTCCGAGCTCCATGTTCAGGAGTCCGCTCGCCGCGCCGCCTGTTCTGACCGGGGTGATACTCGTGATGACCGGGCACTTCTGCCGGATCTGCGCCACCGCCGCATACTCATCCACGGCCTGCACGACGCCTCTGGTTTCGCTCCCGTCCGCACTTAGCGCTCTGTATGAATATGTAACCAAGCAGCTCCCCTCTCTCACTGAAAAACCGTTTTTTCTCATGCACATTACGCTACAGAAACCACGGTTTTTGATTGCTAACTAGATTCTATCATGCCTCAAACTAAAGTCAATATCGCTATTTAGAATATTAATAATCATTCTCGATATTCTTAAACACAGCACGTGCCGTGCAAATTCTCGCCGAATTTTAAC
The DNA here is from genome assembly GCF_052064255.1 of Oribacterium sp. HCP3S3_B9. Classification (NCBI taxonomy): domain Bacteria; kingdom Bacillati; phylum Bacillota; class Clostridia; order Lachnospirales; family Lachnospiraceae; genus Oribacterium; species Oribacterium sp. HCP3S3_B9. The sequence continues at coordinate 6,267 of NZ_JBQHVY010000001.1, forward strand.
ACTTCGGGCAATGTCTACGCCACTACTCCGTCACGTTCCGCACCGTTACATCAGCGGTCATCCGGCTCATCCGCAGCATGTCTGCTGTAGGCATTGGCCTCACTCACCACGCGAGCTGCAGCTTCTTCCGGATGTAATCGCGGTCGACGCCGGCTTCCTCGGCGGTCTGCGGGAGGATCCTGCCGTCCATCGCCATCTGGATGAGGCAGTTGTCCATCGTGATGGCGCCCTGGTCGGCGCTCGAGAGCATGAAGCTCTGCATCTGCGGCGTCTTGCCCTCGCGGATCAGGTTCTGGATCGCCTGGGTGACGATCATGACTTCTGCTGCCACGACGCGGCCATGGCCGTTCGCGCGTACGAGGAGCTGCTGGCTGAGGACGGCCTTTAGGGTCGTCGAGAGCTGCAGTCGGATCTGGCCCTGCCGCGCCTCCGGGAACACGCTCACGATTCGGTCGATCGAGTCCACGGCGCTGTTTGTGTGCAGCGTCGCGAAGACGAGGTGGCCGGTTTCGGCGGCGGTCAGCGCGGTCTCGATCGTGGCGAGGTCACGCATCTCGCCGATCAGGATGATGTCCGGGTCCTCACGCAGGATGGCGCGCAGGCCCTCCGCGTAGGACTGCGTATCGGTGCCGATCTCGCGCTGATTGATGATGCACTGGTCCGGCGTGTAGACATACTCGATCGGATCCTCCAGCGTGATGATGTGCTCGTTCCGCGTGTGATTGATCTGATCGAGGATCGCCGCCAGCGTCGTCGACTTACCGGAGCCGGTTTCACCGGTGACCAGCACGATGCCCTTCTGCAGTGACGGAAAGCTGCTCACCACCTTCGGCAGGCCGAGTGTGTCGAGCGCCGGGATGCGGTTACTGAGGATGCGCAGCGCCGCTGAGATGTGGCCCTGCTGCCGGAACAGATTGATACGCACACGTTCCCCCGCGATCGTTGCCGCGCAATCGAGCTCGCCGATCGACTCGATCTTCTCGTAGTCCACCCCGGCCATCTCGCGCGCGAGGCGCTCACAGTCCTCCGGTGCCAGCACCTCCTCGCTCAGATTCATGATCTGTCCGTCGAGACGGCACTTCGCCGGCAGCCCCGCGATCAGATGAATATCCGACGCGCCACGCTCCGCCGCCAGTGAAACATACTCCGCTATCTTCATAAAGCCCCCTGTTATCAAACGTCTGTAATTGCTCAGTCCGGTGCCGTCAGACCAGCATCAGAAGCACAGTACTCCGAAATCGGAATCCTGTGTTTTCCTGCTACTCTCCAAGCTCACTGACTAAACTGTCACGAAAAATCACTGACATTAATGGTACAACATTCAAACCGAAACAACAATTAGAGAATTGAGTGAATCCGACACAGCAAGTATCTAAATGATAACAGCTCAGCTGGATTTCACCGCATATTTCCGGTACTCATGCATGGCTTCCAGGGAGTATAATGGTTTCTGATATTATTTTTGAGGATGAAGAATATGGGTGAAAATAAAACAGATATGCGGTTCATGACGCGTGATGCCATCAAATATCTGGCAATCGTGGCGATGACGCTGGATCATGTCGCATATATATTTCTGGAGCCGCAGTCACTGCTCTACCGGCTGTTTCTCTGCATCGGGACGTTTACAGGGCCGGTGATGATCTACTTCCTGATCGAAGGCTACTTCTACACACATGATGTGCGGGGATATGCGAAACGTCTGCTGCTCTTTGCGCTGCTGTCGCAGCTACCGTTTAGTCTGGCGATCGGTGGCTTCTTCGGGAATATGCTATTCACGTTGCTCATCTGCCTCGGTGTGTTGTATGTGCCTGACCATGTGACCGACGGGGGACTTCGAAAGCTTCTGTATGTACTGCTGTTCTTCGCGAGTCTCTTCACGGACTGGAATTTCCTGTCCGTACCGCTCGTGCTGTTCCTGCGCCCGGCGTTTCATCCGGCGGCGCCTATAGTGGATCACTCTGCCAATCAGTATCAAAACGGAGAAACTATTCTGATGAAGAGTCAGGCAAAAGAGCAGCAGTTTTACATGGCCCCGACGGAGCAGCGGCTAGGCATGCTGAAGTGTGTCGCATACTTTCTTCTGGTATCCTGCCTCACGAATGGGATGTTCGAGGGCCTGACGGAGGCGCTCGGCATGGTGCTGGGCTTCGTGTGCATCGCATACTTCTATAACGGTCAGCAGGCGGCGACCCACCGGAAGTTTCATAAATATTTCTTCTATATCTACTATCCGGTTCACCTTTTGGTGCTGTGGGCGCTGCACGCAATGTAAAACTTCTGTGAAACAAAACCGTAACCGTTCAGGCAGTGTCCCCTGACTAAGCTGTTATACCAAAAATCGCCGCCGGCCATGCTTCTCGCACAGCTGGCGGCGTTTGTTTAGTCTATTCCTGTAATCGTCCGCATGACTTCGTCGACGGTGGTGATGCCTTCGTCGACGAGCTTGTCGGCGTTTTCGAGCATGGTGACGTAGCCGGTCTCGTGCGCGAGGCGCTGGAACTCCTGCTTGTCGGCGCCGTCGGTGATGCACTTTCGGAGCGCGTCGTTCATGACGAGCACCTCGAAGTCACCGATTCGTCCACGGTAGCCGGTGTTGAAGCAGTTATCGCAGCCACGGCCGTGGTAGAAGATCCGCCCCGGGCGCGACGGCAGTCCAGCGGCCGCAAGCTTATCCGGGGTCATCTGCTCGACCACCTTACAGTTCGGGCAGATCCGGCGCAGCAGTCGCTGCGAGATGATGCCACGCACGCCCGCCGAAATCAGGTACGGCGCGACGCCCATGTCCTTTAGTCGGTCGATCGCCGACACCGCGTCCTCGGTATGGATCGTCGTGATGACGAGGTGTCCGGTCATCGCGGCACGCATCGCGATCTCCGCGGTCTCACCGTCTCGGATCTCACCGACGCAGATGATGTCCGGGTCCTGACGCAGGATCGCACGCAGACCCGACGCGAAGGTCAGTCCCACCTTCTCGTTGATCTGCACCTGGGTCGCCCCCTGGATGTTGTACTCGACCGGATCCTCCAGCGTGATCAGGTTCGTCGTCTCACTCAGCAGCTCGTTCACGAGCGCGTACATGGTCGAGGACTTACCGGAACCCGTCGGGCCCACGATCATGATGACGCCGGACGTGAGGCCCAGCAGTTTATCGATCTTCGCGTCCTCACCCACCGGCAGTCCGATGCCGCGTCGGTTCAGCTGACTGCCGTCCCGGCGCAGGATTCGGATGACGATCTTCTCGCCGTAGATCGTCGGCAGCGTCGATACTCGCAGGTCAATGTCTTCGCCCTTCAGGCGTACCTTGGCGCGGCCATCCTGTGGCACACGCCGCTCGACGATGTCGAGGTGCGACATGATCTTCACACGGGAGATGACCGACTCCTGCAGGTTCCGCGGGATCGTCAGAATCTTATGCAGTCGTCCATCGATACGCATGCGGATAATCATATCCTTCTCGGACGGCTCCCAGTGGATATCGGAGGCGTTCTCGATGAAGGCACGCTCGATGATGGAGTTGACGAGCCGGATCGTCGGTGCCGCCACGTCTCCGCTCTCGGTGATGGCAGACGCCTCACCGGACGTCACCTCATCCTCGCCGAGTCCGGCTTCTGCGCGCATCTGCGCCATCGCCTGCGCGGCGCCTTCATTGCCATACAGCGTACTGATCGCATGGTCGACAGCATTGCCCGCCGCGATCATCGGCACGATGTTTTTCTTGCTGACCATCTTCGCCTGCTCGATCGCCATGAAGTTCGTCGGATCGGCCATCGCGAGGAAGAGCATATCCTTCGATACGGACACCGGCACCATACGGTTCTCGCGGGCCAGCGCCTTCGGGATATACTGCGACATCTCCGGCTTGATATCCGTCTTCGTCAGGTCGATGTAGTCGATACCCAGCTGCAGTCGCAGCGCGTCGACCATCTGCGCCTCCGTGATGAAGCCGTGCTTCACCAGCGTCGCACCCAGTCGGTCGTGCTCCTCCTTCTGTATCTTCAGGGCCTGCTGGAGCTGCTCCTCGGTGATGAGGCTCATCTCCACCAGCATATCGCCCAGTCGTTTCGTTCTCATATTTCATTCTCCTTCAGCGCGTCGCGCACAGATTCTGCCCTGTCCGCGTTCCGGCGCACGGCCGCCCGGTTACGACTTCCGCTTCGCCGACGCGACTGCACATCCCGGGCGCCCGGTTTCCCCCTGCCCGATTTCTGCCGTCACTTCTTTCCGTATTTTATCATACAATACGGTGAAATTTCGAAGACTTACGAAATATCTTCCGATCCCATCCGAGCTCTTCGATATGAAGAAGGCATGCGCATGAATCGTCATGATCTTCCCGTCCGCACGCTTATACAGGATGTCCGCCTGACTGCCGGTGAGTGCATCGACCTCCGCAGCCTCCAGGAGATGAACGATATCCTCCTTATTGATGACATAATCCGTGATGTGGTTGCGGTAGTTCTCATCCACCAGGGCTTCGCTGCCCACTATGCTGTAGTAGAGATCATTGACCCGCACGAGCTCCACATGCTTCTCGGGATCCATCTCATAGAACGCCACCGGTCCCAGGATATGATTGAGGAGCGTATCGCTGTAGACATTGTCATCAAACATCTCCACCATGTGGATACGGTTCGCCTGATGCAGACGGATCCCCTCCGTCTCGACGCGGCCGCCCTCCCGCAGGATCTCTTCCATGCGATCGTACGGGAACGGGCGGTAATAGTAGTAGCCCTGCACGTAGTAGATGCCGAGCGCCTTCACCATCCTAAGCTGGGCCTCTGTCTCCACGCCCTCACAGACCACCGGCAGATTCAGAAGATGCGCCATGTTGATGATGGACTCCATGATCTTGATCGTCTTCTGCTCATCCTTCCCCTGCACGAATTTCATGTCGAGCTTCAGGATGTCGAGCTTCATGTCGCTGAGGGAGTTCAGGTTCGAGTAGCCAGAGCCGAAATCGTCGAGATAGATCCGGAAGCCGAGCTCGTGCAGGCGCGAGACGGTCTTCTGCACGCGGTCATAGTTATCCACATAGGCAGACTCCGTCACCTCGATCCCGATCATCTGCGGATCGATACGGTACTTCTCCTTCAGTGACGCGAAAAGCTGTGCTACGTCGATGAGCTCGAAGTCGATTCTCGAAACATTGACCGAGCAGGTGATGGTTTCGACACCCTGATCGAGCATCGCGCGCTGCCGCTCGAAGACCCGCTCCCAGATGTACTGGTCAAGCATAACCACGTAGCCGCTGCGCTCGAGGAGCGGGATGTACTCGCCCGGCGAGATCACGTGACCGTCCTTCACCCAGCGCACGAGCGCCTCCATGCTGACCGGCTTACCGCAGCTGATATCCACGACCGGCTGCGTATAGAAGGTGAATTCCCCGGCCTGGATGCCGCGGATGATATCCTGGATCATCTCGGCCTCCCGGTCCTTCGACATAAACATGTTCGGGCGGAATACCGCGATGTTTTCCTTATGGTTATAGCGCACGGTGTTCAGCGCGAGCAGCGACTTATCGTACATATTTTCGATATGCTCGCTGCGGTCGGTGATTTCATAGATGCCGACGGACTCGGAGAAGCCCATAGTCGCATCCGCGAGCTGCTGAATCGTCTTCTGTACGATCTCTACGACTTCCCGCGTGTCCCGCTCCGTCGCGAACATGCAGCAGAAGTAGTCATCCCCGAGGTAGCCCGCGGTGCCGAGCGTCGTCTGAAGCTGCTTCTTCAGCTCGTCCGCTGCCATCATCAGCAGCGCCTCGCTCTTTTCCTCGCCATAGATCGCCTCATAGAGCTTGAAATTATTGATATCCGTGGTAAACAGGAGGAACTTATTCTCCGGATACTGCGCGAGCAGTGCTTCCGCATTCTGATAGAAAGTAAAAACATCCGGGAGGCCAACCTTCTCTCGCTGCAACCGATCCTTTTCATTGAGCGCATCCATCCGCTCACCCTTCGCATCCGTGATATCGCGAAGCAGGACCATGAGTCCGCCCTGCCGTCCCTCGTCAGACGCAAAGAACGCGACCTGCTCTACCCAGCGGAGCCCCTTCTTCGTGTGCATGCGGAACTCGATTTTCTGCATCGCCGGGCGGCTTCCGTTGCCGAGGAAGGTCCGCACCTTGTCCCCGTTCCAGAAGTTCTCGACACGATCCGCATCCTCGCCATACACCTCCTGCCGCAGGAAGTGCTCCCGTGCCTCATAGTAGCCGAACGGCGTGGTCGGGAAAGCAAAAAGCGCCGGATTCTGGTAGGTGATCTGCGCAAATCCCTCACGAATATGAAGTTCTGTGATCATGTCATAAAACAGCTTCTCCACGTTTCTCCTCCCTGACTGCAGGTTCTTCTTATCGCCCGCCATTTCTTTCTTCACGGGCCGGCGTCTCCGCTGCACCATCGCAGTCGGTCTCTTCTATCCTGTGCCAATGCAGTCGCTCTCTACATCGTCACTGCGCGTCTGCTGCACATCCTGCCTGTATCCACTGCGGATGTGTTCGATCTCTACATCGTCACTGCGCGCTCACGCTCTGATCGATCGCCCGGAACAGCTCCAGTGTGCTCGAAAAAGCGAAGCTGCGATCGCCCTCGATCCAGGCAGCGACACCCTGCCAGCTCGCATGCTGGCGCATCTCCGTCCGCACGAAAATGCTCGCGAGACGGCCACGCTCTCCCCAGATGTCCCGCGGCGTCTGTTCCTTCGACAGCTCCGTCAGCCGTTTCTCTGAAACAAACGCCCGTGGTGCCGCATCACTTCGATGACGGATAAACACCCGCATGCCCTGTGCCGCCTCCGGATAGTCCCACGCATCGTAGAGCGCCTCCATCTTCGTCATCAGCTCCATGCAGGACGCAAATGGAATCGCCTCCGCACTCCACGGATGCATGAGACGCCCGCTGAACTCCTGGTTCTCATACGCATCGATGAGCACCGCGATTAGATTGATGCCATACAGTCTGTCCATTTATCCACACCTCTTCTGTCGTGCCCACGCTAGTAAACTACTTTACAAAGTCACTTGTATTCTACTTGTTCCGGCCAAAAAAGTAAATCTGCGATATTTAAATATCTTCGCGCTTCTTACGAAATCGTTCTCGAAACACGGTCAAAAAAATCCAGAAGCTGAACTTCCGGATGTTTGTACTATATGAAGATTCCTGGTCTGCTTTTCGAAGCCCCGGTGAAATGCCTAACATCCACCCTGTCTGCAAACCGCTCTTGAAAAAGAGAGAAGAGGCATCCTGCGAAGCAGCTCACATCTCTTCGTCGTCTTTTGGATCGCTCTCATCCAGCGCCTGGTCCATCATCTTGAGAAGCTCCAGCGCCGAACGGAAGTGCTGCGACCGTCCCTTATCTGCCCAGGTCACCTTTCCCTGCCAGCTCGCATTCTCGCGACAGCAGACCTCGACGATAAATGTCCCCCTGTGTTTCTTTGCTCCGTTCTCTTCCATGCTGCATCCACCTGTTCGATCGTCATCTGCGAAACCATCTGTGCCTATCCCATAAACCAGGATTCATATCCCCCGAAAAGGATCGCTTACGCCCGGCACATCCTTAATATGATTAGTATAGCTTATCTTCTCTTAAAAAATCCATTAAATCATGCTCAATCTTTGCAAATTTATGGGGTCTGACCCCATAAACTTCTGTTTAGATTCTGTTTAGAAAAAATTAATGGGGTCAGACCCCATTAATTTTTTCTTAAGATGGCGGTCCGGCACGCAAGACGGATACGCAGACATGAAGAAAGCGCCCATGGCTTTTATCAGCCATGGGCGCTACAGTTCGTTTTTTTTCACTTGTCATGCGACTCGTACCGGCGATCAGTCCATGCCGAACTCCTGTGCCCAGTAGGTCTTGCCGTTCTTTACGGCTGTGCTGACAGCGACGGTTGTAAAATCCGGCTTTAAGATGTTCGCCTTATGCTCTGGAGATGCCATCCACGCGTTTACGACTGCGTCTGCGGTGTTATAGCCATCTGCGAGGTTCTCACCATACATGAGATCCGGATTTACAGTGTACCAGTCAGATCCATCTGGTCTTGTGTGAGAGAAACGAGCATTAAGCTCATTTGCTCTTACTGCTGCACTTGCTTCCAGAGAAGCATCGTAACGAAGTGCGTTTAAACCGTTTGCAACGCGGATATCGTTGACCTTTGCAATCACCTCGGCTTCGGTGTTGTTCTGTGCGAAACCGGTCATGCTCATCATAATGCCTAAAAATGCAACAACGAATAAAGTTCTAAGAAGCTTCTTCATCATTTTGTCCTTCCAAGTGCAACTGGCTGCCCGCGTGGGGCCCTGTAGCTTTGCGTCGCCGGATTGCTCCGGGTTTGCTATTTAAATGAATCAGGTACAAAAATCGGCACCGGGAACTCTCCCGCTGCCAGTTAACCTAGAACCTTCTTTGAATTAATTCTTGATTCGAGAACTAACCTTCGGATTTCTCCATGAAGATTGCAACTGGCTGCCCCACTGTGGGGCCCTTTAGCTTTGCGTCGCCGAATTACTTCGGTTTTGCTCAAATGAGAACCTAGGTCGGATTCTCACCGTTAAAGAGACGCGAGCACGAAGCTCCTTTTTTTCCTCTTCACCTCTTTACATTCTTTATTTTATCATTAATTTGATTTATAGCAATACTTTTTCGTGATTTTCGAAGATTTTTCTGACAGGGGCCCTCCGGAGCTCATGTCAGAAAATTCAGACTAATCCTGCTGATACAAAGAAGCTGTGCCTAAGGCACAGCTTTGAATACGTTCGCCACTAAGGCATCACGGGGGCCCCCGCGCCCTACGGGCGGCACTCCCCCGTGATATTATACGCGCCCTCGAGTGCCGCATGCACGACGAAGCGCTGATTCCCGCCGGAGCGTCCGATACAGGTCGACAGGGTGAGCAGTGCCGGGCGCTTCGCGAAGTCGATGGTATGCTCATCGATGGCGAGTGTCGACTTCGAAAGACAGCGCTTCACATACTGATCATAGCCATCCGTACCCTCGAAATCATCGTAGGTAGCACTCCCATCCGTCGTTTCATAGAAGGAAAAGATCCGGTACTTTCGCACATGTCCCTTCGTATAAACATAGATATACGGATTCGAAGCGCAGAGCCCCGGTTCCTTTTCAAGCTTTTTCAGCGTACCGAACATCGAGCCGTTTTTCATATTGTGACCGAAGAAAAAGGTATTCTTCGCACGGAAATCATGCGGACTCAGACAGTCATAGAAAATCGTACCGGCGAAGTTCTGCTTTCCCTCGAAGGTCTTATGGAGATAGTCGACATTGTCACTGGAGTATACGACCGGATACCTGAGCTCCAGCACCGGAATGTACAGAACACAGGCAAAATCCGCATTCGTATTCAGCAGCGCATCGTAGTCGATCTGAAGAGACGGATACGGCAGTGACTTCACGCCCACACTCTCTCCCGCAGCGCCATCTGCGTTTCCGGCGACTGCATTGGCCTCATCCGCATCCCCGCCACGGATATAGTCCGCTGCGAGATCCGCGTACTCATCCCCCGCCGCCTTATACTCCATGTAATCACGCAGGAACAGCCCGCCGAAAATCAGCATCGCCGCCACCGCAACCACCGGCACCATATAGAACAGAAGTCCCCCGATCCCGGACGATTTCTTCTTTCCTCCCTCACTCATCTCACCCGAAGCCATCACACATCCCTCCTGGTTTTCAAGGCATAAATCGATAACATAAGAATACGTCTATCTCCAGTTTTACGTCAAGCCAGCCATTTATTCACGACCTCACATCCAACGACGAATTACTGTTCAAACGCAGTTAAGTCAAGACGTAGCGAAACATGGTAACCGCTCAGAACTTCGGCTTCGGCTGATAATGAATCTCATTCACGTTATACACCGTCACGAACGCCTTCGGATCGACTTTCATCACGAAATCCATCAGTCGACGGAACTCATGCTTCGTCACGATCGCGATGATCTCCGTGTGCTTCTCGAGATTGTAGGCGCCGACCGCCTCATAGAGCGTCGCACCGCCGATCTCGCGGATGATGAACTGCCGGATCTCCTCGCAGTGGTTCTGCGACACGATGCAGACGCGCTTCTTGATCGTCTGACCGAAGATGAAGTAGTCGAGGATGATCCCGTTGAAGTAGGTGCCGAGCAGACTGAGCACCACCGTCTTCGAGTCATAGGCGAGCGCACTGGAGAGGGCAATGATGACGCCCGCAGCGGTCATCGCCTTCCCGAGCTCGATATGAAAATACTTATTCAGCAGCTTCGCGACGACATCGAGCCCTCCGGAGGAAGCATTGTCGTTAAACAGGATACTGCAGCCGACCGACACGACGATGCAGTACGCCACGACGTCGAGTGTCGCATCGCCGGTGAGCGAAGTGTAGTGCGGGAAGAGCAGCTCGAACAGGCCGAGAATCAGCGGCAGGATGATCGAGGTATAGGCGGTTTTGAAGCCAAATTCCTTTCCGAACACCGCATAGCCGACGATCAACAGGATGCCGTTCATGATCATCGTGAGCTGCGAGATGCTGAGCGGCACGAAGTGCTGCAGCACGATGGCAAGACCCGAGATGCTCGACACCGCCGCATGGCTCGGAACCAGGAAGAAAAAGACCGCAGCGGCGATGATCGTGCACGCAACGGTCATCAGCAGGAGATCCTTCAGGATCAGACGATAAGAGAGATTCTGTTTCATACATTTCCCTTTCATGATTCAGGCCGCACCTGCGCTTCGCATCCGCAGGCAGCCTGAAGAGGTTTATATAGTAGATAAGCGCGACATCCAGACCCCCGAGTCCGACTCAAACGGGGCGCACCCGCACTTGTCTCTGCATCCCATAGCACGCATCAGTATAGCATCCGTCCGCCCGGCGTGCCCACAGGTATTTTATCATAACTCCAGAGAAATGCATCCATAACCGTATCCGTTTTCTCGACGTCAGACCACAATATATAGTGATGTGCCGTCTCAAATATCCCCTATTTACTAGGTATGATATGGTTAGCCTTAACTAAAAGAATTTTTCAAAAAAATACATTTTTTGAAATTTTTCAGGTTGTAGTTTTCGAGAATCTATATTAATATACAGGCATAGGTCGTACGGAAGTACGAAAACCATTCAATTAAATCTTTATTCTAGGAGGAATTTTATCATGGCACATGTTATTTCTGATGAGTGCGTTAGCTGCGGTGCTTGTGCATCTACCTGCCCGGTTGAGGCTATTTCTGCTGGCGACAGCAAGTATGTTGTAGACGCTGGTACCTGCATCGATTGTGGTGCTTGCGAGGAAGCTTGCCCAACAGGCGCTATCCACGCTGAATAATTAGAAGCGATACGTAAAAGTAAAAGAGCGATGGTTCGATGAACCATCGCTCTTTTTAGTTCAGTGAAACGCCCCGGAGGGCCCCTTCACCGAGCTTAAAATCTATCCACCTTCAGCTCAAACTCCTCCGGCATGAAACGCGGGCATACATTATCCGTCGTGGAAATCACCGAGCTTGCGAGACGCGCACCGATATGGCAGGCCTCGCCGAGGGTCTTTCCGTAGGTGAGGCCGATGGTCACACCGGAGAAGAATGCATCCCCGGCACCCGTCGTATCGACGACGGCGACATTGATCGGCGGACAGATGCCGAAGCTTCCATCGATTTCCGCATAGACAGCGCCCTGCTCGCCCATGGTCACGACCATACGTGGATACTGCGCAGATTTCACCTTGCGACCGATGATCGGCGCCAGCTCCTCCGGTGACAGCTTCTTATAGTCATCCGAGAACAGCAGCCCGGCCTCCTGCGCATTGCACACGAGACATGCGGTTCGCTTCATAAGGTCACGACGCTCCATTGCGATGGACATATTCGACACCACCGCATAGACCTGCTTATGGTACTTCTCCGCGAGGTCCAGGATCTGCTTCAGAATATAGGACTCCATATCGATGTCGACCGTCACGGCATCTGCATCTGCGATGATCTCATCGCCCTGCTCCTTCAGAATCGTCGAGATCTCTGAGAGATCCGGACGCTTCGAGATCGACGCGACCACATCACCGTTATGTGAAAACACCGCGAGCCACGTACCGAGCCCATCCTCGGTGCGACGGATGTAGCTGGTATCCACCTTATGCCGGTTCAGCTTGTTGATGACATCCGTACTGATCCCGGAGTTATCCACCACACTGACGAAGGTCGGCCGCAGCTCCACATTCGCGATATCCTCCGCCACATTCCGGCTCACACCACCATGCACCTCGCAGACCGTGCCTGCATTTCGCCGGCCGGCACGTACTTCCCCTCCGGATACCCCTTGATATCCACGAACGTAGCCCCGATCACGACGATTCCCTTACTCATGCTTACCTCTCCCATACTTCTTTACTGAATATTGACTCGAAAATTATACGATATATACGGAAAAACACAAGTGGGGAATTCCCGTCGCGAGTTTATAAAAATTTAATGGGGTCAGACCCCCTTACGTAAGAGGCTGGCCCCATGATTGGAATCACGCTTTTCTGCGCTTGAGCAGACAGATACACTCGCAGTTGTTCGTGCGCGGGAACATGTCGACCGGGCAGAGCTTCTCGACCTCGTAGCCGGCGTCCTGAAGCGGCACGAGGTCACGGGCGAGGCTCTTCGGCTTACACGCCACGTAGATCAGGCGGTCGACGCCGTAGTCGATGATCTTTGCGAGCGCCTTCGCATGGATGCCGTCCCGCGGCGGGTCGAGGATGATCATATCCGGGCGCGGTGCGTCCTCGTAGCTGCCGTCCTCACGGATGAGGCGGCCGCCCTCCTCGATAACCTTCAGCACATCGCCGGCGATGAAATCGCAGTTCTCGATGCCGTTCAGCTTCGCATTCTCGTGCGCAGCCGCCACGGCCTCCGGGACGATCTCGACACCGACCGCCATGCTCGCCACGGAGCTCATCAGCTGTGTGATCGTACCGGTGCCGGAGTAGAGGTCGTAAATCACCGGCTTTTTCACCGAAGCTCGCGCCGGATCGGCCGGGCCCGGCTGACCAGCGTCCACACCTTTCTGCGCAGTGTCTGCCCCCGCGTCGCCTGCATTGACTGCGGCCTGCTGCGCCGCCTGCAGCTCCGTAAATCCGGCATACTCGCGCACCTTCGTGTAGAGCTTCTCCGCACCGAGGGAGTTCGTCTGGAAGAAGCTGAACGGGGTGATGCGGAAGCGAAGTCCCAGGATCTCCTCATAGAAGAAGCGTTCGCCGTAGAGTACCTCGGTGCCCTGGTCCTCGACGATATCCGCCAGGGTGTCGTTCTTTGTATGCAGGATACCGGCGAAGGTACCCTCGATCTTTCCCTCGGCCTTCAGCTGCAGCAGTCGATCGCGCCAGCCGGCGAGCACCTCCTCTTCGGAGAGCTCCGGCTGCACCCGCACGAAGCGGTCTGCGGTCGGACGGGTATGCTTCTGCTGAGCCTTCGGGCTGTAGCGTCGCTCGAACCACTCGTCGAGTCCCTTCTGACGCTCCGCGATCAGCTCCTCGGATGCCGGCACACGCTTCGCACTCGCCCAGTTCGTCGAGGTCACGAGATCCACGAGGATCTCGCCGGTCTTCACTGCACGGCGGTAGAGCAGATGACGGAGGTAGCCCTCCCGTGTCTTCTTATGAAGGTAGGTGATGTCCAGCTCCGCGAAGTATGCCCGCGTCGCCTGCACGATCACGCCCGCATCCGGATGCGTCAGCTGGCAGACATCCGCATCGATGATGTTAAAGAAGCTCCGCTTCTGGTGGAGTCCCAGCGTCAGCTCCCCGCCCATCCGGCAGTCGCCGAAGGAAAACTCCATCTTATTCCGGTAGCCCTCAGAGACCGGTGACGGCACGATCGGCTCGAAGGTATACGCATTCGAGCGTACCACCGGCTCAAACAGTGCATGTAGCGTCTCCTCCTTCGTCTTCAGCTCTTCCTCGTAGCTCGTGCCCTGATAGAAGCAGCCGCCACAGATTTCCGCATTATCACATACTCTCATACTCTTCATCCTTCTCCATCGCGGTGCGGCCCATGCCTGCATCCGCGTTCCTGACTCTTTTTTGTGATCACACTCTACCACATCTCACGACAGAAAAACAGGGTCGGCCTTTGCCGACCCTGTTGTAAATCGTATAAATCTTCAGTCCTCGTCCTCGAAATCATCCGCATCATCCTCGAAGTCATCATAGTCCTCGAGGTAATCCGGCATCATGAAACGATAAACGGCATACGCGATCCCTGCGACGGTCGCGACACATCCGATGATGGCGAGCACGGTGAGGATCGTCTTCTTCAGACGCTCATCCTCCTTCTTCTCCTGGATGTACTCCTGCAGCTTCAGCTTCTGAAGCAGAAGCTCCGCGTGATCTCTGGCATCATCCTTATATGTTCTGACACTGTCCGCGAACTCTCTTGCATTTGTTCTCAATGCATTCATATCCAGCTTCTCCATATGGCACCTCCTGCGCTGTTTTTCTATTAAGAAAAGTATACCATCGCCGACCCCGTTTGACTACGTTTTCACAGCTTTTTCAGCTTCGCGAAGCTCGCAAGCATCTTCTTCTGGCCAGCGGTATCGAAGTTTACCGTCACGGTATAATCCTTCTTTCCGTCCTCGATGGCCTCGACGGTACCTTCTCCGAACTTGATGTGCTTCACACGATCACCGACCGCATAGTCGAGGGTCTCGAGCTTCTGGATGCCGGTCTGAACTAGACTCTTCGGAATGCCTGCGCCCTTCTTCCGGGCTGCACCTGCCCCGCTCTTCGCGAGATAGCCGACTGAACCCATGCCCTGCAGACCATAGCTGTTCGCCCCGAAGCTGCCGGCACCAGCCCCGAAGCTGCTGCCACTGCCCGATCCATACGCGCCCGATCGTCCGACGTAGCTGCCGGAGCCAGATCCACCGCCGTAGCTGCTCGAACTGCCTCCACGGCTGCCATAACTGCTGCCGGAACCATATCCGCCGGAGCGTCCGCCCTTCGCACCGAAGCGTCGTGCGCCCCCGCCGAAGATATCCGAGTCGCCATAGTCGTCATCCTGGAACATATCGTCGTAGCTCTTCAGCAGCTTCTTATCGCAGAGCTCATCCGGGATCTCATCGATGAACTTCGACGGCTTCATCCGCTCATACGCGCCGTTCAGCATACGGCTCCGCGCAGAGGTCATCACCAGCTCCTCCTGGGCACGGGTGATGCCGACGTAGCAGAGACGACGCTCCTCCTCGAGATCCTCCGGATTTCCGATAGACGCGAAGCCAGGGAAGAGTCCGTCGTTCATCCCGACGAGGTACACCTTCGGGAACTCGAGTCCCTTCGCACCATGCAGCGTCATCAGCGTCAGAAGATCCTGTCCCTCGTCCTTCCGATCGATGTCTGCCACCAGCGACACATCCTCCAGGAACTCACCGAGCTTCGGCGCGTCGCTCTGTGCCTGATAGTCCGCTGCCTTACTGATGATCTCCTCGATGTTCTGAAAGCGGGTCTCGGCTTCGATCGTTCCTTCCGCCCGGATCTCCATACCGTAACCGGTATCATCCCGCACCGACTCGATCAGTGCCTGAATCGAGAAGCTGTCCTCCTCACCCGGCTCCGCCTCGGTCTCGAGGTAACCGGCTCTTCGGAGCTTCTCCCGCCAGTCGTCCATGCGCTCGACGAACTCCGTCAGCTTCGTGCCCGCCTTTCCGCCGATCCCGATCATCGGTGCACGCTCCGCCGCCTCGAGCAGGGTGATGCGATGCTCCGCAGTCGATGTATCTGCCGCATAGCTCCGGAGCTTCTGCAGGGTCGCCTCGCCGATGCCGCGCTTCGGCACGTTGATGATACGCTCGAAGGCGACATCATCCGCACCGTTCGCGATCAGCTTCATGTACGCGAGGACATCCTTGATCTCCCGGCGCTGGTAGAAGTTGACACCCCCGATGATCTGATACGGCACGCTCATCTTGATGCACTGCTCCTCGAGCAGTCGCGACTGCGCGTTCGTCCGGTAGAGCACCGCCTGGTCATGATACGCCCTGCCGCAGTTCCGGGCCTCCCGGATCACCGCCTGTGCTTCATCATTGGCTCCCTCAAACTCCTGGAAGCGGACATCCGGACCGCCCTTTTTCTCGGTCCACAGCTTCTTCTGCTTCCGGCCATGATTGTGGCGGATGACCGCATTGGCACAGTCGAGGATCTTCTCGGTGGAGCGATAGTTCTGCTCGAGCTTGATCACGCGTGCACCTGGGAAGCTCTTCTCGAAGCTCAGGATGTTCTCGAGGTTCGCACCACGGAAGGCATAGATGCTCTGGTCGTCATCGCCGACGACACAGAGATTCCGGTACTTCTTCGCGAGCGCATGCACGAGACGGAACTGAATATCGTTCGTATCCTGGTACTCGTCGACCATGATGTAGCGGAAGCGCTCCTGATAGTACTGAAGCACCTCCGGCTCCGTCTCGAACAGCTCCACGGTCTTCAGCAGAAGATCGTCGAAGTCGAGCGCGTCGTTCTGATGCAGCTTCTTTTCATAAAGCTCGAAGCAGTCCGCCATCTTCCGCATGCGCAGGTCCCCGCCGCTGGCCTCCTCCTTTCGGAACTCGAGCGGGCTCACGCCCCGGTTTTTCGCACCGGAAATCACCGACAGCACCACGCGCTCCTTAAACATCTTCGGGTCGATGCTGAGCTCCTTCAGCACCTGCTTCATCAGCGTCCTCTGATCATCCGTATCATAGATGGAGAAATCCGATTTGTAGCCGAGACGATCGATATAGCGCCGGAGGATGCGAACACACATCGAATGGAAGGTCGATACCCAGACCTCACGCGCCTGCGTTCCGATCAGCCGGTCGACACGCTCCCGCATCTCCCCCGCCGCCTTATTCGTGAACGTGATCGCAAGGACGTTCCACGGCGCGACACCACAGTTCTCGATGAGGTAGGCCACACGATGCGTCAGCACACGCGTCTTCCCGGAACCCGCACCCGCCAGCACCAGCAGCGGCCCCTCCGTGCAGCGCACCGCCTCACACTGCTCCTTATTCAGAATCTTCTCCAGATTTTCCATAACTCTCCTAAATCTCAGATTATTTATCAAAACGAATGTGCGTGAATTATAGCACAGAAGTCCAGTTGAATTCAAGCAAAGAGCTGCCCCGGAGAACCCTCGTCAGTGCTCAAACGTAGTTAAGTCAAGGAGTGGCTCGGAGGACGGTTGCCGAGCTACGATTGAGCAGTAACATCCACATGGTTTAGAAAACCATGTCTTGTCGCTCCGGTGTGAATGTGTTATAATCGCTGCTATGGACGAACATTTTTTTCAGAATTTAATGGAATATCTGCAGTCGATCGGGCACATCGCCTCCGATGACATCCCGAACCTCGAGCTCTACATGGATCAGGTAACCGGCTTCATGGACAGCCACCTCACGACCATCAAGCGGCATCCGGAGGATAAGGTGCTGACGAAGACGATGATCAACAACTATGCGAAGAACAAGCTTCTGCCGCCGCCGGATAAGAAGCGCTACAGTCGCGATCATATGCTGATCCTGCTTTTCATCTACTATTATAAGAGCATCCTCCAGCTGAACGATATCGAGGCGATCCTCCGCCCGCTGAAGGAGAAGTACTTCGATGGCCAGGGCGACGCGAAGCTGAAGGACATCTACGATGAAATCTTCGACCTCGAGCCGGCCGTGAAGGCGAAAACCCTCCGCGATGTCAGCGAGATGGGCGTCAATGCACAGGAAACCTTTCAGGAAAGCGACCCTCGCTTCCAGCAGCTCTCCGACGAGGACCGGAAGGAGCTCCAGCTCTTCCTCTTCCTCTGTGAGATCGGCACCGACATCTACCTGAAGAAGCTCCTTATGGAGAAGGTCGCGGATCAGCTCCACGACATCGACCTCGAGCGCCAGGCCGCCGAGCGCGCATCGAAGGTGAAAAAATAATGAAACCCCCGCTCCTTTCGGAGCGGGGGTTTCCTGCCTCATCTTATTTCTTCTTCAGATTATCCTCGAGTCCCAGACGACTGAAGACCATATCATAGCCGTCGGCACCGTAGTTCAGCGAACGATTCACACGGGAGATCGTCGCCGTCGACGCACCGGTCGCCTTCGCGATGTTGAGATAGGTCTCCCCCTCACGCAGCATCTTCGCCACCTCATAGCGCTGTGCCATGGACAGCAGCTCATTGATCGTGCATACATCCTCGAAGAACTTGTAGCACTCCTCCTTCGACTCCAGCGTCAGCACCGCATCAAATAAATGATCAACTTCCTTTGTTTTTAACTTACTATTCATCCTGTTAACAACTCCTGTATATTACTTAAGCACGAAAGCTGCACACTGCTTTACTGGTTCTCAGTTTCAACGTGTGAGCTTTCATGCTTTAATTTGCAAAAGTAGTATAACACCACCGCCCCCGACTTTCAAGCAGATTAAATGTAATCTGTACAAGGAGACACTGCCCGGGGGCATCGCTAAGCACCGCCTTCTGCGGTGTTCAGCGATTAATTCCACTCAATCGGTGTCGGCCGTCTGGTGTCGAAGACGCTCTGCACGTCCATGAGGTCGCTGAGCTTCGTGTCTTCGCCACAGTAGTCCTTCCAGAGGCGATAGCCGTCGAGATTCCGGCGCCCCTGGCGCATGGTGTCTCCACTGATCTGCGTCCATGCCTTCGTGGAGTCGACATTACAGAAGTAGCGGAAGCCCGCCTTGTCAAGCATCTGGAACTTCTCATTGTCGGCACTGTACGGGTGCCAGTCGCCGATATCCGCACCGAACGGATAAAGGATGATATCACACGGCTCCGGCATCAGCGTCTCGACATTCCGCTCCCAGCGATCCGTGTCCCGTGTGAGATCCGCGAGGCTCCGGTTCGTGAAGTTGATGTGACCCCAGCTGTGGGAAGCGAGCTCATAGCCATCCTCTACCAGCGCCTTCATCAGCGTCTTCACCGTCTCCCGATCCGCCTCGATGTTCGGATTCGCCGTATTCTTCGGATCATAGTTCGGCGAGCTCGCATCGTAGGTCTCATCCGTACGGTAACCGAGCACACCGTTGTAGCCCGTGAACGCCATGATGGCCTTCGCACCACGATAGGAGAAATCCGGATGCTCGTCGACGAAGTTGTCCAGGATCGGGACGATATCATAATCCCCGATAGAGACATTGCCCGCAGCATCCGTATACTGCAGCTTCAGCTTCCCGTTCTCGTCGAGCACCATCTTATCCGCGAAGCCGCGGCCCTCCATGTACTCATAGTAGCAGACGTCGTCCTCCGACATCACGAACGGCTTCTTCCCCTCCGGCAGCATGATCTTCTTCGACACCATCTTCTCCGTGCCGTCGTCCTGCTTCTGCACCTCCGCGATGTCATGGAGCCCCACGAGCACGTAGCCGCGCTCATACATCTGCTGCAGGATTTTCTCGAACTCCGGGATGGTCGTCATGACCTGATTGAAGTCCTTCCCCTGCCTGTCATCGGTAAACGCGCGCTCCGTATCCACCGTCAGGATATGGAAGAACACATGCGTGATCTCACTGTTGTCCGCCGCCACCATCGTCGCTGCGGTCGCCTGATAGCGCTCGATCCGGCTCAGCGCCTCCGGGTCCTCCTTATAGTCGGAGTTCGCCAATGTCTCTGCCGCGGCATCATAGTCATACATCGCAGCGAGTCGATCTGCCTTCGCAAAGAGTGCTGTCCGCGCATCCCGTGGCGCAGCAGCGGTCTCTGTTTCGCCGCCGTTCTCTCCCGAAGTCACCACCACCGTCCCGTCGCCTGCATTGGCTTCATCCGACGCATCGCTGCCCGGGTTCAGCACACTCTCCTGCGTCTCGCCCTGCTTCCCGAAGTGAAGCTTCCCACCGAGCGCACGCACACCGACTGCGAGCAGCAGGATCACATCGATCAGAATAAACGCCGCCAGAATACGGTAGAACCAGGCCTTCCGCACCCGCGCACGGTACCGCGCCTGACGCTCCGCCCGACGCGCCGCGAGCCGCTCCTCATACAGCCGCTCCATCTCCTTCGGATCCTCGTCAAAGGTATCATACACCGGCTCACCCGTCGCGACATCATAACCATCCGGTTCTGCATTCTCAACCGGACCTTCATTCTTCAAATCTATATCCTCAATGTCCAGATCATCCGCTAAACCTTGCTTCAAATTCTTTTCCTTCATAAATCACTCTCACCAATATCTATAAAAGCGTAAAGATCTACAATTACGTTTTTGTCAATTATGCCTACATCTTAACCCAGAAGCTCCCTATAGGCAAGAACGACTTCCTTAAGGTTTTTCAACAGGCAGGGAGCCCCGGAGGGGCCCCTGCATGTCTGAGCCCCATCACACCTAGACTCCCGATTGACATGTCATGCCCGTCTGCTATAATATCTAGTATTGAAAACTATGTGTTGTTAAAGAGGCGAAGCATGAACTATAAGGTTATAGGTGACAGCTGTTGTGATTATACCCCGGCACTGAAGGCGGATCCGCATTTTACGCTCGTTCCGCTCACGCTGGAAATCGGAGATTATTCCGTCGTGGATGACGACCACTTCGATCAGCTCGATTTTCTGAAGCGTGTACACGCCTCACCGATCGGACCGAAAACCGCCTGCCCGTCTCCGGAAGCCTATATGAAGGCGATGGAGGAAAGTGATGCCGATGAAGTATATGTCATCACCCTCTCCGAGCATCTCTCCGGCTCCTATCAGGCCGCCGTCATCGGAAAGCAGATGTACGAGGAGGAGCACCCGGACGACGGACGAAAGATCTATGTATTCAGCTCCGATACCGCATCAGCCGGTCAGCTGAATTTCTGCCTTACGATTAAGGAATTAAAGGAAGCCGGAAAAAGCTTCGACGAGGTCGTCACCCTCGTAAACGAAAAGATCCAGACGATGAAGACCTATTTCGTGATTGAATCCCTCGACACCCTCCGGAAGAATGGACGTCTGTCTGCCGTGAAGTCCTTCCTCGCATCCGCCCTCAACATCAAGCCGATCATGAGTGCCAACGGCGGTGTCATCATCCAGCTCGAGAACCAGCGCGGCATCAACAAGGCACTGAAGCGTATGTGCCAGATCGCGGTTGAAAAGGCCGGCGGTCCAGAGAAGACCGCTCTTCTCCGTCTCTGTATCACGCACGTGAACAACCCGGCCCGTGCCGAGCTCGTAAAAGAAGAGTTTCTGAAGCTCGCATCATTCCGCGAGATCGTGATCACCGACGCCATGGGCGTCGCCACCGTCTACGCAGAGGACGGCGGGATCGTCATCGGACTTTGATGTTTTTCAAAAAAACGAACCCCTGGAGATTTCCAGGGGTTCGTTTTTATTTTTTCAACGGCTCGGATCTAAGCTTTTGCGCCCGTCTCAGCAAGCGTTGTTTCATCAGAACGTGATGTTCTCATCAAACAGCGAAAAGAAATTATCGGCGTCGCTCTCCGGATGTGCCGTGAGATCGATCTCCTTCCAGAACGGTTCACGGAAACGGACGATGTGCTCATCCGCGTACGCCGTATACTGCTTGAGGAGTGCATTCGAGCGAATCGTTTCCTCGAGCTTTTTCTTACGCTCGAGGGTCGCCGCCTCATCGTAGGCATCGATGCATTTCAGAATATAGTACTTGCCATCCTGCTCGATAATATCCGAGATCTGTCCCTCCTCGAGGGCGAAGGCCGCCTGGTAGATAGCGTCCTCCTTCTCAGACTTCGCGAGCGTCTTCTCGATGTTCGGATCCTCGCTGTTCTGACGCGCGTAGTAGGAGAAGTTTGCGCCCGAAACATTCACCTGCTGCAGAAGCTGCTCTGCGAGGAGCTCATCCGAGACCACGATTTCCTGCACACGGATGATCTTCGCATCTGCATCGGAGACCTCGGAATCCACATCCGAGATCAGGTACTCGGCGGTCTTGCAGGCCACGAAATACTCGGTATAGATCGAGATGACATCCTCGAGCGTGCAGTCACCCATGAAGGCCATATCCTCTGCGCTCAGGCCGTCGTAGAAGTCGTGTGCGACAGTACGGATCTTCTCCATATCCGTCGAGGTCGCGATGATCCCCTTCTCGGTCGCCAGCAGATTCAGCGTCTTGATGTCCTGAAGAAACTCCTTCATCTTCGCAACGAAGTATGGACCGTAGGTACTCTCCTGCTGGTTTTCCACCGGCAGATCCCAGATTTCCGCACCGAGCTGATTCTGATAGCGGTTTCGCTCGGAGCCGATCACGATCATCGCCTGTGCCTCCGTATAGCCGTCGACATCCTCTGTTTTACCCGTGATTTCGATACCCTTACACGAAATGAAGCTGCATGCCATCAGCACGCAGCTCAGTACAAGCACTGTTTTCTTGAAAAGTCGTTTAAACGTCATTCAGTAGTTCTTTCTTTTAATAAAAGCCGCGCATCCAGAAGGCCGTCGCGATGCCGAGGATCGCCCCCATCAGCACCTGCAGCGGTGTGTGGCCGACATACTCCTTCAGCTTCATCTGAAACTCCTCCGGCTTCCAGTTAAACGGGTTATCCTCGAGGATCTTATTGAGAAGCACCGCCTGCTTTCCGGTCTCCATGCGTACGCCGGTCGCATCGTACATGACGACGCTGGCCAGGATGAAGCTGACCGCGAAGGCCGGCGACTGGAGTCCATACTGGAGTGCGGCAGCGGTCGTCAGTGCCACAACCGTAGAGGTGTGGCTCGACGGCATCCCACCGGATCCGGTGAGACGCTCCCAGCTGATGCCGTGGTTCAGATAGGCATCCAGCGCAGTTTTGATCACCTGCGCGAGAAACCAGGAAACCACCGCCGAAACCAGCATATAGTTCTGTAATAAGTCATCCAAAAAATTCATCTAGTATGTTCTTTCTGATTAGTACCCTATGAGCCAGTCATACAGCTCCTGGTACTTCATGACGCTGGTCTTCCAGGAATAGTCCGCAGCCATCGCACGGTCCACGAGCTTGTTCCACTCACGCTTATGGTCGTAGTATACGCTCTCGGCATAGCGGATCGTGCCGAGCATCTCATGCGCGTTGTAGTTCGAGAAGGAGAAGCCGTTTCCGCTATCCTCGTACTCGTTATATGGCTGTACGGTATCGCGCAGACCACCGGTCTCACGTACGATCGGAACCGTTCCGTAGCGGAGGGCGATCAGCTGGCTGAGTCCGCACGGCTCGAAGAGGGACGGCATCAGATATGCATCGCAGGAAGCATAAATCTTATGGCTGATTTCATTGGAATAGTAAATCTGTGCGGATACCTTATCATGGTACTTCCAGTCATAGTGACGGAACATGTTCTCATACTTCTCATCCCCGGTACCGAGCACCACGAACTGGATATCATCCTGGCAAAGCTCATCCATGATGCACTCGACGAGATCGAGACCCTTCTGGTCGGTGAGACGGGATACGATACCGATCATCATCTTGCCCGGATCCACGTTCATGCCGAACTGCTCCTGGAGTGCC
This sequence comes from Oribacterium sp. HCP3S3_B9, assembly GCF_052064255.1. Lineage (NCBI taxonomy): Bacteria > Bacillati > Bacillota > Clostridia > Lachnospirales > Lachnospiraceae > Oribacterium > Oribacterium sp. HCP3S3_B9. The sequence goes on from NZ_JBQHVY010000001.1 coordinate 29,708, forward strand.
TTCTTGTTCTTCGCCTTCTCCTTCCGGAAGTTGCGTGCGTTGAACGGCTTTACGAGGTACTTATCCGTCTCCGGATTCCAGTCATCATAGTCGATGCCGTTAACGATGCCGCGGAGATCATGCGCACGTGCACGAAGCAGTCCATCGAGGCCCTCTCCGTAGAACGGCATCTTGATCTCCTCCGCATAGGTATCGGAAACCGTCGTGATCGCGTCGGCATACACGAGACCACCCTTCAGGAGGTTACCATCCTTCTTACACTCGAGCTTATCCGGTGTGAAGTAGTAGTCGGACAGCTGGGTGAAGCGCTGGATCGTCTTCACATCCCATACACCCTGGAACTTGAGGTTATGAATCGTGATCACCGACTTGATGGAGCGGTAGTACTCTCCGCCGGCGAAGCGGTCATGCAGCAGTACCGGAACGAGACCGGTCTGCCAGTCGTGACAGTGGATCACATCCGGATGCCAGTCGAGCAGCGGCAGCGCAGACAGCGCTGCATAGCAGAAGAAGCAGAACTTCTCGAGATCCCAGTACCAGTCACCGTATGGACGGTCACCGGAGAAATACGACTCGTTGTCGATGAAGTAGTAGGTCACGCCCTGGTGCTCATACTTCAGGACACCGACATAGCGGTCCTGTCCGAGATAATTCATATAGAAGTGGGTCACGTACTCCATCTTCTGGCGCCACTCCCACGGGATGCACATATACTTCGGAATCATGACACGACAGTCATAGTACTGCTTGTCGATGGTCTTCGGAAGCGAGCCGACAACGTCCGCGAGTCCGCCCGTCTTGATGAAAGGCACGGCCTCCGATGCGAGCATGAGTATGTTTTTCATTATAGTCCTCCGGTCCATATTTCTTAAATAGAAATATAAATTATAGATAGCATCTATTTTAATCCTTCGTCAAGCGCTACGCAAGGCTTTTAGCTTCGTTCGGCCAATGCCGTCGACCGGCACGCACTCACCGTCGCGCCAGCTTCTTCAGCTCCCGCGCGTTCGCGAGCACTGCGTCCGTGATCTGGCCACCCGCAAGCAGTCGCGCAAGCTCAAGAACGGATTCTTCTTCCGAGAGCGCATGGATCCTGGTATGTGTATGGCCGTCGGACACCGACTTCTCGATGCAGAAATGCTGATCGGCCTTCGCTGCGATCTGCGGCAGATGCGTGATCAGGATGACCTGGTGAAGCTGTGCAATCTTCCGGAGCTTCTCTGAGACTTTCTCTGCCGTCCGACCGGAGATACCGGTATCGATCTCGTCGAAGATCAGGGTCGGGATCTCATCGCTGTCGGCCAGCACAGTCTTGATGGACAGCATGATACGGCTGAGCTCACCACCGGACGCCACCTCACTGAGCGGTCGCAGCGGTTCACCTGGGTTCAGGCTCACGACAAAATGGGCCTCATCCATACCATTCGCCCCCGGCTCCTTCAGTGCGCTGAGCGGAAGCTCGAAGCGGATATCCAGGAAGCCCATCTCCGACAGCTCCTGACGGATGCGCTCACTCAGCTGCTTCGCGCCCTTTTCACGGGCCTTCGTGAGCTCTGCACAGCGTGCCCGAAGCACGGACTCCGCCTTTGCCACGGCCTTCTCGCAGCGTGATCGTGCCGCATCATAGTCCTCGAGCTCAGCGAGGCGCTGCTTCTTCGCCACGAGGGTGTCCTCCACCTTCGCGACAGTTCCGCCATACTTCATCATGATCGAGCGGATATAGTCGAGCCGCTCCGTCACCAGCTGGAAATCCTCTTCGTCGTACTCGTTGTCCTCCATATAGTGGTCGAGCGCACGCACGGTATCCTCGGAGATCGAGGAGAGGTCATACAGGCTGTCGCTGACGTTCTGAAGCGCGCTGTCGTACTGAAGCGCATCCTGCATCTCGTGGATCGCCGACGAGAAATCAACGCCGTCGAGGATTTCCCGCGTCCGTGCGACCGAACCGTAGATGCGCTGCGCATTCTGGTACTTCCGGTACTTCTGGGCGAGCTCTTCCTCCTCACCCTCGCGCAGTGCCGCCTTCTCGATATCGTCGATCTCAAACTGCAGGAAATCAAGCTCCCGCTGACGCTGCGCCTCATCCATGTCGAAGCCGGCGAGCTTCTCCCGGAGCGCCGTCCAGTCATGGTACTTCTCTGCGATCTCCGCACGCAGTGCCCCGGTCTCCTTCTGCTGGAAATCGTCGAGGATCTTCAGATGGTAGCCGTCCCGGAGGAGCGACTGATGCTCATGCTGCCCGTGGATGTCGATGAGGAGCTCTGTTACCTTCCGGAGCTTCGCGAGTGTCACGGTCTCATCATTGATCTTGATTTCCGAACGCGTAGCGGAGATCTTCCGGCGGATGATGAGCTGCCCGTCCTCCAGCTCGATGTCGAGCGCCCGCAGCTTCCCGACGAGTTCCTCGCTGAAATCACCGAAGACAAGCTCCACGAGTCCATACGGTTGTCCGCTGCGGATCATGTCCCGGCTGGCCTTCGAGCCCAGCGCAAGATTGATGGAGCCGATCAGGATCGACTTTCCGGCACCCGTCTCACCGGTCAGAATATTGAGCCCTGGCTCGAACTCCACCTCGGCGGAGTCGATCAGGGCGAGATCCTTTACATGAAGATGATATAACATATGCGTTTCCTCCGAAACTTCCGTTATATGTAGTAAGACCGGACGCCGTAGCGCCCAGTCTGCATGATTCTTCCACCTGCGTACGCTGCGGAGATTCTCTGTACCTGGATGCTCCGTCAGCTCTTCTCTCCGAGGAGTCCTCTGACCTTATGCATGATACGCTCCGCATCGTCACCATTTTTCGTTGCACACATGATGGTATCATCGCCGGCCAGCGTGCCGACGATTTCTTCGAAGCGGAAGTGATCGAGCGCCGCCGCGACCGCGTTCGCCATACCGGACATGGTGCGGATCACCAGCAGGTTTCCTGCCGTATCCATACTCATCAGCGCCTCGCGCAGTACACGGATATACTTATCAGCGTACGCCTGCTCCTCCGGCTCCAGCAGCTGGTAGTACTGTACGCCACCCGGTCCCGGGACCTTGCTTAGCTTGAGCTCCTTGATATCACGAGAAACGGTCGCCTGCGTCACCTTATAACCTTCCTGGTTCAGGATATCCGCCAGCTCCTCCTGCGTTGCGATACGTGTATGCTGCACGAGATCGATGATTTTCTGGTGTCTGGATTTCTTCATTTGTAAACCTCTTCATGGATGCTGCCGCTCCCGGCAGCGCTCGTATCACCGGTGTCCCCACGTCCCTCGGACGCACCCGTGGTCTTTCAGCCGGGCATCTTCGACGCCCGCGTACATCAGTCTTCGTCGTCCATCTTCTCGCGCAGGGTCTCCAGGAAGCTGGACGCGCGAAGCTTCCCGAAGGTGGTCATCTCATTCGCACGCCGCACCTTCACGACGTCGCCCGGCTGCAGACGCACGATCCGCTCACCGTCGAAGGCCACGATTTCATTTTCCGATTCGATGCGCACCTCGATATGGCTGGTATCCGGCAGGATCACCGGTCGGCTGTTCGTCGAGTGGGCGCAGATCGGCGTCATGATGATGACCCTGGTCTCCGGTGCCGCGATCGGTCCGCCCGCCGACAGATTATAGGCCGTCGAGCCGGTCGGCGTCGCGAAAAGGATGCCATCCGCTGTATAGTGACTGAGCTCCTCGCCATCACAGAGCACCGTGAAGCGCAGCACGCTGATGCCCTCACAGCGTGAGATCAGGATCTCATTCAGCGCGGTTCCGCGGCGGATCACCTCGCCATTTCGACGCACACTGCCATGCAGCATGGCGCGCACATCGCGTGTATAGTCATGGGCGAGGAGCCGATCAAGCGCACCCGGGATCTGGTCCGCCTGCGAGACCTGGGTCAGATACCCCAGGTGGCCTGCATTGACCCCGAGCAGCGGTGTATCCTGTCCGCGCAGCACGCCCGCGAGACGAAGCATCGTGCCATCACCTCCGATGGAAATGATGGCGTCCGCATCCGAGAAGTCGTCCCGTGTATACTCACCGTACAGCGCCTTCACCTGCACATCCCGCGCCTCGAGGTACTGCCGGATGCTCTCTGCATAGCGGCAGGAGTCCGGCTTTTTCGCATTTACTACCAGTGTGATATTCATGTCTCATCATCTCCCGAACCAGAGGATCCTCTATCCGCGCGCATCGCCCTCACTTGATGTCGAGCATCGCGTGGGATGCCTTTACGACCTCCACCGCACGCGCATGCAGCCACGCCGGTGCCGGGCTTTCCTCCCCCTCGGTCGGCCAATGCTTCGGATCCGCTGCATCGTCACCGTCGGCCGCGTTTTCTTCGTGCTCCGCTGCGTCCGGCTTCTCCACCGTCGCGTCGGAAACGGTCATATCATCGTTCTCCGTTGCGGTATCCGGCCGGAGCATCAGCTCTGCGAGGTACTCGATATTCCCCTCCGGTCCCTTGATCGGACTGAAGGTCAGCTCCTTCAGCATGAAGCCGAGGGCATAGGCGGCGGTGATGGTCTTCTCGATGACCTCGACATGGACCGCCTTATCACGGACCACGCCCTTCTTGCCGACCTGCTCTCTACCCGCTTCGAACTGCGGCTTGATGAGGCAGACGACCTGACAGTCCTCGGCGATCAGGGTCTTCACCACCGGCAGCACGAGCTGCAGACTGATAAAGCTGACATCGATAGACACGAGCCGTGCCTTCTCTCCGATATCCTCCGGCTTCACATAGCGGATGTTTGTCTTCTCCATGCAGACCACACGCGGATCGTTTCGGAGTTTCCAGTCGAGCTGGCCGTGGCCGACATCGATCGCGAAGACCCTGACCGCACCGTTCTGCAGCATGCAGTCGGTGAAGCCGCCAGTGCTGGCACCGATATCGAGGCAGACCTTGCCTTCACAGGATACGCCGAACTCGCGGATCGCCTTCTCGAGCTTCAGACCGCCACGGGAGACGTACGGAAGCACGTTACCGCGGACCTCGATCTCGGATTCCGGATCGAAGGTAGAGCCGGCCTTATCTTCCTTCTGGCCATCGACATACACGATGCCGGCCATAATGGTGCGCTTCGCTTTTTCTCTGGATTCTGCCAGTCCTCGATTGACCAGCAGCACGTCAAGTCGTTCTTTCTTCACTGATGACTCTTTCCGGGCTGTGTTCTGCCCTTTGTATTCTTCTACGCCCGGGTCGGCGATGCACATATTCTGGCGCATCTGTCCCCGTTCCGGCGCGTTTTCACTTCGTTTCGTCCGCCGGTTCAGCGCCCGCGGAGCTCTCTTCGTTCCGCTCGTCTGCATTGGCCGGATCCCCCGCCGGAATCACGCCCTCCTGGCGGAGCCGCTCGATGATCGAGTCGCTGTCGATGCCGAGGTAGGCGCGGAGCTTCGTCACATCGCCGTGCTCCACGTACTTGTCCGGGAGGGTGATCGTCACGACCTTCACCTCCGGATGATGCTCATGGATATACGCCTCGACCTGGATACCGAAGCCACCCTGCTTCACGTTCTCCTCGAGGGTCACGATCGTGGTATGGTTTTCTGCGAGACGATCCAGCATATCCGTATCGATCGGCTTCACGAAGCGCGCGTTCACGAGCGTCAGTTGATGGCCGTAGGATACGGCCTTTTCACGTATGTGCTCCGCCGTGGAGACCATCGAACCGACGGCCACGAGGGCGATATCACTGCCCTGATAGAGAAGCTCGGCGCGGCCATGCTCGATCGGTGCCGCAAATTCACGAAGCCCCTGGTAAGCCGCACCACGCGGATAGCGGATGCTGATCGGCAGCGGATACTTCATCGCAAATGCCAGCATCGCTGTGAGCTCATCGGCGTTTTTCGGTGCCATCACCGTCATGTGCGGGATGTGCGTGAGATAGCTGTAGTCGAAGATCCCCTGGTGCGTCTCACCGTCGGAGCCCACGAGGCCGGCACGGTCGATGCAGAACACGACCGGCAGCTTCTGGAGGCAGACGTCATGCACGATCTGGTCGTAGGCACGCTGCAGGAAGCTCGAGTAGACCGCAAACACCGGCTTCAGGCCGTTGCTTGCCATACCGGCGGCACAGGTGACGGCGTGCTGCTCCGCGATGCCCACATCGAAGAAACGATCCGGGAATTCCTTTGCGAACGCACTGAGCCCGGTACCGTCCGGCATCGCGGCGGTGATGCCGACGATTTTTTTATTTTCGCGGGCGAGACGGCACAGCGTCTTCGAAAAAACAGAGGTGTAGCTCTCCTTCGATGGCGAGAGCGCCTTTCCGGTTTTCTGATCGAACGGAGAAACCCCGTGATAGTGCGCGGGATTCTGCTCTGCCGGTGCATAGCCCTTGCCCTTCGTGGTCAGGACGTGCACGAGCACCGCGTGGTCGATCTTCTTCGCCCCCTCGATGGTCCGCTCCACCTCACGGATGTTGTGACCGTCGATCGGCCCGAGGTAGGTGATGCCCATATCCTCGAACAGCATGCCCGGAATGAGGAGCTGCTTCAGCGAGTTCTTCGCCCGCTGCACCCGCTTTACGAGCTGTGGTCCGACGCCCGGTACGCGCATCAGCGTACTGCCGACATCGATCTTCAGCTGATTATAGCCACGGTTCGAACGCAGTCCGTTCAGGTACTTCGACATACCGCCGACGTTTCGGGAGATCGACATCTTGTTGTCGTTCAGCACGATGATGAAGTTTTTCTTCATCTGGGCTGCGTTATTGAGTCCCTCATACGCGAGGCCACCGGTCAGCGCGCCATCGCCGATGACGGACACGACGGTATAGTGCTCGCCCTTGATATCGCGGGCCGCGGCGATGCCGAGCCCGGCGGAAATCGAGGTGGAGCTGTGGCCCGTACCGAAGCAGTCAAACGGACTCTCCGCCCGCTTCGGGAAGCCGCTCATGCCATGATACTGCCGGAGTCCGTCGAAGTTTTCCTTTCGACCGGACAGGATCTTATGAGTATAGGCCTGATGGCCTACATCCCACACGATCTTATCCTCTGGCAGATCGAGGGCCAGATACAGCCCGATGGTCAGCTCCACCACCCCGAGATTCGAGGCGAGGTGGCCTCCGTACTCGGAGGTTTTCTCTATGATAAATTGTCTGATTTCGGACGCGAGTTTTCTGAGCTGATGATCATTCAGTTTCTTCAGATCCTCCGGTCCATGTATATCATCCAGTAACATACTTTTCACTTATCCCGGTGCACGTTTCGCCGCTGTCTCTGCTCCACGTTCCGGTACAGCGTCACGAGCATCCGCCTGCAGCGTCCTGCTGCCACGTCCGCCTGTGAACGCATTCTCCTTTTTACTTTTTCCGATGAATCAGCTCTTCGGTGAGTGCGATGAGGAACTGACGGGCGTCTTCATCGACCTCCGAAAGGCTCTTCAGTCCCTCGATGGCTTCCTCCGAGAGACGCTGCACCTCGGCCTGGGCCGCCTCGAGTCCGTGAATCGACACCCAGGTCGTCTTGTTGTTTTCCTCGTCCGAGTGGATCGGCTTCCCCAGCACCTCCTGTGTGCTCGTCTCGTCGAGGATATCATCCTCGATCTGAAAGGCCACACCGATGCTGCGGGCGATGCCTTCGAGCCGCCGAAGCTCCATCTGCGATGCACCTCCGAGAACCGCGCCCATCATCATGGCGGCCTCCAGCAGTGCCCCGGTCTTCAGCTCATACACAAACTGAAGCTGCGGCTCACTGAGCGGCTTTCCGGTCATCTCGACGTCGACGGTCTGACCGCCGAGCATGCCATCGACACCGGACTTTCCGGCGAGGATAGCCGTCGCCTTCAGTACGGCGTTTGCAAACTTCGAGGATTCATCCGGGCTGTCCACGCCACCGGTCACGGCCGCACGGGAAAGCTGGCGGAGATACACCTCCGTCACCCGCTGAAAAGCATAGAGGGAGAGTGCATCCCCTGCAAGGGTGCCCATGTCCTCGCCGAACCTATACCAGGTCGATTCCTGACCACGACGATACTGATCCCCGTCCATGCACGGAAGGTCATCATGGCAGAGCGAGAAGGTATGGATCATCTCGATCGCCCCCATGAAGGCCTCGACGATCGGCTTCATAAAGCGGTCCCAGCCGGCGTCCTTTCGGTCCTTGTAGAGCGCATAGCACTTCTTCACGAGGATCGGACGGATCCGCTTTCCGCCGGCGGTCACGGAATACTGCATCGCCTCCAGCACGGTCTTCTGCTGTCCCTCCACCTTCGGGAGCTGCGCGAGGACGATCGCGTCGACCTCCGCGACTGTCGTTTTCAGTTCAAGAGAGAAATCCTTCATCATCCAGCACCTTTACCTGTTTTTCGATTCGATCGATACTGTCATTTGCACTCCGGAGAAGCGTCACGCCCTTCTGATACATATCGAAGGTCTTCTCGAGACTCTCCTCACGGCTCATCTTCTCGACGAGCTCGTCAAGCTCTGCAAACACCTCCTGGAGAGGCTTCTGTTCCTTTTCTTTTTCTGCGGCGGCTGCCGCACTCTTTTTCACCGGCATAACTATCCTTTCCGAATTTACTTCGTCGTCGTGATCTGCTCCACCCGACTCCGGAAGCTTCCGTCCTGAAGCTGCGTCGTAATCAGCTCACCGACCGCCAGCTTTCCGACCGAGTCCACGCGATGTCCCTCGACATCCTGCACATAGCCGTAGCCACTGCTCAGCTTCCGAAGCGGACTCACGGCCTCGAGCTTTTCGGTCCGGAGCGCAAGCCCATGACGGGCGCGGTCCAGTGTCTGCGTCATCCACATCGGCAGCGCATCGTAGCGGTGCAGCTGCTCCTTCGCGTCGTGCAGTCGCTGAAGCATCTGCTCCCGGAGGCCGCTGTAGCCCGCCAGCCGGTCCTTCGCCTGCTGCAGCTGTGTCTTCATCTCTGTGCGTAAGCCGTCATAGCGGCGTGCACGGTCCTTCGCGTCCTGCAGCTTCTCCCGCATCGCATCGCGGAGCTGCGTCTCGTACTGAAGGCTCCGCTTCTGGTACTCCTTCAGGATGCTGCCAGGGCTCAACTGGTTGAGCCGCAGCTTCTCCATCGCGAGCCGCTGACGCTCATCCTGTATGCGCTCGTTCATCACGCTCCCAAGGGTCGCATGCCAGCCTGCCATCTCCTCCATCAGCTTCTGATAGTCGAAGACCGCAAGCTCCGCGCCTGCACTCGGGGTCGGTGCACGGAGATCCGCGACATAATCTGCGATGGTCGTATCCGTTTCATGGCCGACCGCGCTGATGATCGGGGTATCCGCCTCGAAGATCGCCCGGGCCACGGGCTCTTCGTTAAACGCCCACAGGTCCTCGATGGAGCCACCGCCACGTCCGACGATCAGCACGTCGAGGCCCAGCTGGTCCAGTGTCCGTATCCCATGTACGATAGACGGAACCGCCCCCTCCCCCTGCACCAGTGCCGGGTAGAGGACGATCTCCACATATGGATTCCGTCGTTTCGAGATCTGGATGATATCGCGGACAGCTGCGCCGGTTTTCGCGGTCACGACACCGATCCGCTGCGCATACTTCGGGATCGGCTTCTTATACATCGGATCGAAGAGTCCCATCTCCTCGAGCTCCTTTTTCAGCTGCTCGAAACGGATGTAGAGATCTCCGATCCCATCCGCCATGAAGCGCTTCGCGTAGATCTGATAGCTGCCGCCACGCTCATAGACGCCGACACTGCCCGTACAGAGTACGCGCATGCCATTCTCCAATTTAAACGGAAGCCCCGCACGGTCACCGGCAAACATGATACCGGAGATCTGCGAAGCTGCGTCCTTCAGTGTAAAGTAAATATGCCCGGTCGGATGGTATTTCAGGTTTGAAATCTCACCCTGGATCGTGATATTTTTCAGTGCGAAATCCGATGAAAACATGTTTGCGATATATCGGTTCACCTGGGACACAGTATATGCACGACTGTCTTTATTCATAGGAATCCTTTATTCTTATCTGTTGCGGTTCACGATGATCTGAACGCCCTTACCGGCAGTCTTCTTCTCCGTGAGCTCACCCTGCTGCTTACGTGGTGCCTTCACGCTTCGCGTCGATACGCGGTCGCTGTTCACAAGACGTGCCAGGACACCATTGACGAAGGAGCCGGACTCGTCGCCACCATACTTCTTCGCGAGCTCGACCGCCTCGTTGATGGCTACCCTGTCCGGGACCGTCTCGTCATACTCGATCTCATAAAGTGCGAGACGAATCGCCGTCAGGTCGGTCTTCGTCATACGATCGGTCTTCCAGCCCTCGGCAGCGGAATCGATACGCGCATCCAGCTCCGGGAGCTTTGCGGTGATCTTCTCCACCTCCGCCTCCAGACGCTGCTGGTCCTCCTCGCTCAGATTCTCGATGTGCACGACGCCATCGCCATCCTCGTAATCCGGGGACTCGAAATAGCGTGCGAGCTGCTCCGGAATCTCCTGCCCAGGGTAGAACTGTGTGCAGAACAGGAGCTTAAACTTATGATCTCTTTCTTCTCGTTTATTCATGATTTCCTTACCTATACTTTATTTCAACTCACTCGTTCTCAGCATTGACCACACCGGCGATGCGGATGTTGACATCCAGCACACTGAGACCGGTCATGGACTCGATGGCCGAAGCGACCTTATCCTGTACGTTTCTCGATACATCCGGGATGGAGTAACCGTACCTTACGTTCAGGCTCAGCTTCACGGAAACGTGCCCATCCTCGATGCTGATGCTTACGCCCTTACTGAGGTCGCGGATACCCATTCTGGAGATGATCTCGCCGGACCAGCCGCCATACATGGAATCGACACCCTTTACCTCGGTCGCTGCGATGCCTGCGATGATCGCGACGACCTCATCCGCGATGACGATCTGACCATGCTCATCCTTCTCATATACAACATGTGTTGCTCTCTCTTCATTCTGTTCCATATAGAACCTCCGTATGTACTGCACCCGGGCATAATCCGAGAATTAAGACTAAACTATGGGAACATGATACCACAAAACATGCATAAAACCAATGTAAAAACATATTTTATGCATCCTGTCAACTTATCTCGATTGTAGCAGTTTTATATGATTTTAAACAGTAATATGTGCCTTCAGCTTATCAAAGGTCTTCTCGCCGATCCGTTTCACGTTCATGATTTCTTCCGGAGCGGCGAAACCGCCGTGGGTTTCGCGGTAAGCGATGATGTTTTTGGCAGTGGAGGGGCCGACGCCGGGGAGTGCGTCGAGTTCTTCCAGAGTGGCGGTGTTCAGGTTCACGCGTTTGTCTTCAACCGGCACCACCGTTGGATCAGCGGCCGATTCCGTCTGCGTTACCATCATCGAAGCATCTGTTACGTTCACAGCAGTGCTCGGTATGATCTGCGTGATCTGGTTTGCATCAGGCAAAGTTTTTTCTGTCGATTCCACCTGGCTTTCCATCGGCGTTTCAATTTCCTGTAGGATGGTCTGGCATGTTTCATCGTCTGTCGTCTCCGGCTGTAGATAGCTCTCGATTTTGAACTTCGTTTCCTGTACTTCTTTATCTTGATTTCTATTTGTTTTCACTGTTGATTCGTCCACGTTCGTCATGATCGCTGCATTCGTCACCTGGCCACGCTCAACGGTCATATAATAGAGGCCGGCGATTGCCATAAGGATGATCATCACGGTCTGGCGGATTTTTGCCAGTTTTTCTTTTCGTTTATGCTGCTCTTTCGCAGTCAGCGGATAATTTCCCATCTCTGTTCCTTTCTGTTTTCCACATTTCAAAGACACGCTGTCCTCCTCCCACAACGTCCTTTCGTTAATCCCACTGTCTGTGCAATGTTGCCGAAATCTTCATGTTACCGCCCCTCCAGGCCCCTGCCGGAACTGTTACAAACTTCTACATCTTCGTCGTTTGATCGTGCATATCCGCTATTGACATGACTTTCCTCTGTTTTATAATGGTGCTTGATTGCTAGGGGCGCTTATGCTGAGAGGATTCTTCATAGAACCAACCCTTCTCACCTGATCAGGTCAGTACCTGCGTAGGGAAGCATGACAGCATTTTTCTGCTGTCTATATTCTGCCCCTCCTGGCCAAGTCACGGATGATCCGTGCGATTCAAAGGAGGTTTTTTTATGTCAAAAAATGTCAAGGTTCTGGTTTACTGTGCGGTATGCATCGCACTTGCGACGGTCACCTCGATGATCAAGGTGTTTGAGTTCCCGACCGGTGGCTCCATCACCCTGTGCTCGATGCTCTTCGCGATGCTGCCTGGCTTCTTTTTCGGTCCGGCGATCGGCATCGCGGCGGGTGTAGCCTATGGTATCCTGCAGTTCATCATTGACCCATACGTACTGACACCGGTACAGGCGATCCTCGATTATGTGTTCGCCTTCGGTGCATTCGGTATTTCCGGTTTCTTCGCAAGCCATAAGAACGGTCTTCGCCTCGGCTACATCGCTGCCTGCATCGGAAGATACGTCTTCGCCTTTCTGAGCGGCTGGGTATTCTTCGGTGAGTATGCCTGGGAGGGCTGGAATCCGGCAGCCTACTCTGCGGTCTATAATCTCATCTACATCGGTGCAGAGGCGGTCATCACCCTGATCATCCTTTCGATCCCGGCGATGTCCACTGCCATCCAGCGCACGAAGCGCAGTGCACTGCAGTGACACGATATCCTGTTCTGCTTATCCACCATCGGTTCACCCGACTTCATGCAGCGTAGAAATGCCTCTGCGGGATATCTTTAAAGACCTTTACACCGTACAAAGTACGGATCGACCGGCCGACGGATGTGCTGTTCTATCCAAGGCCTTTACGCCGTATATATAGTCCACGATAAAGAGTGTCGCATACCGCGGCGCTCTTTTTTCTTTGCAGTTTTATCCAGCCGAAGACGCAGCTTCTGCACGCATGGTGATGCCATGCGTGCATTATGAAGTTTTAAATTTTGAGAACCGGACAGAAGAAATCTGCCCGTGATCGACACCTATTTGTCAGATACACTGATTCTACACGAACCGCCGAAGAAATACAAGAAGCCATCAAAAATCGGCGCCTGTCCATGCTTTTAATAAATCTCAGATATGCATTCCGTCACAAAAAAACTCGCCCGAAGGCGAGTTTTTTCTTTATCACTCGGGGCCAGATCAGGCTTCTCCGACTGAAATCCTGCCAGCAATATCCTCTGCGGTCATGGTCGACAGTGCGTCGATGAGTGCGATGTGGTAGCTTCCACTGCCGCGTGGGGCCGTCTCCTCTGCGATTTCACCGACGATGCCCATAAATGCGGTAGCGACTACCGCCGCGTGGAAGGCCGCCTCGCCGGATGCCACCGCCAGGAAGGCAGCGAGCAGCTCGGTCGCCATGCAGCCGGTGCCGGTCACGCGCGACATGCGCGGACTGCCATTCCTCACGAAGCAGAGTGCATCCCGTGAAGCGACGATGTCCTCCCGGCCGGATGCCACGAGGATCATCGGAAACGCAAGCGTACGGAGGTAGTTCTGCATCCCCTGTGCCAGTGCGTCCCTGGAAAGTGCCGGATGCGCTGCATCAACGACCGCATCCACGCCCGTGCCGGTGTCTGTACCGGCGAGGAGTGCGTGGATCTCCGAGTAGTTTCCGCGGATAGCCGTCGGCTGCAGCTCAGAGAGCATACGGTGGAGCGCTTCGCGTCGGAAGGTCGAGCCGGAGATCCCCACGGGATCGATGACCCGCGGGATGCCCTTTTCCCGCGCCGCCTGTCCGCTCAGGAACATCGCATCGAGGTATTCCGTGGCGCCGAGGTTCAGCTCCAGCGCCTGACTGCCGCGGGTGATTTCCGCCGCCTCCCGCGGATCATGCGACATGACCGGGCGCGCACCGATCGCAAGCAGGGCGTTCGCGCAGTCGTTGACCGTCACATAATTCGTGATGGAGTGCACGAGGGGCGCGGTGCGCTGAATCGCGTCCATCCATGTATATATCTGATATTGAAAGCGCTCGTCGCTCATTTTCACATCCTCACTTCAGCATTTCCTTCGCACGCTCGAGGAAGCCGGTCTGGCTCAGCGCTACGGTGATGATCACCGCGATCAGGGTACCGCCGCAGGTGCTCACCAGGAACGGAACGACGAAGGTGAAGACGGCCGCCTTCGTGTTGCCCATGATGAAGGCTGCGATCGGGTAGGACAGGATGCCACCGATGATGCCGGTGCCGAAGATCTCGCCGACATAGGCTGCCGGAAGCTTCCGAAGCTTCTTATAAAGATAGCCAGACAGGAAGGCACCGCACATGGAGCCCGGGAACGCAAGCAACGAGCCGAGGCCCATCAGATTTCGGATGACACTGGCGATGAACGCCGCTGCCACGCCGTAGGCCGGGCCGAGAAATACCGCGCACAGCACATTGACGAGGTGCTGTACCGGCGCACACTTCGAGCCGAAAACCGGCACAGAAAAGGTCGAGCCAACCACCGCGATGGCGGCAAATACAGCCGCGAGGGCCAGCTTCTTCGTGTTTACACTTGTGGTTGCTACGCTTGCCGCAGCAGAATTTTCGTTACGCATCATGAATCTCCTTTTACAATCTAAGCATCGCCGAAGGAAGGTTCACCTCACCGCCTTACGAGGCCGTGTTCTTAACTGCCTGAGATCTGACCGCCTGCAGCCGGACCTCCACCGAGGTCGTTTTGCTGCTTCGCGGGTCAGCGGCTCAGACAGATGCCGAATAATCGCCCTGGATCCTGAAGCCGTGGTCCATCGGACCGCTGCCCTTTCCGAGATCCAGCATCGCATTCAGTGCGCCGGAGATATAGTTCTTCGCGTACTGTACGGATGTTTCGAGATCATATCCCTTGGCCAGATTCGACGCGATCGCTGAGGACAGCGTGCAACCGGTTCCGTGCGTGTTCGAATTCTCGATTCGTCTGCCGTGGAACCAGGTCACCTGCTCTCCATGCACGAGCACATCATTCGCATCGTCCAGGCTGTGGCCGCCCTTCGTAAGCACGGCACAGCCGAACGCTGCGTGGATCCGCTTCGCCGCTTCCACCATATCCGCGGAACTGCGAATCGTCATCCCGGACAGCACCTCACTCTCCGGAATGTTCGGTGTGATCACCGTCGCAAGCGGCAGCAGCTTCGACTTCAGTGTATCGACCGCGTCGTCACTGATCAGCTTCGCCCCGCTGGTGGCGATCATCACCGGGTCCACCACGATGTTTCTGGCCTTGTAGAATGTGAGTCTTTCTGCGATTACCTCGATGAGGCTACCAGAGGAAACCATTCCCGTTTTCACTGCATCCGGATAGATATCCGTAAAAATCATATCGAGCTGATCCTTCAGGAAATCAGGCGTCGACTCCATGATACTCTTTACACCGGTCGTATTCTGGGCAGTCAATGCCGTAATCGCGCTCATCGCATACACATGATTTGCGAGCATTGTCTTGATATCTGCCTGGATGCCGGCGCCTCCACAGGAGTCACTTCCTGCGATTGTTAATGCTGTATACATAGTACTCCTCCACACGCATTAATTTTGTATAGCGACCTGAGGTGGTGCCCCCAACCTGCCGCTGTGATGTATTTGAACGCTTAGCGCGGTCAAACCGTTAAAAGTGTCCGTCGGAACGTCTGCCACTGTCCATGCAGAGATCAGATATTCTTCCAGTCAGAAAGCGAAACCGCTGCTCTTCTGTCGGACGCCTCGTCACCGATCGGTGACGAGGTCATCTGCGATCGCCCGCAGCGTCCGCGCCGCTTCCGTGATGTCCGCTGCGCCGAAGAGACTGCTGACGACGGCGAGTCCCGCAGCGCCATGGGCTTTCAGGGCGCCTGCATTGGCCGCACTGATCCCGCCGATGGCCACGACCGGAATCTGAACCGACGCCGTGATGACCCGGAAGGTCTCGAGCGGCATCGTCTTCGCATCGAGCTTCGTGCTCGTGCCGAACACCGCGCCGGAGCCGAGGTAATCCGCGCCGGCCGCTTCCGCTGCCTGCGCCTCCGCCACCGTCCGCGCGGTTACGCCGATGATCTTCGCCGGACCGAGGCGACGACGGGCTTCCGCCGCCGGCAGATCACTCTGCCCGACATGCACGCCGTCGGCGTCCAGCTTCTGCGCGAGGTCGACATCGTTGTTCATGATGAACGGTACCCCATGCTTCCGGCAGACCGCCTGTACGGCCCGCGCGTCCTGCTCGAGCCGCGCGCCCGTAAGTTCCTTTTCACGGAACTGCACCATGGTCGCACCACCGAGGATCGCCTGCTCGACAGCCATGGCCAGTGCCTCTGTTTCGGAGGTCGAAGACTGCTTCAGGCAGTGCCGATCGGTGATCGCATATAATCGAAGTAAATCTCTATTCATAATTGTGTTTCTTTCAAATCACAAACAAAAAAGGCTGCCCGATCGGACAGCCTGGAATACGCGTGCAAAAAGCCCATCTCCCTACGTTGGCATGATCCAAATCAGGTTTCCAGGGTCCGGAACGCACAGTTCCCATCTCAGCCGGTTCTGACCGACACCCCCGTGTACTTTTATTAAACTTCGTCATTATAGCACGGGACAGGACGCTCAGCAAGGGCCCGACGGGCGGCAACATATGCCATACGGAGAGATCGTGTAAAATCAAGCCGGGGCCCCTTGCTGAATCACAGGGTTTTCTTTTGCGAAAAAATCGAGTATTATGACATCGAAGAATCACGAGAAAGAAGGAACATACGATGACATCAGGGGAGACGACGATTCGGACATATCTGGAGCGATTAGGTGCGCGGGAATCCGTGCCGGGCGGTGGAGGCGCGAGTGCGCTGGCCGGTGCCTATGGTGTAAGCCTCGGCATGATGGTCTGTGCATTCACCATCGGGAAGAAAACATATGCGGAGGTTGAGCCGCGCATCCGGGACATCGAGGCGCGGCTCGCGAA
Source organism: Oribacterium sp. HCP3S3_B9 (assembly GCF_052064255.1). Classification (NCBI taxonomy): domain Bacteria; kingdom Bacillati; phylum Bacillota; class Clostridia; order Lachnospirales; family Lachnospiraceae; genus Oribacterium; species Oribacterium sp. HCP3S3_B9. Next base: position 46,542 of record NZ_JBQHVY010000001.1, read on the forward strand.
GCTGCGTGAGGCCTTCCTGGCGCTCTCCGACGAGGATGAGAAGGTGTTCCTGCCGCTCAGTCAGGCCTATGGCCTCCCGGACAGTACGCCGGAGGAGAAGGACTTCAAGGAGACGACCCTGGAAACCTGCCTGAGCACCGCATCCATGACACCGATCAAGGTGATGGAGCGGGTCTGTGAAGCGCTCGACTATCTCGGCGAGCTGGAGGCGCATGGCTCGAAGCTCATGCAGAGTGACGTCGGTGTGGCCGCTGCTTATCTCGGCACCGCCCTCGAGGGCGCGGTGATGAATGTCTACATCAACACGAAGATGATGAAGAATCAGAACCGTATGATCGAGCTCAATGAATACGCCCGAAAGCTGCTCATGGATGGTCGCGCGAAGAGTCGTCTGATCTACGAGGCGGTCGAGGATAAGGTGAAGCCGCAGTACGATCCGGAGCTGGACCGCATCGACCGGAACAAGGTGGACTTCTCGTAAGAGAGATGGCCCGGAGCCCTGCAGGCTGTTTCATAGCAGACAGCTGCATGCCCCGCGTAGAAGTCCCGAGCTACTCTATAGAAGAAAATCAAACAGATAAAACGAGAGAAAGTGTGAATATATGCAGGAATTAAGAGGAAAAATCATCGCAGATCAAATCAAGGGCGAGTGCCTGGACTTCGTCGGACAGTACAACGGCATCCTGCCGGCGCTGGCGATTCTACGTGTCGGCCACAAGGAGGCCGATCTCAGCTATGAGCGCAGCATCAAGAAGCGCTTCATGGATTTCGGCCTGGAGGCGAAGGACTATGAGCTTCCGGAAAACGTATCGAACGAAGAGTTTCAGCAGGTCTTCGACTTCATCAACCAGGATCCGGAGATCCACGGCATTCTCGTGATGCGTCCGCTCCCGAAGCAGATCGACGAGGCAGCGATGCTTCGCAAGATGAATCCGCTGAAGGATCTCGACGGTATCACCGACACAAACGTCGCCGGCGTCATGCGTGGCGATGCGGATGCCTTCGCACCATGTACGGCCCAGGCCGTCGTGGAGATCCTGAAGGGCCATCAGATCGAGATGGCCGGCAAGGAGGTCTGCATCATCGGCCGCTCCATGGTGGTCGGGAAGCCGCTCAGCATGCTGCTGCTCCAGGAGAATGCGACTGTGACCGTCTGCCACAGTAAGACCGAAGACCTGAAGGCCGTGGCCAGCCGTGCGGATATTCTGGTAGCGGCCATCGGTAAGGCGAAGTTCATCAGCAGCGGCTATGTGAAGGAGGATGCAACCGTCATCGACGTCGGTATCAATGTCGACGAGGCCGGCAATCTCTGCGGCGACTGTGACTGGGATCAGATCATCCTGAAGGCCGGAGCCGCTACCCCGGTACCAGGTGGTGTCGGCACCGTCACTACTGCTGTCCTTGCGAAGCACCTCGTCCAGGCCGCGAAGCTTCAGATGAAGCTCGCACCGATCGACGACAGCGCAGATGAATACCTCTCCTGATGCTATACAGGACACGATTTCCGTAGACACGTTGCATGATTCGAACCGAATTCATGCCTGCAATACCAAAAATAAACCCCGGCGGACTGCTCCGCCGGGGCTTTCTATTCCTATCTTCTTCGATATGCCATTTCGATCGTCGATGCCTCATGCCAGCTCTGCCAGCACGGCTTCCAGTTTTTCCTTCATTGCGTCGATGTGCTCATGCTCGATGACGAGTGGCGGCACGAAACGAATCGTGTTGTGCTCCGCCGCGATCAGGATGACCTGCTGCTCGAGCAGCATCTTCCGGACGATCTCCCCAGCCGGTACGGATGGGGAGATCTCGAGGCCCTGAATCAGGCCCATGCCACGGTGATCCTTCACCATCTCCGGGAAAGCGGCCTTCACTTCATCGAGGGCCTTCCAGAGGTACGCACCCTGTGCCTTCGCGTGGCCCGGGATATCTGCTTCCTTGAAGACATCCAGCACTGCGGATGCCGCGGCGCAGACAAACGGATTTCCACCGTAGGTGGAGCCGTGGTCACCCGGCTGCATCGCATGCGCAGCCTCGCCACAGGCGAGGAAGGCACCGATCGGCACGCCGTTTCCGAGGGCCTTCGCCACCGTCAGGACATCCGGCTTCACGCCGTAGGCCTGCCATGCAAACATGGCGCCGGAGCGGCCCATGCCACACTGGATCTCATCGAGGATCAGCAGCAGATCATGCTCATCGCAGAGCTGCCGTACGCCCCGGAGAAAGTCCTCCGTCGCCGGATAGATACCGCCCTCACCCTGGATCGTCTCCATGATGATCGCACCGGTGTTTTCATTGATCTGCGCCTTTACGGAATCGAGATCGTTGAAGGTTGCGAAGCGCACACCTCCGATCAGCGGCTCAAACGGCGCACGGTAGTGATCCTTGCCGGTCACGCTGAGCGCGCCCATGGAACGACCGTGGAAGGAGCCCTGCATCGCGATGATCTCGCAGCCGGCCCGGCCCTTATTATAGTGGTAGCGACGCGCGATCTTCAGCGCGCCCTCGATCGCCTCGGTACCGGAGTTCGTGAAGAACACACGGTCCATTCCGCTCGCCGCAAGCAGCTTCTCCGCCGCCTCGATGGACGGCTCATTGTAGAAGAGATTCGACGTGTGCAGCAGCCCCCGGTCGATCTGCTCCTTCATCGCCTGGTCCACCAGCGTGTTGCCATAGCCGAGCCCTGCCACCGCGATGCCCGCACCGAAATCGAGGTACGCATGTCCGCCCGCATCGTAGAGCTCGACGCCCTTCGCGTGATCAAACGCTACCGGAAAACGATTGTAGGTCTTATACAGTACCTGCTCGCCCTCCGTTACGAGGCGGTCATTCACGATATTTCCCTTCACGATGGAATCATCCATAAATTTCATTTTTTTCACCCCTCATCTGTCTATCCGCCGCATGTTTCGGCCAATGCACTCTCACAGCACCCGCCCGCACGGGCACTTCCGCCACGATGCACAGCACCTCTTCCCTGAAATTTTCAGAACCACGCGTCGATCGACTTCTCGATCATCGTGCCGATGCCCTGGTTCGTGAATATCTCGAGGAGCAGACAGTGCGGCACACGTCCGTCGAGGATATGAACACGGTTTACACCCTTCTTCATCGCATCGATGCAGTTCTGTATCTTCGGCAGCATGCCGCCGACCAGCTCACCGGCATCCATCATCTCCTGTGCCTGCTCGATGGAAAGCGTCGTGATGAGGGAGCTCTTATCGTTGAAATCCTTATATACACCCTCGACATCCGTAAGGAAGGCGAGCTTTTCGGCGTGCATCGCTGCCGCGATCGCGCAGGCCGCGTCATCCGCGTTGATGTTGTAGCTCTGGCCACGCTCATCGAAACCGATCGGACAGATCACCGGGATGAAGCCGTCGCTCAGAAGATCATCGATGATGGTGGTATCCACACCGACGATGTCGCCGACGAAGCCGATATCCTCTCCCTTTGAGTACTTCTTCACGCACTTCAGGAGATTTCCATCCTTACCGGAGATACCGACGGCCTTGCCACCGAGGTTGTTGATGAGCTGCACCAGGGACTTGTTGACCTTGTTCAGCACCATCTCGGCGATCTCCATGGTATCCTCATCCGTCACGCGGAGTCCGTTCACGAAGTGCGGCTCCATGCCGACCCTGCTGATCCACTTCGAGATTTCCTTGCCGCCGCCATGAACGATGATCGGCTTCAGGCCGACCAGCTTCAGGATCGCTACATCCTGCATGACATGCTTCTTCAGATTCTCATCCGTCATCGCGGATCCGCCGTACTTTACGACGACGACCTTATCCTGAAATTTCTGAATATATGGCAGTGCCTCGACGAGGGTCGCCGCCTTATCCATGATCCTGTTCTCGATTTCCATGTCAGCTCCTATAATCCGCGTTGATGTTTACGTACTCGTGGGTGAGGTCGCAGCCCCAGGCCGTGGCCTCCTCTGTGCCCTCATGCATCTCGATGAGCGCGGTGACCTCCTGGTAGCCGAGGATCTCGGATGCATAATCCTCATCGAAATCGACCGGTACTCCCTGGTGGAAGACCTCGATCTTTCCGATGTCGTTGACGAAATACAGGTTCACCTTATTCGGGTCGAAGCTCGCGCCACTGTAGCCCATCGCGCAGAGCACACGGCCCCAGTTCGCGTCGCGACCATAGATCGCCGCCTTCGTGAGCGTCGAGGAAACGACAGAACGTGCGATTGTCCGGGCCTCCTGCTTGTCCTTTGCCTGGGTGACATGAACCGTGAAGAGGTGGGATGCACCCTCCCCATCGGCCGCCATCTCACGTGCCAGGGTCTTCGACACCTGGAGGAGCGCGGTCTTGAAGGTCTCATAGTCCTCGCCCTCCGTATCGATGATCGGATTCTCCGCAGCACCGTTTGCGAGGATCACGCAGGTATCATTCGTCGAGGTATCGCCATCGACGGAGATCATGTTGAAGGTATCAACGACGTTCTCGCTGAGGGCCTTCTGCAGCAACTCCTTCGTGATCGAGAGATCGGTTGTCAGGAAGCAGATCATCGTGCACATCTGCGGATGGATCATGCCGGAGCCCTTCGTCATACCGCCGAGGTGGACCTTCTTCCCGCCGATCGTGAATTCGAGTGCGAACTCCTTATTCGTCGTATCGGTCGTCATGATGGCCTTGCTGGCTGCGGTAGCGGCTGCCTCGCTCGCCTCGAGCTTCGGTACCATCTCGGAAATCGCATTTTTCATCTTCTCGATCGGAAGCTGCAGACCGATGATACCGGTGGATGCCAGCAGCACGGAATCCGCAGAAATCACCTGACCGAAGGCCTCCGCGGTCGCGTCGGCCTCCTCCTTGCAGATATCCAGTCCCATCTGACCGGTGCAGGCATTGGCGATACCAGAGTTGATGACGGCGGCATGGACCGGACGACCACTGTCGACCAGTTCACGATCCCAGAGGACCGGTGCCGCCTTCACCACGTTGCTCGTGAAGGTACCGGCCACGACGCATGGCTTCTCGGAAAAAATCATCGCCATATCATCCCGACGCTTCGACTTGATCTTCGCAGCGGTCGCCGCTGCCATAAACCCCTCGGCAGCACAGATGCCACCCTTGACTGCTATCATTCCCATGACTACTCCCTTTTCATATCTGTTTTATGTCCATCGGTATCCTGCGCGGACAGGTGGTGGATGTCCTTCCGTCATCAGGTCAATGCTTCCGGAATCTCATCCTCACCTGTCCACCGAATGGATGATTACTTGTTATTTGTAAGATTCTGTACCTCGAGCAGCTTCATCGCACGTACCTTCTCTGGAAGACCGAAGAGGGTGATGAAGCCGGAGGCATCGTGGTGATCATACATGCTGCCCGTCGTGAAGGACGCCAGTGACTCGTTGTAGAGTGAGTACGGTGAGGTCGTGCCGGCCTTGATGATGTTGCCCTTGTACAGCTTCATCTTCGTCGTACCAGTCACATACTTCTGAGTGCTCTGGACGAAGGCCTCGAGTGCCTCACGAAGCGGATCGAACCACTTGCCCTCGTAGACGACCTGCGAGAACTTCACATCCACCATGTTCTTGAACTCCATGGTCTGACGGTCGAGGATCAGCTCCTCGATCTGCTTGTGTGCCTCCATGAGGATCGTAAGACCCGGGGTCTCATAGACGCCACGGCTCTTCATGCCGACGACACGGTTCTCGACGATGTCGATGATACCGATCCCGTTCTCACCACCGAGCTTGTTGAGCTCGAGGATGATCTCCTTCACGGTCATCTTCTGTCCATTCAGCTCGACCGGAACACCGTTCTCCCACTTGATCTCGACATCCGTATCATGATCCGGTGCCTTCTCCGGTGTCACCGACAGCATCAGCATATGATCGTAGTTCGGCTCCTGAGACGGATCCTCCAGCTCGAGGCCCTCATGCGAGATATGCACGAGGTTCCGGTCACGGCTGTAGGAATTATCCTCGGAGAAGGTGAGCGGGATGCCCTTCGACTTGATGTAGTTGTACTCATCCTCACGGGACTGGAAGGTCCAGATATCCGTCATACGCCACGGAGCGATGATATCAAGATCCGGGGCCAGTGCCTTGATGGCCAGCTCGAAACGAATCTGATCATTTCCCTTACCGGTTGCACCATGGCAGATCGCCTTCGCGCCCTCCTTCCGTGCGATCTCGACCAGCTTCTTCGCGATCGCTGGACGCGCCATCGAGGTACCGAGCAGGTACTTGTTCTCGTAGGTCGCATTGGCCTTGAGACACGGAAGCACATAGTTGTCGCAGAAGTCGTCAGTGATATCCTCGATGTACAGCTTCGACGCACCCGAGATCTTCGCACGCTCTGCCAGACCATCCAGCTCGTTGCCCTGCCCTACATCGACACAGCAGCAGATCACCTCATAGCCGAAGGTCTCCTTCAGCCACGGCACGATACAGGTCGTATCGAGACCACCGGAGTAAGCCAGAACGACCTTCTCACCCTGCGTGTTATTCTTTGGTACCAGATTACTCATAATCACTTCTCCTCTATAAAACGCCCCCGACGCATAAACGCATCCCCGGAAGCACCCCTCATTTACGATGCCGTTATCATACGCCATCAAAAAACAGATTGCAAGCGCAAATTTGTATATTTATGCATTAAAAAATGTATTAATTTCCGTTTTTATGCATATCAAATGTATATTATGGCTGATATAACTCATTAATATACACCTTGCAAATGAATATGGCCCGGAGGACCGGCAACAGAAGCCATACGAAGAGGTCGTGAAAAATCAAAATTCCACCCCTTAGAAGTACTTGGAGTGATTTTCCTTAGCACCCTCTGCAACGCTGAGTTTTCATAAAGAAAACTCAGTGATTGCAGAGGGCCTAGTACTTCTTAGGGGTGGAATTTTAGATTTTTCCGAGCTCGCAGTACTGTGCTTCTGTTGCCGGCCCTCCGGGCTCTTTCATTCATTCGTAGTTTCGAGCAGTGCCCCCGGCGCGCCCAGCGTCTTCCGGTTCCGCACACAGGTCTCCAGCGAAATCGCCTCATAGATATCCGGATCGATCTCGTCACATACTGTATGATACTCATCGATCGTCAGATCATCGAGCGCACAGCCCTTCTGCTCACAGAGCAGCACCAGCTCCCCGACGATGCCATGCGCCGTACGGAACGGCACACCCTTCCGCACGAGATAATCCGCCACATCCGTCGCATTCGTGAAGCCGAGCTTCGCCGACTCCTCCATCCGCGCCCGGTTCCAGCTCATGGTCGCCAGCATATCCTTCATGAGAATCACCGAATTCTGCACGGTATCCATCGCGTCGAACGCGAGCTCCTTATCCTCCTGCATATCCTTATTATAGGCGAGCGGCAGCCCCTTCATCACCGTCAGGAGACTCATCAGCGCACCATATACCCGACCGGACTTGCCACGGATCAGCTCCGCGATATCCGGATTCTTCTTCTGCGGCATGATGCTCGAGCCCGTCGAATACTTGTCCGAGATCTTCACGAACTTATACTCGTTCGAGTTCCAGATGCAGATTTCCTCGCTGAGACGGCTGAGGTGCATCTGGATCGTCGCGAGATCGAAGAGGTACTCGAGGAGATAGTCACGATCCGACACCGAATCCATCGAGTTCTCGGTCGGCTTCCGGAAGCCGAGCTTCCGCGCAGTGAAGTCGCGGTCGAGCGGGTAAGTCGTCCCGGCGAAGGCACCGGCACCGAGCGGACACTCATTGAGTCGGTCCCTGGTATCCCCGAGCCGGCTGACATCGCGCAGGAACATCGCACGGTACGCGCCCATGTGGTGCGCCAGCGTCGTCGGCTGGGCCTTCTGGAGATGCGTGAAGCCCGGCATATAGCTCGCCCGGTTCTCCGCCATGATCCCCTCGACCGTATCAAGCAGCGCCTGCATATGCCCAATCAGTTCATCGATGTGGTCCCGCGTATACATCTTCATGTCGAGCGCCACCTGGTCATTCCGGCTCCGTCCGGTATGCAGACGCTTCCCCGGCTCCCCGATGCGCTCCGTCAGCTCCGCCTCGACGAAGCTGTGGATATCCTCGGCGTCACCCTCGATGACGAGCTTCCCGTCCTCGATATCCTGCAGGATCCCCTTGAGACCTGCGATGATCGCCGCACTGTCCTCCTGCGAGATGATCCCCTGCCGTCCGAGCATCTCCGCATGTGCGATCGAGCCCGTGATATCCTGCCGGTACATCCGCTTGTCGAAGCTCAGCGACTCGTTAAATTCCTCCGTCCGCTGATCCTCCGCCTCTGTAAATCGTCCACCCCAAAGCTTCATAATTTCCCCCTCCGGACGTTTCCCGTCCTTTATTCTTCATGAATTGCGATGATCTCGAGATCCGCATCGTCTTCGTTTCCGTTCGTATCCTCTGCCAATGCTTCCGGCGTCGCATCGTCACCATCCGCAGGCGCCGCTGTATTCAGGTCATCCTCCGCCTGAAGTTCCTCCTCGAACACAGCTGCTTCGTCGTCCTCTACGACCGCATGTTCCGTGGTCGCAGACGGATCCGCATCTTCATCCTCCTGCGTCAGCTCCTCATATTCCCGGAGCCCGTCGCTCAGCAGTCCGAAGCGCCGTGTGATCAGCCAGATCGCCAGCAGCATCACGAGGCTGAGCACCGTGATGAGGCCGCCGAGGACGAGGCCCTGCGGCATGAAGCGCAGTTCGATCGTATGCGTGCCCGGCGTGAGCTCTACCCCGAGGAAGGTATCCTTCACCTCGGTGATGTCGGTCTCCACACCGTCCACGAAGATCTTCCAGCCCGGATCATACGGGATGCTCGTCATCATGACGCCACCCTTCTCCGTCGTGATCGTCCCGGAAAGCTTCGTATCCTTCCAGCTCGTGAGCTCCAGGCTCTCGTCCTGCAGCACATCCTGCAGCGCGCGCAGCGCGTTGTAATCGAAACGATATACATCCGCCGACACGCTCTGCCCCTCGGTCTTACTATGCAGGGTCACGGTATCGCCAGCCTCAAGATAGCCGAGCTCCAGAAGATACCCGCGGTCGACATTGTTGAAGCTCTTCTCGGTGTAGCCGTAATTCGCGCTTACCTGCTTCACCGCCGCGTTGTTCACGTAGGCATAGTACTCCCCTGCCTGATCAGCCGTGAAGCTGTAGTCCGCGTCATAGAACTCACCCAGCACACTGTCCATGACCGGTGCACAGTCGAGGGCCTCGCACAGACTGTTCTGCGCCAGTGCCGGCGTGCCGGCATGGGTATCCCAGGCATCCAGCGCCGACCCAGGCAGCATATAGCCGAGCGGCAGTGCGAACTCTGTCTGGTAGATACTGGTCATACCGGAGCTCGCGATATAGCTCAGTCCCATCTCTCCCGGTGCCTGCGGTTCCTCGGAGTAGATGTCGTATTTCACAGACATCAGCATATTCATGAGCGGCGTGGAGCCGGTGATCGAGTAGGCGTTCGTCGAGGACTCCATGCCCATACGCTTGAAGAAATCCGAGCAGTGAGCGTACGCCGTCGATGAAAAGAGCGATACACTCGGGAAGTTCATCCAGGCACCGTCGTCCTTCGTCTTCCGCGTGATCTTCTCGAAGCGGTAGAAGCCGTCATCCTCTGCACGAACGGCCTGCACGAGCTTTTCGACATCCTGATTGTCACTGACATACGCCGTACGTGAGGTCGTCGTCACCGAGGTCACGGCCATGTTGAGGGTTGCCTCCACGGAAACGACCACCAGCATCGCGATGGCCGTCCAGCGATGTGTCCTCTTCGTGCGTGTCCGCTCGGTATAGAGGAAGCCGTAGTACAGAAGCACGAACAGACCGCTCAGATAGAACACACTGAAGTGGATCGCATCATCCGTCACGACCTTCTGCGTGACGAGGAGAAACGCGATGGCCATCCCGAAGGAAGCATTGACCTCCCTCGCAGAGGAGGCTGCCCGATCGAGCCAGGCCTCGTAGCAGAGCACGAGGATAAGGAAAATATATATGAAACTCTGGCGACATGGAAGTGAATTCGGGTAATGGAAGCCATGCCAGATGAAATTCAGGATGTTGACGCTGAAGCTCAGATAGAAGAAAACGAGCAGGAGGCCGTTTACGATCTTCTCCCGAAGCCCGATTTTCCGGTTCATGAAGTACAGCGGCAGCAGCAGGAACACGAGTGCGCCGGCGTAGATGTTCGGCCAGTGATCGAGGCCCTGCTCCGTCTCAACGAATGGCATATGCCGCGCGAACATATCGATGATCGTGAAGTACTGCGTCGCGGTCTGCGGGAAGTTCACGTCACTCGACGCCGTCATCTGCAGCGCATAGATCTCCGGCAGCAGTGTCACCGCTGCCAGTCCGCCCGCGATCAGAGAGTAGATCCCGAAGCGCAGGACACGAAGTCCCACGACACGTGCATCTCCGATCCCCTCGAGAACATTGAGACAGATGAAGTAGATGACCATGAAGATGCAGGTCATGATGGAAATATAGTAATTCGAAAGAATCGAGAGTCCCAGTGCGATCACATAAAGCATCGCGCTCTCCCCCCGCACGAGACGTTCGAACCCCAGCATGATCAGTGGAAACAGGATGATGCAGTCGAGCCACATGAGATTCCAGCTGTACGCAGAGATATAGCCGGACAGCGCATACAGAATCGCGATGAAGCTGCAGCCGAGTGTCTGCTGCGGAAAGCGGCGACGCAGGTACCAGCACATCGCAACACCTGCGAGCCCGATCTTCACGACGATCATATAGGTCATGAACTCGAGGATCAGTCCCTTCGGGCAGAGGAGCAGCAGCCAGTTCAGCGGGCTCGCGAGATAGTAGGCGTAGAGCGCGCTGAAATTGATGCCGAGACCGACATCCCAGCTGTACAGCAGTGAACCGCCATGATGGAGCTTATACTGAAACTCCGAGAAAAACGGCGCATACTGATGATACATATCGGTACGCAGAAAGGTTTCCTGTCCGAACGGAAAGATCCCCCGGAAAATAAAAATCAGAATCATCGCCACGACCGGGACGACAAACGCGATCAGGCAGGCTCTCCTGCCCTGCTTACTGTGCTTTTCCATCTTACAGCTCCTTTATGCATGTCTTTTTCCGGCGCCATGCAGACCTCAATATCCTCATATCCACAGTATGAACGAACAGGCTTCCGGCCATCACGGCGCTTCATCCTTCGCCTTCCCAAACACGAGAAACTTACTGAAAATATAATTCAGCACCGTCACGACCACCTGCACCAGCAGCTTCGCCAGCTTGTCATTCATGCCGAGCAGTGTCACCGTCACAAACATGATCAGCATATCGAGCAGCAGTGTGCCCACACGTGACATGTAAAAGCGGGCCGCCTCCGCACGCATCTTCGTACTGTGACTCTCAAACACGAATTTCCGGCTCATAAAATACGCGAAGGTCACCGCCGCGACCCAGGACAGAATATTCGCCAGCTGCAGCAGCAGCGGATTCCCCGGATCCAGCACCGTCAGCACGAGCCCATAGTAGACCCCGAGACTCACCACGGTCGTCAGCACCCCGACGATCAGGTAGTGCACGATTTCCTTGTAACGCGCATATAAACTCTGAAGCAGGTTCATAATAATCTCCTTTATGATCATCAACAGGGTAGAGTATACATAAATCCCCCATTCTTCGCAAGAAGACGGCATCACGGCTTCGGCAGGCAGGGGCCACGGCTTAGAGTTCACCGATCTCGGAGTACTGTGACTCCGTTGCCGCCCCTCCGGGTCCCCAGCCTAAACTGTCACCACCATCACAACGAAATGCAATTAAATTGTGTGAAACTGACTTTTCGAAAAGGAATTTTTGATATAAACTATATGTAAATTATGGTTAACTGCAAATGCGCACCGCCCCGAAGGCGTGCGTCTCATTCGCTGGAAAGGACGAATGGAGAAGAATTTGAAAAGAAGGAGGACCTAGATATTCATTACCTCGAGCAGGCTGAAAACATCCTCTATATGGAGCTCTCCATCATCTTCGACGTGCCGAAGGACGAAGTTCCAAAGCTGATCCACCAGACGCTCGTACAGGAAAATGCCATTTAAAAAGGACCCTCATGGGTCCTTTTTATTTATGATATGGCTCGTGCGCATTGATCTTAAACGCACGGTACACCTGCTCGAGCAGGATCACCCGCATCAGCTGGTGCGGAAAGGTCATGCGGCTGAAGCTGAGCTTTCTGTCCGCACGCTTCAGCACGGCCGGACTAAGTCCCAGTGAACCGCCGATGATGAAGCTGATGTCCGAGCGTCCGCGCAGCATCAGCTCCTGCACCCGCTCCGCCAGCTGCTCGGAGCTCAGCATATCCCCCTCGATGGCGAGCGCGACCACATAGCTCCGATCACTGATCTTCGCGAGGATACGCTCCCCCTCGGTCTCCTTGATCCGGGCCTCCACCGTCTCCGGCGCATGCTCCGGTGTCTTCTCATCCGCAACCTCGATGATGCTGAGATCACAGTATGCAGACAGCCGCTTCGCATACTCCTGGATCGCATCCCGGAGGTACTTCTCCTTCACCTTTCCCACAACAATCAGATTAATCTTCATATATCCTGCCTGTCCCGATACCGAAAAGGCAGGGAGCCTCGAGCGCTCCGGATTTTCGGAGCCTCATCCGCTTCCTGCCTTCATCCTTATAAATCACTTACTTCCGTTCGATTGCGTCCGTAGGTTTTCGCCATGCCGATCATCGTCTGTACGCAGTGACCGTTCGCGTCAAACTGGTACTCCTGACCGTCGATGATATAGCTCTTATAGTAGCCTGCCGTATCACTTCCATACATACCGCTCGGAATGCCGGTCGTCGGATCGCTTCCGAAGTAGTAGTACTGCATACTTCCGTTCGTCGCCCGGATCTGTGCCCAGCCGCTGATGACCTTTCCGGCATCCGGGTTGTTCCGGGCCATGTTATCATACTGTGCGAAGAACCAGCGGCCGCTCGCATCCTGGAACCAGCCCTCGACCATATCGCCCTGCTCGTCGAAATAGTAGAAGCTCGCACCGATCTGTACCCACTTATGGGCGTAGGTCCACTGTGTGCTGGACGGTGTCAGATACAGAAGACGCCAGCTCGTCCCGGTATTCTCCCAGGCGAACTTGCTCTTCTGTGTCGCAGCTACCTCCTGAAGCTCGACCGCGCTTGCAGGGTGCTCGGCCGCCATAGCTGCCACTGGCGCAGTCATCGAAAGGGCCAGTGCCAGAGCGACACCCACTATATGTGTACGTTTCATGATCTGTTTCCTCCCACGTTTACTTTCTGAGGGCAGCGAGACGCTCGGTCACCTGCTGAAGAAGCTGTGTATTCCGCTGAAGCTTTTCACGCTCCTCCTCTACCTTTTCTGCCGGTGCCTTCGAAGTGAAGCGCTCGTTGTTCAGCATACCGGTGGAACGACGGATCTCTGCTTCCCACTTCTGCTTCTCCTTCTCGAGACGCTCAATCTCCTTTGCGATGTCAACGAGATCCGCAAACGGGATATGGATCACCGCATCCGGAATCGCTACCGTTACGGCATCGTCTGCGATGCCTGTTTTATCACTCTGAATTATAACATCCGATGCATAGGCGAGGGTAGCGAAGAATACCTTACTATGTTCGAACGTTTTTCTTACGCGCTCATTCTCGGTCACAACGTAGGTCATCGCCTTTCTGGACGGTGCAACGTTCATATTCGTACGAACATTACGGATCGAACGTACGGCTTCCTTGATGGTCTCGATCTCCGCCTCATCCTCCTGGAAGTTCAGTGTCTCACTGAACTCCGGCCACGACTGACACATCAGCGGTGTCTCCGGGTTCTCGAGGGTATCGAAGATCTCCTCGGTGATGAACGGGCAGAACGGATGCAGAAGCTTCAGCGACGTGATCAGCACATGCTTCAGTGTCCAGAGAGCGGCTGCCTTCGTCTCATCCTCTTCGTTCCAGAGACGTGGCTTCACCATCTCGATGTACCAGTCGCAGAACTCCTCCCAGATGAAGTTCTGTACCTTATCGAGGGCGATTCCGAGGTCAAAGGCTTCCAGATTACGGGTCACATCGGCAGCGAGGCTGTTCACCTTGCTGAGGATCCACTTATCCGCCATGGTCAGGTTCGCCGGCATCGTCTCCGGAAGATCTGCCTTATCGAGGTTCATCATGATAAAGCGGGACGCATTCCATACCTTATTCATGAAGTTTCTGGAGGCCTCGACTCTCGACCAGTAGAAACGCATGTCGTTACCCGGTGCATTACCGGTGAGGAGGGTCATACGAAGGGCGTCGGCGCCATACTTCCGGATGACCTCGAGCGGATCGATACCGTTGCCGAGCGACTTACTCATCTTCCGTCCCTGATCATCACGTACGAGTCCGTGGATCAGGACCTTATGGAACGGAACCTTACCGGTCTGCTCGAGCCCAGAGAATACCATACGAACTACCCAGAAGAAGATGATATCGTAGCCGGTCACGAGTACATCCGTCGGATAGAAGTATCTGTACTCCGGGGTATCCTCCGGCCAGCCAAGGGTCTCAAATGGCCAGAGTGCACTGGAGAACCAGGTATCGAGGGTATCCTCATCCTGTCGGAAGTGATGTCCACCGCACTTCGGGCAGCTCTCCGGTGCCTCGGTCCCGACCACCATCTCACCGCAGTCCTCACAGTAGTAAGCCGGGATACGGTGTCCCCACCAGAGCTGACGGGAGATACACCAGTCCTTGATATTCTCAAGCCAGTGAAGATAGGTCTTACTGTAGTTCTCCGGAACGAACTGGAGCTCGCCGGTCTCGATGGCCTTGATCGCCGGCTTCGCCATCTCCTCCATACGTACGAACCACTGCGGCTTGATCATCGGCTCGACCGTGGTACCACAGCGGTCGTGGGTACCGACATTATGCTTCGTCGGAACGACCTTCACCAGCAGACCGAGATCGGTCAGATCCTGTACCATGGCCTTTCGTGCCTCATAACGGTCCATGCCATCATACTTCGATCCCGGGCAGTGGATGGTCGCATCATCGTTCAGGATCGTGATCTCCGGCAGATTGTGACGCTTGCCGACCTCGAAGTCGTTCGGGTCGTGTGCCGGTGTGATCTTTACAGCACCGGTTCCGAAGGTCATATCCGCATGCTCATCACCGACGATCGGGATCTCACGATCCGTAAGCGGAAGCTTCACCATCTTGCCGATCATGTCCTTATAGCGCGGATCCTCCGGATTGACGGCGACGGCGGTATCACCGAGCAGAGTCTCCGGACGGGTGGTTGCGATCTCGATCTGACCAGAACCATCCGCCAGCGGATAGAGGATATGCCAGAAGTGACCTTCCTGCTCCTCGTGGTTTACCTCTGCATCACTGAGGGAAGTGTGGCAGACCGGACACCAGTTGATGATTCTGGAGCCCTTATAGATATAGCCCTTCTTATACAGATTGATGAAGGTAGTCTGAACGGCGTGTGTGCAGCCCTCGTCCATGGTAAAACGAAGTCTGTCCCAGTCGGCGCTGGAGCCGATCTTGTGGAGCTGGTTGACGATTCTGGACTCGTACTCCTCCTTCCACTTCCAGGCCTCCTTCAGGAAGCCCTCACGACCGAGCGCATGCTTATCGATGCCTCTCTCCTTCAGCTGATTGGTGACCTTCACCTCCGTTGCGATCGCCGCATGATCACTGCCCGGCTGCCACAGTGCTTCATAGCCCTGCATACGCTTCCAGCGGATCAGGGAATCCTGCAGTGTGTTATCGAGGGCATGGCCCATGTGCAGCTGACCGGTAACGTTTGGTGGCGGCATCATGATGGTAAACGGCTTCTTGTTCGGGTTGACCTCCGCATGGAAATAGTGGCCCTTCAGCCACATGTCATAGATGCGATCCTCAACCTCCTCCGGGTTGTACTGCTTTGCAAGTTCTTTCATAATCATTTCCTTCTTCTATCTATATTCTGAGATGGGTGATGGTGTTCCGGTCGTCTGCACTACCTGATCTT
Source organism: Oribacterium sp. HCP3S3_B9 (assembly GCF_052064255.1). NCBI lineage: Bacteria > Bacillati > Bacillota > Clostridia > Lachnospirales > Lachnospiraceae > Oribacterium > Oribacterium sp. HCP3S3_B9. Next base: position 62,493 of record NZ_JBQHVY010000001.1, read on the forward strand.
CCGCAGGGCGGAGACGCCACTTCTTTTATACCTTCTCGCGGTATTCCTTTTTCCACTTAACCAGCCAGAGCTTCGCTTCCTTCCGGAATTCGCTGCGATCCCGCTGGTAGACGTCGTCGATCTGGCGGACATGCTCGGAATCCTCTGCCTGTGTCAGTACATTATCATACTGAAGCTCCCAATCTGCAAGCATTTCCGTATCGATATGGTCGATATACTTTTCGATCGTCTTGACGGACGGTTCGAGCTTCGAGATGAAGTAGAGCTTACGCAGCGGTTCCATCGCCGCGGTCTCGACGAAGACCTGCTCGAAGATATCCGATGCACGGCGGAACTGCATGACCGTCACGCAGGCACTGCCGAGCTTCATCTTGACGAGCATGCTGTCCTGATAGTGCAGCGACTCGGTATAGGCCTCGATCGCCCGGCCATAGCGGCCCATGTGAAAGTATGCATCGCCGAGCAGATCATAGAACTGGTCACGATCGATGTGACGAAGACGCCTGTACTCGGTCTCGAAGTAACTGATCTCCTGCTGCTTGTAGTAGTTGCTCTCACGGAGAATCATGAGCAGCAGACGTTCCTGGAGCTCTCCACCTTCACCGGAGCCCATGTACTGCTCGAGCTTCGCGGCGAGGATACCCATGTGCAGCTCATCACGGATCCAGCCACTCAGCTTCCGGTCCACGAGATCGGTCGGCAGCATGATCGGATAGTGGTAGATCACATAGGAAAGCTCCTGGATCGACCAGAGATTGATATCCAGTTTTTCATAGTAGAACGGGTGCTGTGCACACCTTGTACATAGTAATAAGCCCATATTTCCCGCCTTATTTAAACCTTGTCCGCGAGGTCGATCTCCTCGGTGATTTCCTGTCCGCTGGATGGGAAGAGGTCACCGAAGCCGAGATCCTGTACGGTGACGCGGAGGGTCTCCGCATCCACAAACTCCGTCGACATGCGTATCCTCGTCGTACGGTTCTCCCGCTTCGGGAAGAGGTCGAGCATCATGCGAAGACGGATCGGACGACGTGGATGGGCGAGGGAGGTGACCTGAAAATCGATGTAGTCCTGGTCGTCCTCGATCAGCTCATAGGAGGTTCTCGAGTCCATCCAGTTCGTACCGGCCTTGACGATCGGCAGATTTTCTTCCTTCTCGTTGATCACGACACGTGCAGAGATATCCGCACGCACGCGTGTATCGCAGAGAATCGTGTACTCCTCGCTCTTTCCCTCATCGATGTTCCGGGCATGAATCTCTGCACCGATACAGAAGAGTCCCGGCTCGATCAGCACACGGCGACGATTGCAGATGAAATTCATGAAGTTCGTCGCGAAATTCGTATCCCGGAAGCCGCGCCCGCAGAGAAAGACCGCAGAGTAGGCGTCCTTCCCCAGTGTCCGCTCCGCAACGGTCGTCAGTATCCGGTCGGCGATCTTCCCGCCGGAGGTCGTCTTCAGGATATCGAGGTTGAAGGCCTCCGTTTCCGCCTCCGAACCAAGCAGCGCGAAGCGACGGGTTCCGCGGGATACATGCATCTCATAGTAGCAGAGACACTGATTATTTAATTCAAACATGCCCACCTTACGATTGTAAAGGCTGGAATCCTGGTGCAGCACGAAATGCGCGAAGCTTTCCGTATGGCTGATGATGTGCAGGTTCTCCTCCCGGACACCGGTCCGGAGGATGGCCTCCTGCAGCTTCTCCACCATGTCGCGGCTTGCCTTTCGGATCGTGACGACGACGATGTCTCCGCTTCGATCCTCCTCGCTCGGATCCTCCTCTGTCCGGAGGAGCTCCTGAAAGTAATGATAGACGATATCGATCGCCGTATACTTCACGCGCGAGATGGTGGCCGTCCCGTTTTTTTCGAGCAGGCTGACCAGTTTATCGACGATCACACCATAGCCGGCGAGGGTTTCCTTATAGGCCTCCTCTCCGACCGTCCAGCGATCGTCCTTTTTATGTTTGGCGATGACTGTCGGCAGCGGTTTCGTTACCGTCTCATCATTGATACAGACATTCGTATAGTCATCGTCCAATGAAATTCCTATATATCGACTCACAGAACTGCTCTCCTTACTCCACACTCTTCGCTTCCGTCATCTCCTTCGTGAAAAGGGCCTCGATGACGGCTTCATTCCGAACATAACGGTGCATGGCCTCGTATAACTCCTGATCCTGGTCCTTTCCGATCAGTCCAGACATCTCGCTCAGAATATCGTAGGTGTCTCCCTTCAGGCGCACGGTACCGTCCCAGGCGATGCTGCCACTGGTCGCCGGCACCTGGTCCTTCGTAGATTCATAGATCTGGTACTCTGCGCGCTCTCCGGCAAACAGTGTCACCGGACGCACATAGATATTCTGATAGATTCTCACAATCTCTTCCTCCTCGTAATCCCCCTGATCCGGGAGGATACGGAGATACAGAGACGGGCGGATATCCTTATGACCATGGTACTCGATATAGTACCGGTCCATCACGCTGTCCGGAATCCGCACGAAACGGTACAGCGTTCTCGTATATGCAAAAATCAGCTTCTTTCGGATCAGATAGTCCATCGTATCCTGAAGCACGAGCTTTTCTTCTCCGTTCAGATCCTTCTGCTCGGACATGTGCTTCGACATCGCCAGCAGATAGATCACCGGGACACGCTCCTTATAGCGCTCATCCCGCACGATGCCATAGATATCCGAGAACACCTTCTCCCGGATCACCCGACCATCGATGAAGTAATCCACCGCGCGCTTCGTGATATAGGCACGCAGCAGCACATTTTCCGCATCCGGGAAGCTCCGGTAGAGCTCGAATACATCGTCGAGCCCCTGCTCGGTCCGGCTGAACAGCATCTGCGCCAGCAGACGTTCCGCCATCTCCCGCTGCCCGTCCGCCTTCAGCTTCTGTCCACGCAGCAGAATCGCCAGCATATCCCCGGACAGACCGTTGTAGTACTCCATCAGATAACGCAGGATCGTCTTATCCTTCGTACCGAGCGTAAACAGATCGTAGCCGAGATCCATGAGCTCCGCGGAACGCGTATGGCGCTCCGAGGCGACAAGGCTTCGTACCAGCTTCTCGAGGTACGGACGATCCAGATCACGCTCACCGCTCGCCAGCATCCGGCGATAGGCTTCCTCAAACATATTCTGCCGGATCAGTGTCCGAAGCAGCATCTTCTGCTCACTGTGGTCGAGCTCCTGCTGAGGGATCTCCGCAAGGAACTGCTTTTCCTCCTCACTAAGCTCAGGCTCCGAGTCCCGCAGCTTATCAAGATATCTCAGAATCACATTCAGAAGATAGGCGCGGTATGGTCCGGCGAGTGGCATCTCGCGTATCACTGATTCGAGAAGCTGCAGCTCCTCCGCACTCTGAATACCATTTCGTGCGATGCGCCGTGCCCGGGCAAGCTTCAGCATCGGCTGCTCCGGCACCACCTGGAAGCAGCGCTTCTCGAGCTCCGGCTTCTCCATGATCCGGGTCTTCTCATAGCTGATATCCGTGTAACGGTCTCCGTACGCATCCTGGAACAGCAGCACACTGTTCTCAAAGAACAGCGGAATATACGCACTCCCCTCCTTCAGCGGATAGAGCTCCTCTCGCTGAAGCTCCAGGTAGCGCACGACGACATAGCGCATCCGCGGGTCGCTGGTCGACACGCGATAGGCGCGAAGAATCGCCGGCAGTACCGTACCGATCCGTTCGTCCACCATATCCACGAGGACCATACGCTCATACAGCACACTCAGACGCTGGTCGAAGGCCGACTTCAGCAGCTGGTCGATCGTGAACTTCTGGATCTTCTTCTCGAAGCGCTGATAGATATCCTCCTCCGCGCCGAAGTTCATCACGACGTTATAGAACAGTGGCAGCTTCATGTTCTCCGGGATATCGTACTCATAGGCGAAGTAGAGATAGACCTCGCGTGGCAGACGCCCCTGGTAGCCCTTCGGCATCGCATACATATAGTACTCGTACAGCCGGGTGATCTGTGACTGCATCTCGATCGCCCGCTGATAGATCCGAAACGCCAGCTCCGTCGTCGCACCTGCACGTATACAGCAGCCGGCCGCCTCCTCGATGAGCTCCGCGTCCTCCAGCGCTTCCACCGGTACGTCTGCTCTGTTCAATGTCTCCTTCGTGCACCCACTCTCTGCACGAGGCATCCGTGTCGTCGTCTCCTGCTTCGGATACCGGATGGCATACAGAAAGGCCTCGAGTGCATGTACCCTGTCCGGCCCCTTCCGGAGGCCATCATAGAGCGCACGAAAACGTGCATCGTTCATAAACGGTGCACGGACGAAATCATCATATTCAAATACACGGAGAGCCGCGCCCCCGTTTGTCTGATACAGCTTTACAAAGTCTTCCGGCGTACGTAAGCCCGGAATCACCTCGGCCGATGCGTAGGAACGAACCTCGAAGGCAAACGGAATCCGTGTTTCTCCACCGTTTGATACGATGCACAGTCCCCCCTCGATATGATCGCCATCCTCCAGCGCACGTGCGTCGACGAGCGCACTGATGCGGGTACGCAGTCCGAGAAAGGTATTCTTCTGAATCGTCACATATGGACTGTCCGAGTAGATCAGGCCCTTCAGAAGGATGCCATTCTCAGATGTCAGGGTCAGATCCAGTTTTAAGGTCTCGCCCGCGCAGACCATGCCGTGGAAGGCCGTATCGCTGAGACGAAGCTCGGGGCAGGCCAGATCGACGATGCCCCTGGCCAGCTTATTTATGCGTTCTTTCATAATCAAAAATCTCCATGAACGTATATTTTAACACAGAAAAGCCATGTGTAAAAGGGTCCGTCACATTGAAATACCCCCTCTTTCCTGTTATTATAATGAAATATAGAACGATAGAAAGGGCATTTTATGATTACCGAGCCTTTAACCCTGTATAAGCTGATGATTCTCTATCTGCTGAAGTCCATCAACTACCCGCTGACGAACAATCAGCTGAGTGCTTTCTTTCTGGATTATGAGTACACGACCTACTTCACCCTGCAGCAGGCGATATCCGCACTGGAGGACGCGCACCTGATCACCGCCCATACGACGCGAAATGCGACGCGCTATGAGATCACACGGGAGGGCTCCGAGACGCTGGAGCTCTTCGGCAGCGATATCTCGTCGGGTGCGATCGAGGATATGAACAAGTTTCTGAAGGCCAACAAGATCAAGCTGCGTCAGGAGTCCTCCAACTATACAGACTATGAGCAGGATGATAACGGGAACTATATCGTGCATATGGAGGTCCGGGAGGAAAGCTCCATCCTGTTCTCTGTCGATATCAATGTTCCGGATCAGGATTTCGCCGAGCGCATGTGTGCGAAGTGGGCCGCCAACAATCAGGAGATCTACGCATATATCATGAAGCAGCTCCTGAACTGATGTACAGGGTATAATCAAATAATTCCGCCGAGGGCCGTCTCAGAATACCTCTGAGACGGCCCTCGGCGGAATTTTAATTTATGCCTGTGCCGGTGCCTCGGACTCCGGTGCATCCAGAACCTCTACGGCCTGGTGTGTCTTCTCGGAGAGAAGCTTCTCTACGGAGCAGAGCTTTACACAGAGGCAGAACAGATTCGCCGCGATCTTCAGATCATCGACTGGCGGATAGGTCGGCGCGATACGGATATTCGTATCCTCCGGATCGTGATGATACGGGAAGGTTGCGCCGGCATCGGTCAGCTTTACACCGGCCTTCTTGCAGTGGTCTACGACCGCTTTCGCACAGCCCGGCATGGTATCGAAGCTGATGAAATATCCACCGTTCGGCTTCGTCCACTCACCGATACCGAGACCCCCGAGCTCCTTCTCGAAGATGCCCTCTACGGTCTCGAACTTCGGACGGATGATATCCGCATGCTTGCGCATATGCTCGATCATGCCATGGATATCCTTGAAGAAACGCACATGACGAAGCTGATTTACCTTATCATATCCGATGGTCTGGTGCTTCATCTGGTTACGGATATCATCCAGGTTGTTCGAGCTCGTCGCCAGCGCTGCGAGGCCGGAACCCGGGAAGGTGATCTTCGAGGTCGAGGCAAACTTATAGACCATATCCGGATTACCCGCGCGCTTACACTCGGCGAGGATCTCGATGAGGTAATCCTGGTTCTTATCATAGAGGTGATGTACACCGTAAGCGTTATCCCAGTAGATACGGAAGTCACGTGCAGCCGGCTGGAGACGTGCGAACCGGCGCACGGTCTCATCGCTGTAGCTGTAGCCCTGCGGGTTGGAGTACTTCGGAACGCACCAGATGCCCTTGATGGCGTCGTCTTCCTTCACGAGCTTCTCGACGATATCCATATCCGGGCCGGTCGGTGTCATCGGGACGTTGATCATCTCGATGCCGAAATACTCGGTGATACTGAAGTGACGGTCGTAGCCTGGTACCGGACAGAGCCACTTCACCTTATCGAGCTTACACCATGGCGTGGAACCCATAACGCCGTGGGTCATCGATCTCGAAATGGAATCATACATGACATTCAGTGAAGAGTTTCCATAGATGATGATGTTGTCCGGGTTGTTCTCCATCATATCCGAGAGCAGTTCCTTCGCCTCTTCGATACCGCCGAGTACACCGTAGTTACGGCAGTCGGTACCGTCCGCACAGTACATATCACAGCCGCTGGTCAGTGCATCCATCAGGCCCATGCTGAGATCCAGCTGCTCCTTACATGGCTTACCACGGCTCATATCGAGGCTCATCTCCATCGCCTGATACTTCTCGTATTGCTTCTTCAGCTCGTGAAGCTCCTTCTCGAGCTCGTCCTTCGTCATCTTCGTGTATGATTTCATAGCGAGATCCTCCTAACGGTGTGAACACAAACAAAACAAAAAAAGTATAATCAAAAAGCCTGATGCATGCAAGCATCAGGCTGTCAAACATCGATATATGTTCTGCGTCCGTATTCGGTAAAATTACAGCAAATCCGCCCGAAAACAGCAGATACCGACACGGGAAGTGCCGACAGAGGTCTGTCACATCCGTAGTCGGACCGCGTGCTTCTCAGCCGGTCGTCGACGGGACACCGGTGCCGCCGGCAGCCGTGTTCGCCGAGAGCTCATCGATCCGGGTCCGCAGAAACGCGAGCTCGCGGGTCGCATCCGCATCCCCCGGATAGTTTTCGAGGAAGGTCTGGACCGCCTCGTAGGCCTCCGTCCACTGTGCCGTTTTCTCGAGGTACACGAGCTCATCGAACTGGTAGTCCTTATCATTCGTGAGGCCGGCGGCCTTCGCCTGGTCGAGGCTTTCGCGGGCCACGTCCATATCACCGTCATTCAGCGCCTTCGTCGCACTTTCGATGTACTGTCGCGCGTCGAGCTGTGTCTGGAACTGGAGATATACCTCCTGATCTCCATTCACCTCACGCAGGGTTTCGATGATTTTCCGGGCCGCATCATAGTCACCGAGCATGTACTCGGCTTCCGCCTTATACAGCAGGATGTCATACTGTTCGGCACCGACCCGGCCCTTGCTTCGCTCCATCGCCTCATCGAGGGTCGTGATCGCCTCTTCATATTTTCCTTTTTCCACGAGATCGATGCCCTGCAGGCGGAGCTCCTCCACCCTGTTTCCGCAGCCGGTCAGCAGCAGGGCCACGCATCCGACCCATGCGGCCGTCTTCATTGGCTTAAGCATATGCATCACCTGCACCTCAGTTCTTCCCGGTGGAGCCGAAGCCGCCACGGTCCTGGTTACCGAGGGCGTCCACCTCTTCAAATACGATGTGCGGCTGATGCTCGAGGATGCGGAACTGGCAGATCCGGTCGTTCACATGCAGCTCGGTATCGCGGGTCGCATACACCGGCATCCGGATGATGTCGTGATCACCGCAGTAGCTCTCGTCGATGATACCGAGAGAGTTCGTCTGAATCAGGCCGAAGTTCTTAAAGGTCGAGCTGCGCGGTGCGAGCAGCATCTCGTAGCCGTCCGGCACCTGTACGGAGATGCCCATGCTGATGAGGCGGAACTCGCCCTTCTGCAGGGTGACGTTCTCTGCGACACGGAGGTCGATCCAGTCGCTCTTTCCGGCGATGTACTCGAGCTTCTCGATCTCATCGGAATGATATTTGATACGCATTGTTTTTTCCATCATGCTGTCCTTCCTGTGAAGCCGCCTTCATCTGATCTGAGGCGGAGCTGTACGCTGTATACATGCGAGGTTCAATCACTGTGATCCTCCGCCGGCATCTGCCGGCGTATCGTCCCCGCTGTCTGCCGTTCCTTCTTCCGGCGCTGCCTCCTCGGCATGGCCCATGATATCCACGACCTCGTCATGGACCTCCTGCTTGATCTCTGCCTCGACCTCCGGATTCAGGTCCGGAAGCTCCTGGATGGAGCTCACGCCGAAGCGACGGAGAAACTCCTCCGTGGTCGCAAAGAGCGCCGGTCGTCCCGGTGCATTGAGGCGTCCGACCTCATACGCGAGCCCATACTCGACGAGACGGTTGACCGCATGGTCCGAGCTGACACCACGGATACGCTCGATCTCCGCCTTCGTGACCGGCTGCTTATAGGCGATGATGGACAGGGTTTCCATCACGACGTCGGTCAGTACCGGTTTCTTCGGCTGCTTCGCCACACGGATGAGTGCCGGATAGCAGTCCGGATCCGCGGCCATCTGGTAGCGCTTCTCGAGCCGCCTGATCACCATGCCGCCCTTGCGTTCCTCATACTTCGCGATGAGCCGCTCGACCGCATCCTGCGCGATCTTTTTTCCTGCATTGAGGGCCGTCGCGATCTCATCGAGGCCGACGGAGCGTCCCATCGTAAACAGCAGCGCTTCGACGATGCGCTCCTCCTCGAGAAGATCTGCGGAGAACTCCTGATCGATTTCCTCGGCCAGCTTCTGTGTTTCCGCATCGAGTCCGACGGAGGCATTGTCCTCCTGTGCTGCTGCGGTGCCGGTATCTGCCGTGGTGGCCGGCGTCGCTGTTTCCACCGTCGTATCCTCCGCCCTCGTCTTCTGCTCTTCCTTTTCCATCAGTCAAAATCCTCCAGTCCCTTCATGTCGAGCTCGTCATCCGAGCCCTCCGGGCGTTCCACCTCTGCGATATCGAGGTCACCGAACGGCTGCTCCTGTACGGCCGTGATGCGGCCCATCTTCATCAGCTCCAGGATCGCCAGAAAGCTGACGACGACCTCCATCTTATCCTTTTTCTCCGCCACCATATGCCGGAAGGAGACGCGATGATGACCGCGGACATACTTCAGCACATCGCGGATGCGGCCTTCCAGCGAGATTTTTTCCCGCTTGATCACACCGAAGCGCGAGCGTACCTGATCGACCGACTCGTCTCTCCGCTTCATGACATCCTCGAAGATCTTCCGCATACGTTCGAGGGTCACATCCTTCAGCAGTGCATCGAGATCGATCGGCGGTACATATTTCTCAACCTCCTTCGGGATCGTCGGCGGCTTATAGAAGTAAAGCTCTGCCTGATCCTCCTGGTTTTCGAGCTGCTCTGCCATGTACTTATACTTCCGGTACTCGAGCAGACGCGCAACGAGCTCTGCACGCGGATCGACCTCCTCACCGGTCTCCTCATCCACCTCCTTCGGAAGCAGCATGCGCGACTTGATTTCGAGAAGCGTCGCCGCCATCACGAGGAAATCCGAGACGAGATCGAGATCTTCCTCCTCCATCGTCGTGATGTAGTCCATATATTCTGCCGTGATCTGCACGATCGGGATATCGAAGATATCGATCTTATCGCGCTCGATCAGATGCAGCAGCAGGTCCAGCGGACCCTCAAATTTTTCCAGTTTAAATCTTAATTCCTGTGCCATTCTTTTTCCTGTGCAGGGCCGGTGCCTTCCGGCAGCAGTGTGATCACGGAGATCTCCGGCTTATCGTTGATGCGGATGTTGATCGAGTGTGTACCGAGTCCGCGATTGATGAGCAGTATGCCCTCTCCCTCCCGGAAGATGCCGGCGCACTCCCGGACGAAAAACTGAAACTGCGGCGTCATCAGCGCGCCGATCCCTGGAATCCGGATCGTACCGCCATGGTAGTGACCGCTGAGGACCAGATCCTCTCCATGTCGCAGTGCCTCATGCCCATACATCGGCGTATGCAGCAGCATGATCGAAAACTTCGATCGGTCCGGCGTACCGACCTTCGCGCGGATCTCCTCTTCCCGAAGCGGCTTCCGCGGGTGCGTCAGCATGTTCCGGAAGTAGCTGAGATCCAGGGTCAGTCCACTGAGTTCGAGCTCATCGAGCACCACACAGTCATCATCCAGTACATGGACGCCCTTCAGCGCTTCCTCGAGTCGTGCATAGTCTGCCCGGGCCATATCCTGTATATATGTATCATATTTCGCCCCACTCGTGCAACGCACGATTCCGGCTTTCTCCCGCAATCGTGCCTCATGGTTTCCGATGGCATAGTAGGTCGGATAGCGCTTCCGGATGGCCTCCAGAAAGCGGCAGCTCACCTCGACACTGTCCTGGTGTCGATGGCCTGTCCATGGCCGGACCTTATGACAGCGGATGAAGTCACCGCCGATCAGTATGAACTCCGGATGCTCTGCGTCGATCGCTTCCAGCAGGCGCTGATTATCCTTTCCGAACTCAACCTCATGAAGATCCGAGAGGAAAACAAAGCGATGCGGCCGTCGGATACGGCTGGAACAGAAGCTGTATCTTTCCGGCATCAGTATACTTCTTTCGTGCCTTGATATAGTTGCAAGAATGGCTGGTATAGTCAACAGTAATAATATAATGAGCATTCTCTGCATTCTCTCCCACCCTCGTTATATATAATAAATTTAAAGAACATTATTTATCTGTTTGATATCCTCTCCTCAGCCAAATCCTATTTCTGAAAATCACGCTCGCTGGCTGTTTCAAACCGGTTCGATGTGCCTTTTATTTTCCGATACAATCCCAGGAAAAAATAAAAGAAGGACGGTATCCACCATGAGCTCCAAGCGAAAGCGTTCATATGACAAAATGATTTCCTACGCGCCTTTCTGGCGTACACTGCACAGAAAAAATCTGACACAGTATGATCTCGTCGCACATATGAGCATCTCCAGCAGCATGATGCAGCGTCTGCGTTCGGACGCACCGATTTCACTGAAATCCGTCGCCATGCTCTGCGACTATCTCGACGTCGTTCCGTCGGAGATTTTCACCTTCCTGCCAGAAGAGGTTCCTACCCTGCAGGATCTATAGAGCGTCCGGGACTCGAGGCGACGACACGACCGGCTGACGAAAGTCAGAAGACATGTATGAGAAAAGAGCTGTCTGCGGAGATCATCCAGCAGACAGCTCTGCATTTATACGCATTCGGTATCGGCCGGCTCCGTCACGGACTCCGCCGGATGCTGGATCCGGTGCAGGATATCCATGAACTCCTTACCGGTGATGGTCTCCCGCTCGATCAGGAACGCAGCGATCTGGTCCAGTGCCTCACGGTTCTCACTGAGGATCCGCTTCGCCTCCTCGTAGCAGGACTTCAGCACCTGCATCACCTCCTGGTCGACGGCTGTCGCGGTATCATCACCACAGTTCATCACTGTCCGTCCGGTATTGAGATACAGGGACTCCTGACTCTCGAGACCCATCAGTCCGAAGCGCTCCGACATACCATACTGCGTTACCATCGCACGTGCCAGCTTCGTCGCCTTCTCGATATCGTTGGCAGCGCCGGTCGTCACCGTATCAAATACGATTTCCTCTGCTGCACGACCCGCCAGGAAGGTCACCAGCATCGCATGAAGCTCTGCCTTCGTGTTCAGATACTTCTCTTCCTCCGGCACCTGCATCACATAGCCGAGTGCACCCATGGTACGTGGTACGATGGTGATCTTCTGTACCGGCTCCGCATCCTTCTGAATCGCGGAAACCAGCGCATGTCCGACCTCATGGTAGGAAACGATACGACGCTCCTCCTGACTGAGGATACGGTCCTTCTTCTCCTTACCGACGAGCACGACCTCGACCGCCTCGAAGAGGTCCGCCTGGGACACCTTCTTACGACCATGCTTGACCGCCGTGATGGCTGCCTCGTTCATCATGTTTGCGAGATCTGCACCGACCGCACCGGAAGTCGCCAGTGCAATCTCGTTGAAATCGACGGAATCATCCAGCTGCACATCCTGTGCATGCACCTTCAGAATATTGACACGTCCCTTGAGGTCCGGCTTCTCCACGACGATACGACGGTCGAAACGGCCCGGACGCAGCAGTGCCGGGTCGAGGATTTCCGGACGGTTCGTCGCACCCATGACCATGATCCCCTTCGAGGCATCGAAGCCATCCATCTCCGACAGCAGCTGGTTCAGGGTCTGCTCGCGCTCCTCGTTTCCACCGAAGCGGGTATCTCTCGTCTTACCGATGGCATCGATCTCATCGATGAAGATGATGCACGGTGCCGACTGCGTCGCCTGCTTAAACAGATCACGCACACGACTCGCACCGACACCGACGAACATCTCGACGAAATCCGAACCGGACAGACTGTAGAACGGCACCTGTGCCTCACCGGCCACGGCCTTCGCAAGTAAGGTCTTGCCGGTTCCAGGAGGACCCACCAGCAGGGCGCCCTTCGGAAGCTTCGCACCGATGGCCGTATACTTCGTCGGATTATGCAGGAAGTCGACGATCTCGATCAGCGACTCCTTCGCCTCATCCTCACCGGCCACATCCTTGAAGGTGACACCGGTCTCCTTCTGCATATACATCTTCGCGGTCGACTTGCCGACGCCCATGATGCCGCCGTTTCCGTTTCCCATGCGACGCATGGTCATATTCATGACGACGAAGATCAGAACAAACGGGAGGACGATGCTGATGAGGGCCTCCATGATAAATCCGGAATTGTCCGGTTTCTTCTTATAGATGACGACCCCATGCTCGAGCATACGGTCCACGAGCTTCTGCGCGTCTGCACCGACCGGCACGACATAGTAGCGGACATCCACCTGATTCAGGTACGGACTGTATTCACCGGCGCTGTCCGACGGCATCGACGCACCCTCCTTCGGGATGATCGTGATATCACTGTCGCCCCACTCCACCTTCTCGACCTGATCACTGTCGACCATCGTCACGAACTCTGTATAGCTGATCTCCTGCGTCACGCCCGTAACAAACGCGCCACGAATCAGCGTATATACGAAAAAGGTGATGACCGCAGCGATGATCAGAATCATAAATGTCTGACCCGAATGCCGGAAGCCTCGGCCGTCGTTCCCCTGGTTGTTATTATTCTCCATCTGTTCTCCATTTCTTTCACCCGCCGGAATCCTGTCCACCGGATGGCCCGCTGCATCTTTCCTCGGAATCCTCAGCACATATCATGCGCAGAAAACTTCCATTTTTGCAGTAAACATAATTATACGGAAGCCCATCCTCAAAATCAAGATTCCTTCTGTATACAGTTTATAAAACATAAACGTAAAATGCAGGATTTCAGCCGAAGAGGCCGCGGCGGGACGACAACGGATACCATACGGAGAGACCGTGTGAAATCAAGCCGGTCTCGTAGTATTGTGTATCCGTTGCCGCCCCTCCGCAGCCCCTGGATAAATCTTATCGTTCGATTTCGTGAATAAAAATACCGGAGCGAAGCTTCGGCTCAAACCAGGTGGACTTCGGCGGCATCAGCAGATGATGATCCGCGACATCGAGGAGTTCCGTAATCGCCGTCGGATGCATCGCGAAGGCGACCGCCGGACCGAGCTCCTCGAGGCTGCCATCCATCGCGTGTGCATAGGTATGCTGATTCACGCGCTTCTCCAGCTCCCGAAGTCCCCGGATCCCACCGACGAACTCGATACGCTTATCGGTACGCGGATCCCCGATCCCCAGCAGCGGTCCGAGAACCGTATCCTGCAGAAGCGATACATCCAGTGCCTTGACCGGATCGATAGACCGCGCCGACAGCAGCTCCGCGCGTGCACGAAGCAGGAACCACTCACCGCCGAGGTACATGCAGATCTCGCCCTTCACCTTCGGAGAAATCGGCTGTGTCAGATGGAACACCTGATAATCCTCCTCGATGGAGAACATGAAATCCTCCGGATCCATCCCATGAAGATCCTGGACGACACGGTTGTAGTCCATGATCTTCAGCTCCTTATCCGGGAACAGCACCGACAGGAAGTAGTTAAACTCCTCCGTGCCATCATAGTCCGGATGCGCCTCCCGACGTCGGAGACCGACCTTGACCGCGCTCGCTGCGCGATGATGGCCATCCGCGATATAGGTCGCCGGCACCTTCTCGAAAAGTGCCTCCAGCGTCGCTACCCGCTCGCTGTCTGCGATTCTCCATACCCGATGTGCGACGCCATCATCCGTCACGAACGCATAGAGTGGCGTTTCTTTCTTTACCTCCTCCACGATCGCCTGGATACCGGCATGTGCACGATAGGCGAGGAAGATCGGACCCGTCTGCGCCGAGCAGGTATCCACATGGCGGATACGATCCTGCTCCTTCTCTTCCACCGTGTTCTCATGCTTCTTACAGATCCCGTTCAGATAATCGTCGATCGAGCTGAGCGCGACGATACCGGTCTGTGCCCGTCCCTCCATCGTCAGCTCATAGACGTAGTAGCATGCGCTCGTTTCACGCACGAAGGTCCCATCTGCGATCTCTGCCTGCAGCATATCCGACGCCTTCTGGTACACCTCCGGCGCATACATATCCTGCGTCTCCGGGAACTGGGTTTCCGGTCGGTCAATATTTAAGAAGGAAAGCGGATGGCCGGCCACCGCTTCACGTGCCTCCGCACGGGAATATACATCATATGGAAGTGCTGCTACCTCCCGAACACACGCGGCATCCGGACGGATCGCTCTGAAAGGTTTAACGGTTGCCATAAACTCCTCCTTTATCTCATGATAAATCCTCGGATAGCACTTACATCACCTTTCGTACACGGAGGATGCCATCGATGAGACCGAGATTGTGGAAGCCCTCCTCGGTCAGGTGCTGGTTGATGTCCATCAGCGTATACGCATAGTCACCGCGGGACTTGTTCTGGAGACCGTCGATGTTGATGTTCGCATCGCCGAGGGCCTTCGTGATCTGTCCGAGCATGTTCGGGATGTTCCGGTGCAGGATCGCGATACGTCCGCCGCTGCTGCAGACACCCATATCGGTATCCGGGAAGTTCACGGAGTGATGGATGTTGCCGTTGTCGAGGTAATCCTGTACCTCCTCGACTGCCATCACCGCACAGTTGTCCTCGGCCTCTTCGGTAGACGCGCCGAGATGCGGCAGGACGACGGCTCCCGGCATCTCCGCCGACTTCGGATTCGGGAAGTCGGTTACGTAGGCCTTTACCTTGCCCCTGGTCAATGCTTCTGCCATGTCATCATCAACGACCAGCACATCGCGGGCGAAATTCAGGATGCGGACACCGTCCTTCATGCGTGCGATGGCCTCCTGGTTGATCATGCCCTTCGTACTGTCGACGGCGGGTACATGGATCGTGATATAGTCACACTTATCGTAGATTTCATCGAGGATCGCCGCGTGATGCACCTTCTGAGAGAGATCCCAGGCAGACTTCACGGAGAGGTACGGATCATAGCCATAGACCTCCATCCCGAGATCGACGGCGGCATTCGCGACGAGTACGCCGATCGCACCGAGGCCGATGACGCCGAGGGTCTTGCCCTTGATCTCACAGCCGGCGAAGTTCTTTTTTGCCTTCTCGGCATCCTTCTGGATGGTCGGGACATCGGCATGCTCCCGGATCCACTGATTGCCGCCGATGATGTCACGGCTCGCCAACATCAGACCCGCGATCACCAGCTCCTTCACGGCATTTGCATTAGCACCCGGGGTGTTGAATACGACGATGCCCTGCTCGGCACAGCGGTCGAGCGGGATGTTGTTGACGCCGGCACCGGCACGTCCGATGGCACGGAGCGTCGGCGGGAAGTCCATCGCCTTCATATCGGCGGAGCGCACCAACACGCCGGCGGCGTGGTCGATCTCGTCCACCAGGGTATAGCCCTTCCGGAAACGTCCGGTTCCGACACGGCTGATATTGTTTAAGCAGTAAATTTCACGATTCTTCATGATGTTCGTCCTTTCCGTACGGGCACCAGCGTCATGGCCGGTCCGCGTGTTCCTCCGGTATGGTACCGCATCGCCGGCAGAAGCATTCGCCGCTGCCTTCAACACGTTTCTTATCGGTTATTCTTCTCAAATGCATCCATGAACTCGACGAGCTTTACGACGCCCTCCTGTGGCATCGCGTTATAGAGCGATGCGCGCATACCGCCGACGGTGCGGTGACCCTTCAGGTTCTTGAAGCCGGCTGCGGATGCCTCTGCGATGAACTTCGCATCGAGGTCAGCATCGCCGGTGATGAACGGGATATTCATGAGGGAACGATCCTTCGGCGCGACGGTGCCGCGGAACATCGTCGACTGATCGAGGTAATCATACAGGATCTTCGCCTTCTGCTCGTTCCGCTCCTTCATCACGCCGAGGCCGCCCATCTCCTTCAGCCACTTGAACACGAGACCGCATACATAGATGTTGTAGCATGGCGGCGTGTTGTACAGAGACTTCGCATCGGCATGGGTCTTGTAACGGAGCATGGTCGGGGTGCCCGGAAGCACGTCCTCACGGATGAGGTCGTCACGGATCACGACGATGGTCACACCGGCCGGACCCACGTTCTTCTGCACGCCACCCCAGAGGACACCGTACTTCGAAACATCCATCGGCTCGCTCAGGAACATGGAGGAGACGTCGGATACAAGGTCCTTGCCCTTCGTGTTCGGAAGCTCACGGATCGTGGTTCCGTAGATCGTGTTGTTCTGGCAGATGTATACATAATCTGCGTCGTCATCGATGGCGAGGTTCTGAAGATCCGGGATGTAGCTGAAGGTTTTGTCGGCTGAGCTGGCGACGACGTTCACCTTACCGTACATCTCCGCTTCCTTTGCGGCCTTCTTCGCCCACTGGCCCGTCACGATGTAATCGGCCACGCCATGGCGCATCAGGTTCATCGGCACCATCGCAAACTGCGTGTTTCCTCCGCCCTGCAGGAACAGTACCTTATAATTCTCCGGTACCCCGAGCAGCTCTCTGAAATCTGCCTCGGCTGTATCGATGATCGCCTGAAAGTCCTTCGAGCGATGAGACATCTCCATCACGGACATCCCACATCCATGATAATCCAGCATCTCTGCTGCCGCTGTCCGAAGAACCTCTTCCGGTAAAACTGCTGGTCCCGCACTGAAATTATAGACTCTGCTCATCGCTATCTCCTTTGAATCGTGTATTTGAAGGTTTCCCTTGATTAGGCATATGATAGCACCGTTGCGCTTTATATAGTATATAAATAATTTTTATGTATCGGCTTTTGTACAATTCTCAACAGGACAGGCAGACAAAATTCTGCATCTTCCGGAAGTTTCCGGGGTCAGACCCTCTTCTGGAATGCGGTAAGAGAAGGCCAAATCCAGGCGAGGGTCTGACCCCTCGGCTCCGCGGAAGTCTCCGGGCATGAAAAAGCCCGGTGCAGATGCACCGGGCAAAAGATGTTCCTACGCGGACTCGAACCGCGACCACCGGCGTCGGAGGCCGGTACTCTATCCAGTTAAGCTATAAGAACCTATTCGGTTTTACGAACTTGTATATTATAAGGCATTGGCCCGAAAAATACAAGGAAAGAATGTGGAGGCGAGATTTTGAAAATTATTTTTGTTGAAACAAATTTCCGATAATGCTATGATAATGCCGTATGTACTACTGTGATTTTGTTTCGGTGGACTACTGCTTGAGAGGAGAAAACGAGTATGCAGGACGATTACATTACCAAAATACGCTCCGCCTATAATCAGTTTACGAAGGCGGAGAAAAAAGTAGCGGATTACATTCTGGAAAACCCGAAGAAGGTACTTTTCATGTCGATTTCCGACCTGGCCGGTGCCTGCGACGTCGGCGACACCTCCGTCTTCCGATTCTGTAAGACGATGAATGTGAAGGGCTATCAGGAGTTTAAGATGATGCTCTCGCTCAGTATGCGCGCGAGTGAGTCCCCGCTGACGGATACCGAGGATACGACCATCACCCTCGAGGATAACATCTCTGAGCTCGCGAAGAAGGTGCTGTCGGAGAATGTTTCCGCGATTCAGGAAACCTATTCCCTCATCGATGTGAAGCAGATGACGGCAGCGATGGATGCCCTCAGCAGCGCGAAGCGCATCGTCTTCTTCGGTGTCGGCACCTCGATGCTGACCGCGATGAAGGCCATGAACAAGTTCCTTCGCATCGAGCCGAAGGTCATCTGTAACATGGATGCGAACATGCAGCTGATCACCGCGTCGACGCTGACCGATCAGGATGTCGCTCTCATCTTCTCCTATTCCGGTTCGACGAAGGATACGGTCGAGATCGCCCGTTCCGCGAAGGCCGCCGGTGCGAAGACGATCGTGATCACCCGCTTTACGAAGTCCCCGCTCACCGAGTTTGCGGACATCATACTGCTCTGCGGAGCCAATGAAGGCACCCTCCAGAACGGCTCCACCTCGGCAGAGATCTCGCAGCTCTTCCTCGTGGATGTGATGTACAGCGAGTACTTCCGTCGCCACTATAAGCGCTGCAAACCGAACTGGGACAAGACGGCCCACTCCATCGCTGATAAAAACTACTGATCTATAACCACCGAAGAAGGGCAGCCTCACGAGGCTGCCCTTCTTCGATTCACTCCTCGCCTTTTGACTTTTTCCGGATTTCTTCGATCTTATCGCGGTATTTCATCGCATCCTCGAAGTTGAGCTCCGCAGCAGCGGCACGCATCTTCTTCGACAGCTCACGGATCAGCTTCTCGATCTCCTGATGCGTCATCGACTCCACATCCTTCTCTATGCCATGCGGATCATCCACATCGACGGCCTTTCCGATCGCGATCAGATCAGCGACCGCCTTATGGATCGTGGTCGGTGTGATACCGTGTGCTTCATTATACGCCATCTGGATCTTCCGGCGTCGCTCGGTCTCATCGATCGTATGGCGCATGGAATCCGTGATGGTATCCGCGTACATGATGACATGGCCATCCGCATTACGCGCAGCACGACCGACCGTCTGGATGAGCGAGGTCTCCGAACGGAGGAAGCCCTCCTTATCCGCGTCGAGGATGGCGACGAGCGCGACCTCCGGGATATCGAGGCCCTCACGGAGCAGGTTGATGCCGACCAGCACATCGAACTTATCGAGACGCATGTCACGGATGATGGACGCGCGCTCCAGGGTGTCGATGTCCGAGTGGAGGTAGCGTACGCGGATATCGGCGTCCTTCAGGTACTTCGTCAGGTCCTCCGCCATGCGCTTCGTCAGGGTCGTGACGAGAATCTTATGCTTCCCCTCGATCTCACGATGGATCTGGGCGATCAGATCATCGATCTGTCCCTTCGTCGGACGCACCTCGATCTCCGGATCCAGCAGGCCGGTCGGACGGATGATCTGATCCGCCCGGAGAAGCTCATGCTCCGCCTCATACTCGCCCGGCGTCGCCGACACGAAGAGCATCTGATCGATCTTCTGCTCGAACTCCGTGAAATTCAGCGGACGGTTATCGAGGGCTGATGGCAGACGGAAGCCGAAATCCACGAGCGTCTCCTTCCGGGAGAGGTTTCCGTTATACATGCCACGTACCTGCGGCAGTGTGACATGCGACTCATCCACGATGACGAGATAATCATCCGGGAAGTAGTCCATGAGGGTATATGGCGGATCTCCCGGCTTTCCGAAGCTTAAGTGCCGGGTGTAGTTCTCGATGCCGGAGCAGAAGCCGGTCTCCTTCAGCATCTCGACATCATAGTTCGTCCGTTCCGCGATGCGCTGTGCCTCGATCAGCTTATCGTTATCCTTAAAGTAACGGACCTGCGCCTCCATCTCCTGCAGGATATTCTCGCACGCACGGTTCAGCTTCTCCTGCGGGATGACATACGGGCTCGCCGGATAGATGACGATGTGGTCCATGACCGCCGTCGCCTTCGCGGTGAGTGCATTGATCCTCGTGATGCGATCGACCTCATCACCGAAAAACTCGACGCGGTACGCCTCCTCGCCCTCCGACGCCGGGAACACGTCCACGACATCGCCCATCACGCGGAAGGTACCACGCTTGAAGTCGATGTCGTTCCGGTTATACTGGATATCGATCAGCTGACGGATGAAGTGATCCCGGTCCTTCCGGGCACCGTTCCAGACGGAGATCGCCATGTTCGCATATTCCTTCGGCTCACCGAGACCGTAGATGCAGGAAACCGAGGATACGACGATGACATCATCACGCTCGTTCAGGGAAGCCATCGCCGAGCAGCGCAGCTTATCGATCTCGTCATTGATATCCGAATCCTTCTCGATGTAGGTATCGGTCGATGGCAGATACGCCTCCGGCTGATAATAATCATAGTAGGAAACGAAATACTCGACCGCGTTCTCCGGGAAGAACTCCTTCATCTCGGAATACAGCTGTGCCGCCAGGGTCTTGTTATGTGAGATGATCAGTGTCGGCTTCTGCAGTCGCTGGATGATGTTCGCCATCGTAAAGGTCTTGCCGGAGCCGGTAACACCAAGCAGGGTCTCGAACTGATTTCCCTGCTTGAAGCCGAGCGTCAGCTTTTCGATGGCCTGCGGCTGGTCACCGGTCGGTGCATAGTCAGAATGAAGCTTGAATTCGTTGTGTTCCATAGCGCCCTCCAAATCGTTTTTTCAGTATAGCACAGAAGCGCTGCATTGAACACTTGTTTGGCGTGCTTTCAAGATTTTCTGTCATGGACAGCAGAGGCCGGAGGGGCGGCAGCAGAAACACAGTACTCCGAGCTCGGAAGACTCTAAGTCGGGACCCCTAAGCGGCACTAGGCCCTCTGCTGCGTTCATGTCTTGCATAACCGATCGGTATTGGAACTCGGCAGATAATAATGTAGAGTTATGGGTGTAGAATTCTGATGTAGGCATTGGCCTGCGATTTAAATACAGAGAGCCGCAAAGGATGCGGGGAGGAATGTCGATGAATGCAAAGATTGTGACGATACCGGGAGATGGCATCGGTCCGGAGATCGTGGCCGAGGCCCAGAAGGTGCTCGAGAAGGTAGCCGAGGTCTATGGTCACCAGTTTACGTTTGAGAAGGTGTTGATGGGCGGCTGCTCCATCGATGCATATGGTGAGCCGCTGACGGATGCGACGGTCGCGGCCTGCCAGTCCGCAGATGCCGTGCTCATGGGTTCGATCGGCGGCAAGGTGGGCCAGTCCCACTGGTATGAGCTGCCACCGGAGAAGCGTCCGGAGGCCGGGCTTCTGAAGCTTCGGAAGTCCCTCGGACTGTTCTGCAATCTCCGCCCGGCGCATCTCTATCCGGAGCTTCGGAGGGCGTGTCCGCTGCGCGAGTCGATCGCAGAGCAGGGCTTCGACGTGATGATGGTGCGTGAGCTCACCGGTGGTCTCTACTTCGGCGCACGGAAAACCGAAACCGTCGATGGTGAGGAGGTCGCAACCGATACGCTCGTGTACCACGACTATGAAATCCGCCGGATCGCAAAGAAGGCCTGCGAGATTGCAGAGAAGCGCCACGGCCATGTGACCTCCGTGGATAAGGCCAATGTTCTCGATTCGTCCAGACTGTGGCGGAAGGTCGTTACGGAAGTGGCGGCGGAGCATCCGGATGTACAGCTCGAGCATGCACTCGTGGATTCCACGGCGATGCAGCTCGTTCGGAATCCGGGTCAGTTCGATGTTGTCGTGACCGAGAACATGTTCGGTGACATCCTCTCCGATGAGATGGCAGAGATCGCCGGCTCCCTCGGCATGCTGCCATCCGCTTCCCTCCGCGAGGACAGCTTCGGTCTCTATGAGCCGTCCGGCGGATCGGCACCGGATATCGCCGGTCAGAACATCGCGAATCCGCTTGCGACGATTCTGAGCGCAGCGATGCTGCTCCGCTACTCACTGAATCTCACGAAGGAAGCCGACGCCATCGAGGATGCGGTTGCCGAAGCACTTCGCACCGGCTTCCGCACCGGTGATATCATGGAAGATGACGTAGAGGGTCTCACCTGCCTGCACACCGACGAGATGGGGGATAAGATCGCCTCGCTCATCAGATAACGAAGCTTCCGAGCCCGAGTATAAAAAGAGGACTACCGCCGGCAGTCCTCTTTTCGTATACGTTTTTAATCCCCAAGCAGATAATACAGGAGCATGATGATCGCGATCACGGCGATCGTGGTCAGCGCTACCTTGATCCAGCTGATCGGCGTCTTGCCGGATACCTTTCCGGTCTGTCCGTTGACCATGAAACGATAGATCTTATCCTGGTAACGGAAGCAGGAGATCCATACCGGAAGCAGCAGATACTTATACGTTACATCGGCATACTTCGCCTCGATGCTGACTGAACGAACATCATCCGGGTTATGCTGATCACGGATATCATCTTCTGCAAGCTCATGCATCTCTTCATCCATGATGCTCTGCGCCTTCGGCCAGGCATCCGTCAGCTTCAGCGTATAACGCTCGGCCATAAAGCCGGCCAGATACTGCGGCTTGTATGGCTTCACATCATCTGTACGATACGGCTCCACCGACTGAAGTATATTCTGATCATAGCGATCCGAAGCGGTCACCAGCACATCATCGAAGAAGTGCTCGATCTCGCCGCTGCAGCCATACCAGTCCGTGACGATCTCGGTTTTCCCATCGTCCTTTTTCACGGTACGGTTGATACCATACTCACCGGTATAGTCACCGCTTGCCTCTGCATCGAAGGTCCAGTACGGCACATACACGCCATGGAATTTATCCGGCTCCGCACTCTCCTTCGCCAGCTTCGGGCAGAAAAACTTATGCCCGATCCAGGTCTTAAAGAGCTCTGCCGCACGCCTTTGATCGACATCGAAGGTCACCACCCCACCCGGTGCCATGATCTTCTCTTTCTGATCGCCGGCTTCCATCACCTGGGTAGATCCGCAGTACGGACAGACGTTTGCGATGGCGTTTGCGTCGTACATGATTTCCGCGCCACAGGACTTACAGATGACCGTCTTCGTCGCCGTACCCCAGTCGGTCGTCGCGGTGTCCTCCTTTCCGGTATAGGCATGCTCTGTCGCGACGAATCTGCCCTCATCATCGATCGTGCCGCTCTCCTTCGCTTCCTCCTCATGCTGGATCGCTTCGGTATAATCACAGTATGGGCACTTCAGCCCACCGGTCGATGGATCAAATTCGAGCGTTCCACCACACTGCGGGCACTTTCGATCCGTCTCCTGCAGGGTGTTCGTCATCGTGGTCTCGCGATCCTCGGCAGCGGATCCACTCGCGCGGTTCGTTACATTGGTATTCGCCTGTGCCGTCTGCATCTCTGTCCCTCCTTCCATTCTCATATGTATCTTCGATCTCACATTCGTCTCTCAAAGAGAAGACTTCGGAGACGCTGTCGCAGAATCCACCCTCCGAATGCCCCTGTTTCAGATACATATACAAAGTGCGATGTCCATTCGGACATCGCACCACAAATCTACTGCATCCGCTTACGCCTTCGGTGTTCCACAGTTCGAGCAGAAATTACCTGTATTGCCCTGATGTCCGCACTTCGGGCAGGTCCAGGTCGACGGCTGTGGCTTCTGGCTTCCACAGTTCGAGCAGAAGTTGCCCGTATTCACGGTTCCACATGCACAGGTCCAGCTGCCTGCCGGAGCAGCGGCAGCTACGCCAACACCTGCGGCCGCCGGTGACGGTGTCGTCGGCGGTGTCTGCTGCGGTGCGCCACCCATACCATAGAGCTGCTGACTGTTCATTCCACCGACCATGTTCGCCATGTTCATACCGGCGAAGGCCAACATCGGTCCGGTCGCGGTATTGTTCGCCGCATCCTTCATCGCCTGTGCCTGCGCAGCTGCGATCGTTGCGGCTGCCATCGTCGGATCCTTCAGTGCTGCGTTCATCTGAAGCACCTTGATGCGCTCTGCATCCTCGTCCGAAATCGTCGCGGAGCTGAGACCGAAGGCTGCGATTTCGATACCGTAGTTCTGTCCCCAGGTATTCGAAAGCTCCACATCCAGTGCCCGTGCGATGTCATCTGCATGCGCCGGAAGCTGTGAATAACGTACGCCCTGCTCGGATACAGCGGCGAATGCCGGCTGCAGTGCCGTAAGCAGCTCCGTCTTCAGCTGGCTGTCGATACGATCTCTCCGGAACTCATCGCTTACGTTTCCGCAGAGCTTCTTATAGAACAGGATCGGATCGGCCAGACGATATGCATACTCACCATGGCAACGAACCGCAACATCGGTATCGAGGTTGATGTTTCGATCGATGATACGGAACGGAATCGGATTCTGTGTTCCATACTTGTTTCCGATGATGTCCTTCGTGTTGAAGAAGTAGATGCGCTGGTCCGTCGCGGTATCGCCTCCGAACGCCACACGCTTCTTCCATGTATTGAAGGAATCCACGATACCCTTCTTCAGTCCACCATAGAAAATCGACGGCTCGGTCGACGCATCCCATACAAACTTACCCGGCTCGGCACTGACCTCTACGATCGCACCGTTGTCGACGATGATCATACACTGACCTTCGTTCACCGCGATGATCGCGCCGTTCGTGATGAGGTTATCTGACTTCTTCGTATTAAATGCTCTTCTCGCCTGCCGCGCCTCGCCCTTCTTCATGAGGACGTCTTCTGTCAACGCATCGCAGTAAAAATATTCACGCCACTGATCCGAAAGAACAGATTCCGCAGCGCCTAAACCAACCTGTAAAAGGCCCATATTATTTCCTCCTTTTCGATAATACTCCGTCGAAACGGTTTCACGGCCATACTCTAGCTTTATTATAAGCGAGAACGCGGAAACGCTCAATCAATATCGGTGAAATCGAGGAAATTAATTTCAACTCTATATTTTCAATGATCCTCCGCTTTTTCATCATTCCGGCATTCATCCAGGCGCTGCCGAAGAAGCGCCACTGTACTGTGCTTCGTTTTCACGCACAGCTTGCGCACACCAGCGCTTTTTTCTATAATAATTGAACTTACACACTACTATTCTCTTCCAGGAGGTACACCATGGAAAAAATCGCAAGCTTTACCATCAATCACGAGAAGCTGGAGCCGGGCATCTACGTTTCCAGAAAAGATAAAGTCGGCGCCGAGACCCTGACGACCTTCGATCTTCGTATGACGAGACCGAATCGTGAGCCGGTCATGAATACCGCCGAGCTTCACACCATCGAGCACTTAGGTGCCACCTTCCTCCGAAACGACCCGGAATGGGCCGAGAAGACCATCTACTTCGGACCGATGGGCTGCCGCACCGGCTGTTACGTCATCTTCGCCGGCGATCTCAGCTCCCGCGACATCGTATCCGTCATCACGCGTATGTTTGAGTTCATCCGCGACTTCCATGACCCGATCCCGGGCGCGGCACCTCGCGACTGCGGAAACTACCTCGACCAGAACCTCGGCATGGCAAACTGGCTCGCGAAGCGCTACCTCGACGAAACGCTCTACGTGATCGATGACACGCATCTGGTGTATCCGGCCTAAAGCAAGCATGGAGGCAGAAAGGTTTTTTTAGCCATTGCCTGCGGTGTTAAAAATCAAAAACGGAACCCTAAGTGGCACTAGGCCCTCTGCAAACGACTGAGTTTTCTTTATGAAAACTCAGTGTTGCAGAGGGTGCTAAGGAAAATAAATCCAAGTGCCACTAAGGGTTCCGTTTTAAGATTTTTATACATCCTCGGCAGAGTCACAAAAACCTTTCTGCCTCTATGGTGCTTCTGCTGCCGGCCCTTCGAGGCCATGGCGAAACGAATAGCTTCCCCGCTCTTCTGACCGATTACTCCGCCTGGCGCTTCTTCACGAGGCCGAAGATCGTCACGGCGATGGCGATCGGACACATTACCTTCAGGACCGGGAAGGAGAAGCTCAGGATACGATACAGTCCGGCGCTGGAAATCACGAAGCTGAAGATCGCGAAGCCGAACAGCCAGGTCTTATAGCTGATCTTCGGCACCAGCTTATGGAAATACTCCGAGCCGCTGGACAGCAGTCCGCAGCAGACGTTGAAGCAGGCGATGAAGAAGATGAGTCCGGCGATGATCTGTCCCGCCGCACCGAAGCACTGCTGGATCGCATACGACAGGATACCGGCACCGGTTTCCGTCTCGGTCAGGAGTCCCGGAACGCCACTCGAGATCGCACCGATATAGGAGGTTGCGAAATATACAAGAGCCAGCATGACACCGGCGATGAGCCCGGCCTTCACCGTTTCACCTGCGATCGCCCGACGATCATGCACACCGAAATCCTCGATGTTCATCGCGATGACGAGTCCGAAGTTGAGCGCCGCCAGGATATCCATCGTCTGATAACCGGTCATGAAGCCGGTCATGATCGGATGCTCCTGATAGCCGATGGTGGATGGCGCTGCGACCGTCACCGGCAGCTTCATCACGGTTCCCACGAAGGTGACGACGATCAGTATGACCAGAATCGGCGTCATGATTCTGCCCAGGATATCCTTCAGCTTATTCGGGTGCAGGGCCACGAAGGTCGCACCGGCGAAGAATACCATGGAGTAGAGAATACGTGCCATCATGAGGACCGATCCGCTCTCAGACGGCAGGAACTGTGCGACCGCCATCTCGAAGGAAGTACTGCAGGTACGCGGGATCGCGACAAAGGGGCCGATCATCAGGCAGATGAGGACCGTAAACACTGATGCAAACACCGGATGGATCATCGAACCGAGCTTCACGAGATTATCATGCTTCGCGACGGCAGCGACGGCCAGAATCGGGAAGCAGACGGCGGTGATGGTCAGTCCGACCATCGCCAGAACCGTACTGCTTCCAGCCTGTGCGCCGAGAAGCGGTGGAAAAATCAGATTACCAGCGCCGAAGAACATAGAGAACAGCATGAAGCCGATCGTGATCGTCTGTCGAAATCCTAGTTTTTGCATAATTGCCTCCTCTAATAAAAAAATTATAGCAATTATAATCCCTATTTATCTATGGAGGCAAGTGTAAGTTTAAAACATCAGAAATGAAATCCCGGAATGGCCTGTGCCCAGTCGCTGATGCCGATGATGGTCTTCGCAAAATCCGATACCATGAGCGAGGTGTTCGGATCGTCGATGTACTTGAAGACCTCGCGGGCCGGCTTCGCGACGAGCGAGGCACCATCTGCGCCGACGGAAGACAGTCCGAAGTAGAGTCCATCCTTCGTTTCGGCGGCATTGTCCAGCTGACGGGAAAGCATGTAGGCATCGATGTCCGGGTTGTTCTCGACGATATAGTGGCCATAGGCGACGGCCGCCGCCTGCTCCATCTGTGCGTCCTGTGTAAGCTTCCGGACGGAGCTGAAGCCCTCCTCGGTCATGAAGATATTTCGTACCTGACCGAGCTTATCCAGCATATACTGACTGTGCATATAGTTCGTCAATACCGAAAGGTTTGCATAGCTGATGACCGGTGTGGTGAGGTCGTTCGTCACCTTGCCAGAGGAGAAATCATCCCAGAAATTCGGATCGGTCAACGGATACGGGTACGGATGGATCGCCAGTGCCCAGTTGGTCTTTCCCTCCTCCTGATCGATAAACATAAAGTTATCCAGCACATCCTTTCCCGGATACTTTCCGACCGATCCGGCCTCCGGTCGGATCGTCCAGTACTGATCCAGCGAGAACATGACATTATCGCTCGCCGAAACCGATTTGATGGCGGTATAGAACACACGGAAGGTCCGCTGGAAAATCCGCGTATAGTCCCGGACACTGTAATTTCCGACATAATTCCAGTACTGGTTATTGATCTCGTTTCCGATGACCCAGTTTGTGATCTTTCCGTACCCGTTATGCCCGTTGTAGCGGCTCGCAAGGAAGGTCGCCATCGCCTTCACCAGCTGGAAGCCATCCTCGGTTTCGACATTGAAGCCATAGTACAGCGCCGCATCGCTCGTGACCACCTTCGTGCCCGGACGGTAGAGCGCCGGCTGCGTCGGATTCCATCCATTTACGAGGTTTACCGTGACCGCCACCCCTGCGCCTGAAAGACGGCTGATCTCCTGATCCAGCTGCTGAATCAGGGCCGAATCGAAGGAATAGACTTTTCCATCATAGTTGTAGCTGACGCCGGTGCCGAAAAGCTGTGCGGTTGTGACCGGGATAAAGGCATGCTTGATCCCGAGGTCGATGGCATCATCGAGGATGTTCGGATCCACCAGCAGTCCCTTCTTCCCGCGGTTCAGCGCCGGCGACTGGTCTGCCGCGATCAGCTCCGGATTCCCGATGTAGCAACGGTTCGATACGATCTGATAGCCGTTCCCACTGGCGATGGCAACTACGAATGCATCATAGGTCCGAAGACTGTTCGGGCCGTCCTGCAGGTCTGCCGTGAATTGAAGACTGCCGTTTCCGACCTCCTGCACCGCCAGATAGTCTGTCCGGCCATCGAGGTTCATCTGGTACGGCTTCACCGCAAAGAGGTACAGCTGCTGCCCGCTGCCGACGAGTGACGCTGCATCGACCGTGATATCGATGACCGCCGGATTTGCGGTATCGATCTCCGCCGACTGCACCGTCGCGTAGTGGGCGCCAATGCTCTGGTCCTGTGCGATCGCCGCTCCGCCCGTCGGTAGCGCTGCCGCTGCGCTCTGTCCGGCAGTCGCACTGTTTCCACCGCCCGGCAGGCTCATCTGGTACGCCGACACATCGACACCGCTGGCTGCCACGCTGCCTGCCACCGCCGTACCAGCACACGCAAGCGTCATCGCACCCGCCAGCACCAGTGCCGGCAGAAGCCTTCCTGTATCTGATGTTCGATATGAATCTTTATGTACTACATGATGTCTCATTCTTTCATCCTCCAAAAAAGCGGAGCCCTTTCGGTGCTCCGCCTCCATTCGTATTTCATATACCCATTTTACGGATGCAGCTACGCCGAAATCTTCAGCGCCTTCAGCTCCTCCTGTACACGTTCATACTCCGCCTTCATCTGCTCATAGGTCTGGTCATCCACGAGGCCGAAGTAGTAATCCTCGTAGAGCTTTCCGTCATGATCCAGATAGACGCGGATATCATAGCAGCGGTTCAGGAAATCATAGCCCGTACCATCCGCGGTGCAGCTCTCATAGACGTCCTCCGGGAGCATCGTCAGATCCTCGCCGATCTTCGCCAGCTTCTTCTGGACACGATTATGGATGCCCATATCCTGTCCCTCGACGAAGGAATTGATATAGAAAATCACATCCGTGCTCTCCATCGATGTGGACTCCAGATGGAAAGCCGCGTTATCGCGCACGATAAAAGCCGTTTTCGTCTGACGCGAAACCGGATCATTGACCTTACCTGTGATATAGTCGCTGTCGACGACCAGCTTTACCGGACTCTCCAGCTTGTTGGCGATCGTACGATTCGCCGCGAGTGCCGTCACCACCATCATGCAGGAAAGCATGGCCGTCAGCATCAGCACACGTATACCTCTCTTAAAAACCATGATTACTCAGGGCTCCTCTACTCAAAAAAATGAAAAATCAAATTTGAAAATTCACTTTTTAATATCTGTTTCTTGCATTATAAAGAAAAAACGGGAAGTGTTCAAGACACTTCCCGTTTTTGTAAGTTTATTGTAAGGAACGCCCCGGCGCCTGTGATGAACACAGACCGGCGGCCCCGCGCTTAGCTGAAGATCTTTACGAAGTTCTTCTTACCACGCTGAACGACGACGCCGTCCTTGAAATCCTCCGCGGTGAAGCTCTTCTTCACATCGGTGATTTTTTCCCCAGCGACCTGCACACCGCCTTGCTGCACATTCTGACGAGCCTCGGATCTCGACTTCGACAGGCCGGAAACGAAGAGCATACCGCAGATATCGATGCTGCCATCGCGGTAATCCTCTGCCTTCAGGGTGTACTTCGGCATATGCTCACTGTCGCCACCGCCGACGAAGATCGCCTTTGCGGCTGCCTCTGCCTTCTCCGCCTCTTCCTTACCATGGACGAGATCGGTGAGGGAGTATGCGAGTCTCTCCTTTGCCTTATTGAGGTCTGCGCCCTCCCACTTCGCCATCTCCTCGATCTCCTCGATCGGGATAAAGGTGAGCAGCTTCAGGCACTTGATGACATCGGCGTCATCGACGTTTCTCCAGTACTGGTAGAACTCATACGGTGTAGTCTTATTTGCGTCGAGCCATACCGCACCACCCGCGGTCTTGCCCATCTTCTTGCCTTCCTTGTTGGTCAGCAGGGTGATGGTCAGCGCATAGGCATCCTTGCCCTCCTTCTTACGGATCAGCTCCGTACCGGCCAGCATATTGGACCACTGATCATCGCCACCGAACTCCATATTGCAGCCGTAGTCCTTATACAGACGGTAGAAGTCATAGCCCTGCATCAGCATGTAGGAAAACTCCAGGAAGGTCAGGCCCTGCTCCATACGATTGGTATAGCAGCGTGCACGCAGCATATCATTGACCGAAAAGCACGGTCCGATCTCACGCATGAAATCCAGGAAGTTCAGATTACGCAGCCAGTCGGCGTTATTGACCATCTGGGCCTTGCCCGGTCCGAACTCGATGAAACGGCTCATCTGCTTCTTGAAGCACTCACAGTTATGATCGATCTGCTCGATGGTCATCATCTTACGCATATCGGAACGACCGGACGGGTCACCGATCATACCGGTACCACCGCCGACCAGGGCGATCGGCTTATTGCCGGCCTCCTGCAGACGCTTCATCAGGGTCAGTGCCATAAAGTGACCTACATGCAGAGAATCTGCCGTCGGGTCAAAGCCGATATAGAAGGTCGCCTTCCCGTTATTGACCAGATCACGAATCTCCTTCTCATCGGTAACCTGCGCAATCAGTCCTCTGGCTACCAGCTCCTCATAAACACCCATTTTACTTGCTCCTTATAAATCACATCTTTATAAACTTCAGGCTTCATCCCCTACAGGATCCTGCCCTTCAGGGGAACGCTCTTCTTTAATGATTAAAATCCGTTACAGATACATAATCATAGACCGTCGAGATCAGACGCTTCGTATCATCCCAGCCGATGCAGGCATCGGTGATGGACTTTCCGAAGATATGATCCTCCGGCTTGCAGTTTCCCTCTTCGATATAGGATTCTACCATAAGTCCCTTGACGAAACCAGCGAGCTCCGGAGAATACTTTCTGGAGTGCATGATTTCCTGAGAGATCCGCAGCTGCTCCTTGTACTTTTTCGCCGAATTGCAGTGGTTCGTATCCACCACGACGGCCGGATACACGAGATCCTTCTTCATATAGAGATCGTACAGAAGCTTCAGATCCTCGTAGTGATAGTTCGGAACGATCTGGCCGTGCTTCGACTGGGAACCGCGGAGAATCGCATGGGTATACGGGTTTCCGTCCGACTTTACCTCCCACTCGCGGAAGATGAAATCATGGGCATGCTGTCCCGCATAGATCGAGTTCAGCATGACGCCGAGGTCGCCGGACGTCGGGTTCTTCATACCCGTCGGTACATCGATACCGGACGCCACCAGGCGGTGCTGCTGGTTCTCCACCGAACGCGCACCGACGGCCACATAGCTCATGATATCACTGAGATAGCGCAGATTATCCGGATACAGCATCTCATCCGCGGTACTGAAGCCGGTCTGACGAAGCACCTCCATGTGCAGACGGCGGATCGCTCCGATACCGGCGAGCACATCCGCCCCCTTCTCCGGATCCGGCTGATGCAGCATGCCCTTATAGCCCTCACCCGTCGTACGTGGCTTGTTCGTATAAATACGTGGCACGATCATGATCTTATCCTGCACCTCGTCCGCAATCTCCTTCAGACGATTGCAGTACTCGAGTACTGGATCCGGATGATCCGCCGAACACGGTCCTATAATTAAGAGGAACTTATGTGAGTCCCCTCTGAAAATTGCCTTGATTTCCTCATCGCGCTCTGCCTTGATCTTCGCAAGGTTCTCCGGAAGCGGAATCTGCTCACGGATTTCTGCGCTGGTCGGAAGCTTCGATCTAAATTCAAATCCCATACTGGTCTCCTTCTTCTGAACGGGCCCTCTGCTGGTCCTTTCCGAGGACTGAGTCTGCCAATGTCTACATCCGGCACCTGCGCGCATAGCCACGAAGGTCCACTCAGCCGCATACCCGCAAGTATACGCGGAAAGGACGCCAAAATCAAGTGACCACGTGGCATGGCACATATTCCCTTCGTACAGGGAGGGCCCCGGAGGACCGGCAGCAGAAGCACAGTACTCCGTGACCGGAAAAATCACAAATCAGGACCTAAGAACCAGTAAGCCCTCTGCAATCGCTGAGTTTTCTTGATGAAAACTCAGCGTTGCTAGAGGGTCCAGGGAAAAGTACTAACTGGTTCTAAGATCCTGATTTGGATTTATTCACGGTCTCTCCGTATGGCTTCTGCTGCCGGTCCTCCGGGGCCCTTGCCCATCGCTGCCATGCATCATTTCGGGAAGGTGATGGTGATTTTCGTGCCGCGGTTCAACTGCGAGCTGATGTCCACCTTTGCGTGGTGGAGCTCTGCGACGTGCTTCACGATCGAGAGGCCGAGGCCGGTGCCACCGATGGCGCGGCTGTGGGACTTATCGACGCGGAAGAAGCGCTCCCAGACGCGGTTCAGATCCTCCTCCGGGATACCGATGCCGTCATCCTGTACCGTGATGGACCTGCCTTCACAGATGACGTAGACATGCCCATCCGGATGGTTGTACTTGATCGAATTATCGATGAGATTATAGATCATCTCCTCGATGTTCGTACGGACACCGGTGATTTCCGCACTGCCGCCCGACAGATCGACCGAAACCTGATGCTTCATCGCCTTATCGCGGAGACGATGGATGATCGTCTCTGAAAGGAGATAGAGATTCACCGGCTCCTGCTCCATCTCAACACCGGCTTCCAGTCGGCTGAGATGCATGATGTCATCGATCAGCGCCAGCAGACGCTGGGACTCATCATAGATGGTCGTCGAGAACTCCCGCACATGAGCTGCATCGGTCACCATGCCATCCTTCATCAGCTCGGCGAAGCCGGAAATGCTCGTGAGCGGCGTCTTCAACTCGTGCGAGACATTGGCCGAAAATTCTTCTCTTACCTGCTGTGACTGTTTCACTGAATTCACAAATGGTCGTAGCTCCTCATAAACATCTTCATCCGGCAGGTCCACCGTCGGGGTATCCATCTTCTGAATCTGCTCTGCCATATGATCGAGCGGTGCCACGATCTGATGCGTCAGCCGATTCGCCATCTGCGTCGCGAGCAGAAAGAGCAGCACCATGATGCTGAGAATCGCCGGCAGGATGCGGAGGAAGATCCCGATGATGTTTGAGGTTTCCAGACCGAGGCGAATGACATATCGCCCGCCGGCGGTGAGCATCGCTGCATAGTGAGCATTTCGTCCGAGGGTCTTCGAGAGTCGCACGGCATGCCCCGCACCTTTCGCCATGGCTTCCTCGATTTCCGTCCGGTCGAGATGCGAGTCCATGGTTTCGGTGTTTCCCTTCGAGTCATACAGGACCTGACCACTGCCCGCATCCACCAGGGTGATACGCAGCTCTGCATTCTTCGAGCGATGGATATCCTTCAGATACTCATTCAGAAAATTCTCTACCTTCTCGCTTCCCTCTTCCGCGATTTCATTGATGCCGGCACAGAGTGCGTCGGTCTGCAGCATCAGATTCTCATCGGTCTGCTTATCGTAAAACCGAAAATACAGCACCTGACTTGCGAGCGTGCTGAGGATCAGTGCAAGCAGGGCTGTGATACATAGGCTTCTGTAAATACGCTGTTTCAATCTATTTCCTCTTTAAAACAGGCTGTTCTACCTGTATGAGCTGTCGGCTGCCTGAACGAACCAGAACCACCTGCTGTACAGGTGGTTGTTTCGCAGCCGTCATCCTGCAAGCGGATCCATCGGTCGCACGATAGCATCAGTCTGCACTCAGACGATAGCCGACGCCACGGACGGTTTTGATGTACTGTCCGGCTTCCCCCAGCTTCTGGCGGAGTGTCTTCACATGCATATCGATCGTACGGCTCTCGCCCTCATAATCATAATTCCATACCTGACCCATGATCTGATCACGGGTCAGCACGAGCTCCTGATTATGCATCATATAGTCAAGCAGCTCGAACTCCTTCAGCGTGAGCTCCGGATGAAGCTCCTCGCCGCCTTCCTGCACGCTTACCCGGTGCTTCGCCTCATCGAGGGTGATCTCACGGAAGCGGAGCGCAGGTCGTACGACCTCCTCTGTCCCCTTCTGTCCTCCACCCATCTTCGCGCGCCGGAGCAGAGCCTTGACACGGCTCAGCATCTCCATGACGCCGAACGGCTTCGTCATATAATCATCGGCACCGAGGTCGAGGGTGGAGACCTTATCCGCCTCGGCCGACTTTGCGGTCAGCATCATCACCGGAATCTCCGCGAACTTCGCGCTTCTCCGGAGACAGCGCAGGACCTGGATACCATCGATCCCCGGCATCATGACATCCAGCAGCACCAGTGCAGGGTCGAACTTCTCGGCATCATCAAGGAAGGTCTGGCCATCACTGAAGCCGCGCGCCTCGTAGCCATTGGCGGTCAGCGCATAGGTTATCAGCTTCTGAATACTCTCATCGTCTTCTACAACTGCAATTCTCGTCATCTCTTATCTCCTGTACTGTATGCATCCTGAACACCGCTGCATCCAGCACTGACCAGGGATGTCGGCGGAAGCCGATGCGTTTCGCTTTTCCCCATTATAAAAAACTCTGGAATACCTGACTACGACAGAATAGGAATTTTCTGTTTAAATTCTCGTCCAGACGTAACCGTTCCCTCAGGCAGGCCGTTGCTTTACTGTACGCGCTTGAAAACGCGTTCATCTCGGGCCAGCTTCTTTTCTTCCATGGTCTTCTGATCAAAGGTATACTTCGTCATCACCGGGCGCTCACCGGTGATGGAAAACTCCACCCACTCCGCTACATTCGTCGCATGATCGCCGATCCGCTCGAAATACTTCGCCACCATCAGGAAATCCAGCATCATCTCGCCACGATCCGGATACCTCGCGATCAGTTCGACGATTTCCTTCTTGATCTCGTCAAACATGTTATCCACAACATCATCCGATTCCTGCACACTCTTCGCAAGCGCGAGGTCCTTCTGGATGAAGGACTCGACGGCCCTCGTCACCATGCGCATCGTCGCGCTGGCCATATCCTGGATTCGAATCGTCGACTCCATACCATCCTGATCCTTACCATAGAGATACTCTGCGATATCGGCGATATCCGAGCACTGATCACCGATCCGCTCGAGATCTGAAATCATCTTCAGTGCCGAGCTGATGTAGCGAAGGTCCCTCGCTACCGGCTGCTGCTCCAGTAAGAGGCGGAGACACTCCGACTCGATCAGTCGCTCGAGCTTATCGATTTCCGCATCCGACTCATAAATCTTATTGATCATCTGGCGGTTTTTCTCGCTGAGCTCTGTACTCTCTGTCGCTGCGATCTCCTGCAGGGTCAGGGCCACCTGTCCGATACAGTTTTCACAGCAGGAGCCCATCTCAATCAGGTTCTGCTTCATCTCATCCAGCTGTCGATCCAACCTGCTACGCATCCTGTTCCTCCTTACATCTCACCATTCTGTACGATATTCTGTGTGCGGCGTACATCGCGCATGCGGTACACCTCTGCCTTTTCCTTCTTTTTCTCCCGGAGACTGTGCTCCAGCACGAAGCCGGCCTCCTGCAGCTTTCCTGTCAGAAAGAGACGCGGCTTCGCCGTCCATGTAAACCATGCAGCGAAGAGATCAAATAAATCATAGCTTTTCATCATCGTTTTCCTCTGATTAACCGAAACGTCCCGTGATATAATCCTCTGTCCGCTTGTCCTTCGGCATCGAGAACAGCTTCTCGGTCTTGTCTGCCTCGACCAGCTCTCCGAGAAGGAAGAACGCGGTCTTGTCGGAGATACGGGTCGCCTGCTGCATGTTGTGGGTGACGATGACGATCGTGAAATCCTTCTTCAGCTGCAGGGTGAGGTCCTCGATCTTCGAGGTGGAGATCGGGTCGAGTGCGGAGGTCGGCTCATCCATGAGCAGGACATCCGGCTTGACGGCCAGTGCACGGGCGATGCAGAGACGCTGCTGCTGTCCACCGGACAGACCGAGTGCGGATTTTCCGAGACGATCCTTCAGCTCATCCCAGATCGCCGTCTCACGAAGAGAGGTCTCGACGATCTCATCGAGCGTCTTCTTGTTGCGGATACCGTGCGTACGTGGGCCGTAGGCAACATTGTCATAAATCGACATAGGGAACGGATTCGGCTTCTGAAAGACCATGCCGACCCGCTTACGAAGTGTATTGACATCGACATCCTTCTGATAGATGTCCTGCCCATCGAGGAGGATCTGACCATCGACGCGGCAGCCCTCCACCAGGTCGTTCATACGGTTCAGCGACTTGAGCAGCGTGGACTTGCCACAGCCGGACGGTCCGATGAAGGCCGTGATCTCATTCGGCGCAATATTCAGGTTGATGTCGTGAAGCGCATGGAATGCGCCATAATGTAAATTCACATCTTTGATTTCAAACTTATCCATCATCTTCGTTATTCTTTCTCCTTACGCCTTCGATGCGAGTTTCTTTGCCAGCATCGATGAGAGTGCATTGATCATCGTAACAACGAGAAGCAGTACCACCGCGGTTGCATAGGACTGGTTCGTATAGAGGCCTTCGTTCGTGAGCACATACATGTGGATCGCGAGGGTTCGTCCGGAACCCATGATGGAGTTCGGAATGCCGGCGACCGTACCTGCGGTATAGATCAGCGCCGCTGTCTCACCGACGATACGTCCGATGGCGAGGATGATACCCGCGAGGATACCCGGCACGGCGGATGGAAGCACGATGGAAAAAATCGTGCGCAGCTTACCGGCGCCGAGTCCCAGGGAGCCTTCTCTGAAAAGATCCGGCACCGCCTTCAGTGACTCCTCGGTCTGACGCATGATGAGCGGCAGGATCATGATGGAGATCGTGAGGGCACCACCTAGGATGGAGTAGCCGAAGTGCAGCTGGATGACGAACAGGAGGTATCCGAACAGTCCGTAAATGATGGACGGAATACCGGACAGGGTCTCGGTTGTCAATCGAATCAGCTCAACGAACTTCGATCCGCGCTTCGCATACTCGACGAGGTAGATGGCAGAACCGACGCCCATCGGAATCGCGATCAGAAGTGACAGCACCGTCATCACGATGGTGTTGATTATCGCCGGCATCAGTGAAACGTTTTCCGTATTGTATTCCCAGGCGAAGAGGCTCGGCTGAAGATATGGGATACCGCGGATCAGAATATAGATGATGAGGAACAGCAGTGTACCGACGGTCAGCGCTGCGGACAGCAGGGTCACCGCACGTAATAAAATACTTTCAGTTTTCTGGTTCATGTCCTACCCTCTTAGTACTTGGATTCCGACTTGTGCTTGATGAAGCTAAAGATCAGGTTGATGCACAGCAGGAAGATAAACAGGACGACGCCCGTCGCAATCAGGGCTTCACGGTGAAGACCCACGGCATAGCCCATCTCGAGGACGATGTTCGCGGTCATGGTACGTGTACCCTGGAAGATGCCCTTCGGCATACGTGGCTGGTTACCGGCGATCATGATGACGGCCATCGTCTCACCGATAGCACGGCCGACGCCGAGGACGATACCGGCGAAGATACCGGAGCGGGCGGCCGGAACCATCACATGGAAGATGGAACGCTCATGGGTCGCACCCAGTGCGAGGCTGCCCTCATAGTAGTTTTCCGGCACAGCATCGATGGCGGCCTTCGCACAGCTGATGATGGTCGGCAGGATCATGATACCGAGCAGGATGGACGCGGTCAGAATCGACTTGCCCTTGCCTCCGAACGGCCGGGTCAGCATGGCGACGATCGGAACGATCACGACGAGACCGAAGAAGCCGTAGACGACCGATGGGATACCGGCGAGCAGCTCGACGGCCGGATTGATGATTTTATAAACTCTCTTCGAACAGAACTTCGACAGGTATACCGCCGTCAGAATGCCGATCGGCACGCCGACGAGGATGGAACCGATGGTTACATAAACCGAGCCCACGATCATCGGCAGGATACCGAAGATGTTATTCTTCGGCTTCCAGGTAGTTCCGGTCAGGAACTGCTTCACACCGATCTTCAGAATCGCCGGAATACCATTGGAGAAGAGAAAATAACAGATCAGGATGACGAGAAAGATACTCATACTTGCGAGCAGCATGAACACATATTTTGCGATGCTCTCGCGAACCGCTGCGGCGCCGCTGCCACGAAGCGGGTTGTCACCGGTCACACGCGCACTCGTTTTTTCCGCCTGCTGTGCATCCGCTCTTCCTGCAAGGCCCTGCGATACCGGCGTATTTCCCAGTACCTGATCGTTTGCGATGTTCATACACACAGAGGAGCCCGTTACCGGGCTCTCTGCAGCTGTTTCATGAACTTCGTGGACTACATGATGTAATGTAAGTTCGTTTTCCATACGATTTCCTTATCTAAGTGAAGTCTCAACGTTTCATCTTTCACAGGATGGAATTATGCCAGGTCGGACCAGTCGGTGGTGTCACCTACATAGATGTCCTTTACCTGCTCGGAAGTAAGATCATCGACCGGGTTGTCGTTATTTACCACAACGGCGATACCATCCATCGCGATGACCTGACCCTGTGCACCCTTGGCGGTCTCCTCATCCTTCAGATCGCGGGAAGCCATACCGATATCACATACGCCCTCGATGGAAGATGTAACACCAGTGGTGGAATCCGACTGCTGAACCTCTACGGTTACATCACTGTTGAGTGCCTTGTATGCCTCTGCCAGCTTCTCCATCACCGGTGTAACAGAGCTGGAGCCTGCGACGGTGACCTTACCGCTCTTACCAGATGCTGTATACGCGCCCTGGTTGCCCTGGGAGATATAACCGTTGTCCTCAACGACCTTCTGGCCTTCCTCGGAGAAGATGAAGTTGATGAAATCCTGTGCCACATCGGAAACCTCACCGGTGGTGACGATGTTGAACGGACGTGCGATCTTGTAGGTGCCATCCTTGATGTCATCTACGGTTGCGGCTGCGCCGTCGATCTTCAGTGCCTTTACGGAATCGTTAAGAGATCCGAGGGAGATGTAACCGATGGCCTGCTTATCACCTGCGACGGAGGTGATCATAACCTCGGTGGAGTTGGTGATCTCTGCGTCATCGGTGGTGTAATCGACCTTTTCACCGGAAGCATCCTTCTGCTCTACACCGAAAAGCTCGATGAATGCGCCTCTGGTACCGGAACCATCCTCACGGGAGATGACATCGATGGCACCCTCCATGGAAGCGCCGGCTGCCTCGGTCTGTGCCTCGCTTGCTGCGGCCTCGGTATCTGCGGCTGTGGTATCTGCGACTGCCGCTGCAGTTGTGTCTGCAGCTGGTGCAGCGGTCTCTGTGGTGCTCGCGCCACATGCGGTCATCATCGACATTGCCATCACAGCGCCAAGTGCAAGCTTGATTGACTTCTTCATAATTTAATCCTCCTCATGTGCGGGCCATGGGGCGGTCGTCTGTCGACCTCTCTTTTTATCCCCATCGATCCCTTTTGTTTTCTTTTTACGTTTGTCATGTTTTCCTGACTACGCCTACATACTAGGGGAGTTTTGTAAAGTCGGCCCTCATGCTTCTGTAAATTTTCTGTAAAAACAGCCGGAGGGCCGGTAACGAAACACCAATGGTGTTGTTACCGGCCCTCCGGAGTTTTCTGCGGAAAAGCAGCAGACATCATGTTCTGTTTTTCAGACGCCCTGGTAGATGTGGAAGCCGCCATCGATCGGGAGGATGGTGCCTGTGACGAAGCGGGAGCCACGTGGGTCGACGAGGTAGAGGAGGCCGCCGACGAGGTCTTCGATTCTGCCGAAGCTGCCCATCGGGGTGCTGTCGACGATGTGCTGTGTGCGTGGCTTCGGTGTGCCGTCCTCGTTATACTGGAGGGCGTGATTCTGTGTGGTATGGAAGAAGCCTGGTGCGACGGCGTTTACACGGATGCCGCTCTTTGCGAAGTAGATCGCGCACCACTCAGTGAAGCTGGCGACGCCGGCCTTCCCTGCGGAGTAACCCGGGATACGTGTCAGCGGGTGATATGCAGACATCGAAGAGATGTTCACGATGTTCGCATTCTCCTGCCCCTTCAGTGCCTCGCCGAAGACCTGGGTCGGCAGCATGGTGCCGTAGATGTTGAGGTCAAGCTCACGATGCACATTCTCGAGGTCGATGGAGAAGAAGGTATCCTCTCCCTCGGCGGCCTCGCAGAAGTAATCCTGCGGAACCTGCGCGGACTTCACGGCGCCACCGGCACAGTTCACGAGGATGTTGAGGTGACCGTAGTGGGCGAGGATTTCTTCGCGGGCGGAGATCAGACTTTCCCGGTCGAGTACATTCGCAGACACCGCCATGGCCTCGCCACCATCCGCCGCGATTTCCGCCACGACCTTTTCTCCGTTCTCCCTGCTTCTGCCGAGCACGGCCACCTTCGCGCCACACGCTGCCAGTGCGCGTGCATACATGCCGCCGATGACACCGGTGCCGCCGGTCACCACGGCCACCTGTCCGCTGAGATCAATCTTAAATGGTACGTCCATCGTTTCTTCCTCCTGCCATTCTCTGTAGAAATCATGAATCTGCTGTCATTATGCACTACCCGTTTCCAGATGTCGAGCGTTAAATTATTAACCGGTTTACCGTGCGTAATTTCGTGCTTTTGCTGAAATCACAAGCCTCGTTCACCAAGCCCGAAAAGGCAGCCTTCACAGCGAGACCACGCAAAAGAAAACTGCTCCGCGCATCTGTCTTCTGCAACAGATACACGGAGCAATCATCTATAGGGGTTATCAATTTAAGAAAATATCAACTATCATCATGCAGGAATCGATCCAGACGCCTTCAGGCATCTACATAATGTACCACGATACCGCATGCCACGATGCCGACCATGGCTACGAAGAAATACTGTAAGCACTGCGCTGCTGCCGGAAGACCTGCACTCATCAGCAGTCCGCTGAGAAGCAGTGTGACACATGCAACCACGATGGCTCCTGCCTCGAATGTAACCAGGAGCTCCGAAACGAAATCCATAAATCCATTGATTCTTGACGTATCGTTCATAAAAACATCTCCTCTCGACCATGCTCTCATGACCACGTACAGCAGACAGCTGCTGTCATGAAAAAAGCCTGTGAAACATCCTGTGGGAATGGTTCTCATTCCTTCTATTTATATTGTATCGCATTTTTTCCAGTTGTGAAGAGCTTTATATGAATGATAAATTTCTTTTATAGTTCCGATTAATCGAAGTTATTCTACGCGCACATTTGTCCGCAGCACGCGGACAAATCGTATATTTCAAACTACACCGATCAGCCAGAGCCCCGGAGGGCCGGCAACAGAAACCATACGGAGAGGTCGTGAAGAATCAAGCCGTGGCCCCTTGGCGGCACTTGGTGCTATCTCTCCTTGGAACCCTCTGCAATGCTGAGTTTTCATCAAGAAAACTCAGTGATTGCAGAGGGCCTAGTGCCGCTTAGGGTCCCGGCTTAGAGTCTTCCGAGCTCGCAGTACTGTGTTTCGGTTGCCGCCCCTCCGGGAGCCTGGCGTAGTGATATCATCCTGCCATAGAAAAAGCGGCCCTCCTATGAGAGCCGCTTTGATCATTCAGTGCGCTGTTTATTCTGATTCCTTACCGGTGGCGTGACGGAACGCAAGCATCGCGAGAAGCAATACGACGAAGCCGGAAATCAGTCCGGAGACCGCATGCTTCGTGAAACCAGCCACGATATAAGCGATCGCCGAGGAAAGTGCCGCGGTCAGCGCATACGGGATCTGGGTCGATACGTGGTTGATGTGCAGGCACTGCGCGCCGGCACTCGACATGATGGTGGTATCGGAGATCGGTGAGCAGTGGTCACCGCAGACCGCACCGGCCATGCAGGCCGACATGGAAAGGATCATCATGTTGTGGTCGATGCCCTGGAAGCAGGCCACGACGATCGGGATGAGGATTCCGAAGGTACCCCATGAGGTACCGGTTGCGAAGCTTAATCCGATGGCGATCATGAAGATGATGACCGGAAGGAACTGCAGGAAGTTCTTGGCTGAACCCTGTACGACACCGGCGACGAACTCCTTCGCACCGAGGCTGTCGGTCATGGCCTTCAGAGACCATGCGAGCGTGAGGATCAGGATGGCCGGAACCATCTGCTTGAAGCCCTCCGGCAGGCAGTCCATGCACTCGTTGAAGCTGAGTACGTTACGGATCAGATAGAACGCAAGGGTGATGACCAGTGCGCAGAAGGAACCGAAGACGAGACCGACGGAGGCATCCGAGCCGGCGAAGGAATCGATGAAGCTGACACCACTGAAGAAGCCGCCGGTGTAGATCATACCGATAACGCAGCAGATCACGAGTGAGAAAATCGGAACCAGCATGTCGATGAGGTGTCCGCCCTCTCGTCTCGCCTCGTCGGCCGCATTCTCGAACGGACGCTCCGGCGTGGTATAGAGATCGTGGTGCTCGATCGCATTGACCTCATGCTGGTGCATCGGGCCGAAATCCACCTTCAGGGCCACCATCAGGATCATCATCGCGATGGTGAGCAGTGCGTAGAAGTTATACGGGATGGTCTGCAGGAAGAGGCTCATGCCGTTCTCTCCCTCGACGAAACCGGACACGGCCGCCGCCCAGGAGGAAATCGGGGCGATGATGCAGATCGGAGCTGCGGTGGAGTCGATGAGGTACGCCAGCTTCGCACGGCTGATCTTATGCTTATCGGTCACCGGACGCATGACGGAGCCGACGGTCAGACAGTTGAAGTAGTCGTCGATGAAGATGAGGCAGCCAAGGGCGATCGTGGCGAGCTGTGCGCCGGCCCTCGTCCTGATGTGCTTCGATGCCCAGTCACCGAACGCGGCAGAGCCACCACTGCGGTTCATGAGCTGTACCATCGCACCGAGGATGACGAGGAAGCAGAGGATACCGACATTATAGCTGTCGGACAGGACCGAGATGATACCATCGACGAAGATGTGGTTGATGGTGCCCTCGAAGTGATAACCGGAAAACAGGAGTGCACCGGTCAGGATACCGAAGAAAAGGGAGCTGTATACCTCCTTCGTGATGAGCGCGAGGGCGATGGCGATGACCGGCGGCACGAGTGCCCAGGCGGTCTGCTGCACCGTATCAGCGGTGGTGATGAAGCCGGCGACCACGATAAACACGAGGACGACAGCGATGGCGGTCAGCGATGCGAAGCGGTTGCTTCGATGCTCTCTGTCTTTAAACTGCATAAAATCTCCTTACCGGGGCGCGTGCCCCTCTGCTCCCTCCCGGGAGAATCCTGGGTAGACAATAGCCGTTTCGCAGAACAGTTTCGGCCCTCCGGGCTCTGGTCTTA
Organism: Oribacterium sp. HCP3S3_B9; assembly: GCF_052064255.1. NCBI lineage: Bacteria > Bacillati > Bacillota > Clostridia > Lachnospirales > Lachnospiraceae > Oribacterium > Oribacterium sp. HCP3S3_B9. Next base: position 105,994 of record NZ_JBQHVY010000001.1, read on the forward strand.
AGAATTTTGTAAGGGGGTCAGACCCCCTTACGAAATTCTTAAGAAAAAGGCAGTGATTTCATACGAACCACTGCCTCATAAATATGCATTCTATGAAACAATAGCTCCAACACATTTCTGTGAGAGTCTGCCGTCTCTTAAACGGCAGCCCAACTCGGTGCGTGTGCATCACACTCCGGTTTCGGCGTCTCATCCTTTCACTGCATCTCATGGACTATGCGGTCTCCATGCAGCTACTGATAATCAACGCGCCTCTATTGTCAACCTGTTAAATTTTCATATGCATCGCAACGCGATACATGCATGCATTATATGCTTTCCTATTATATCCGTCAATCCTTAAAAAGGGCGAATAAGCTCTTCTTTCGCTCGATAAACTTGTCGATATGGTCGAGATAGTCCGGAATCGACTTGCCGTTATCGCAGCGCTCCACCCGTTTATGGTAGAGATCCCCATCACGGGACGGCAGGACGACCTTCGTGCTCGTGCCGGCGCCACAGCCGACGACGGTATGCTTCTCCTCCATCATGAGGATGTTATAGAGGCATTCCTTGCCCTCCTCGCAGTACCCGACGTTCTCGAGATTGCCGGCCATGTTCTTCTGCCGGTAGAGATAGTACGGCTTCATCCCGAGGAGCTCTGCGGTATACTCCGAGGCGAGCATCATGCGCGTGATCTCCGGATAGCGGAAGTCGGCCACAGCAGCGTTCTCCTGCTGCTGCGTCTCCGCGAGGATCTCGTGCTCGTCACCCGCACGGTACACACCGGCCCAGAAATCGCGCTCGAGGGTCAGCCGCGCCGCCCGCTTGATGGCGAGGCTGTGTACGGTCAGGCTGTCCGGCCGGAGCCGTCCGATCTCCGAGAGCGTATGCGTCACCTCCGGGAGCTTCTCGCCCGGCAGGCCCAGGATGATGTCCATGTTGATGTTATCGAATCCGAGTTCCCGCGCGAGCCGATACTTCTCGATGACCTCCTCCACGCTGTGCTTTCGACCGATCAGGTCGAGGGTCTTCTGGCAGAAGGTCTGCGGGTTCACCGAGATCCGGTCAACACCGGCCGCCTTCAGAATTTCCAGCTTCTCCCGCGTGATCGAATCCGGTCGTCCTGCTTCGACCGTAAACTCGACGATCCCCGGCATCCCCGTCACGGTATGCATCCACGGTGCCTCGTCCATGTCCGCCGCTGCCGGCTTCGCCAATGCTTCCGCCGTGCCATCGTCACGCTGCGCTTCGTCTGCAACAGGCGCTGCGTTCGCACGCAGGATGGAGACATTGGCCTCCCCGCAGATCTCGTGGACAAGATCCATCAGGACCTGCAGCCAGTGCTCGTCGAGGGCCGTCGGCGTGCCGCCGCCGATGTAGATGGTCTGCAGCGGGCGGTGAAGCTCGCCGCACATATGCTGCACGGTGAAGCGGAGCTCCTTCCGGAGGTTCTCCATATAGTCGCCGAGGCGCTTCTCCCAGGCGTCGATCGTGTTGCTGAGGAAGGAGCAGTAGAGGCAGCGGGTCGGACAGAACGGGATGCCGATATAGAGACTCCAGCCCTCCTTATAGCTCCGGCCGGTGGTCTCGCGGATGCGATCGAGGATGCGCTGCTCCCGGACCGCGATGTCGACCATGAGATCGAGCTTCTCTCCGCGGATGCAGTACTCTCGCCGGAGATCGGCACGGATCTTCCGGAGCGCCTCCTCCGGGAACGTATGCCCTGGCAGTGCCTCCAGCAGCGGGCTCACGAGGGACACCGGACGGATACCGGTGAGGTCACCCCATGGGAGCTCCTTCCCGGTCATGCCGACCAGGGTGTCGTAGAGCTCGGCCTTGATGACGGACTTATCCTCCTTTCGGACACCGGTCAGCGGAAGCGCGGCGGCCTCTACGGTGAAGCTCAGGCGAATGCTGTCCTCCTCCATCCCCTCCGGGGTGACCTCGGACACCATGCGGGCACGGTTCTTCGTGGACTTTTTATTGACGGCGGTCACCTCACCGGTGGCCTGCGCCTGCTTCAGCGCGTTTTTCTCCTCCTGGGTGGTGTTCGAAAAATGCACGCCCTCCGGGGTCCGGATCTCGAACTCCTCCCCCGGATAGAAGGCCTGCACCAGCTCCCGGATGTCCTGCTCATAGCCTGCTGCGATACTGTCTAAAACTAATCGGATCAATGTTTCTACCTCTTCATCCTGTACGCGTAAAAGGACAGGTGCGGTGATGTCAGCGCCTGCCCTTCTCAATTTAAAGATTCACCCTGCCTAAGAATACCGCCGGGTTGTACTTCTGCTCGTTTCCGATCGAGCTCTGTGCCTCATGGCCCGGGAATACACTGGTATCCGCCGGGAGCACCAGCAGCTTCTCTACGATGCTCTTCACGATGGCTTCCTGCGATCCGCCCACGAAGTCGGTACGTCCGAAGGACTCCTTAAAGAGCGTATCACCGGAAAACAGCACCGGATAGATCTTCGGCTCCGTCGCGCCCTCCGGCTGGAAGGACAGCCCGTCGGCGATATAGAAGCAGCAGGAGCCCGGCGTATGGCCTGGGGTTTCCAGCACCTTCCACTCCCGACCGAGGTGGTGCAGGGTATCGCCGTCCCGGAAGGTCTCATACTCCCCCGGCTGCAGGGTGACCTCGACGCCGAAGTTCCCGCTCAGGTTCCGCTTCGGATCCGCGAGGGTCTCCGCCTCATCTGCACAGGCGAAGATCTTTATGCCGAAATGCTGCGCCACATCCTTCGCTGCCATGATATGGTCGAAGTGGCCGTGGGTGAGGAGGATCGCCTCCGGCTTCAGATGGAGCTCCTCCTCGATGATTTTGATGATATGCGGTGCGTTCGCTGCTGGATCGATGATGACGCAGGCACGCGTTTCATCATCGTAGCAGAAGTAGACATTCGTCTGCACCACGCCGGTTACATACTTTGATACTTTTAACATGATCCCTCCGGGATTTACAAAGTAGCCTTGCCGCTGGCAAGGCTTTGAATACGTTCGCCACTAGGGCATCACGGTTGTGCACTTTCAGCGCACAACCGTGATTAACCTTGTGCTCTTTCTATATCAATTACGCCACTGATTTTACGAAGCTTCGAAACCAGTGAGCTGAGTTCTTCTTTGTTATGGATGTCGAAGGAGACGGTGATCGTCGCCTTTTCGTTTTTACCGACACGGGAGGTCAGGGACTTGATGTCGATGTTCGCATCGGTCAGTACCTTCGAGACGTCGACGAGGAGGCCGACACGGTTTGTCGTGAAGATCTCGAGCTCGGTTGCGTAGGTTTCCTGTGCGTTATCGGACTGCCACTCGGCCTCGATGAGACGGGCCTTCTCGTCCTCCGGCAGGTTCATCATATTGATGCAGTCCGTGCGGTGGATCGTGATGCCACGGCCACGGGTGACGAAACCGACGATTTCATCGCCCGGCACCGGCGAGCAGCACTTCGCGTAGCGCACGGCGAGATCATGGATGCCCTTCACCACGATGCCCGACTTCGACTTCCGGATGACCTCCGGCTTCTTCGTCATGCCCTCGATGTTGTGCAGGATATCCTCGTCCGAGACATTGGCCTCATCCGACTTATGCTTTAGCTCGATGAGCTTCGAGATGACCTGAGACTCCTTGAGCCCGCCACGGCCGACGGACGCCAGCATGGACTCCCAGTCGGTGTAGCTGTAACGGCGGATGACGCTCTCGACATACTCCGGCTTCGTCAGCTCGCCGAGCGTGTAGCCCTTCGACTTCGCATAGTTCGTGAGGAGGTCCTTACCGCGCTCGATATTCTCGTCCTTCTGCTCACGCTTGAACCACTGGTTGATCTTGTTCTTCGCCTGCGTCGACTTGCAGATCTTCAGCCAGTCACGGCTCGGACCTCTCGAGTTCTGCGAGGTGATGATGTCGACACGGTCGCCGTTCTTCAGCTGATAGGTGACCGGCACCAGCTTGTCGTTGACCTTCGCACCGACCATCTTGTTGCCGACCGCTGAGTGGATCGCATACGCGAAGTCGATCGGGCAGGAGCCGGCCGGCAGATTCTTAACATCACCCGTCGGTGTGAAGCAGAAAACGTTCTCGTTAAAGAGATTCAGGTCGGACTTGACCATGTTCATGAATTCCTTCGAGTCGGACTCATCCTTCTGCCACTCGAGGATCTCATGCAGCCAGTTCATCTTCACATCTTCCTGCTCGCTGGCCTTTTCCTTCGATCCGCCGGACTCCTTATACTTCCAGTGCGCTGCGATACCGAACTCTGCCGTACGGTGCATCTCGAAGGTACGGATCTGGATCTCGAACGGTACACCGTCGGAGCCGATGACCGTCGTATGCAGCGACTGGTACATGTTCGGCTTCGGCATCGCGATGTAGTCCTTGAAGCGGCCCGGAATAGGGGTATACATCTTATGGATTACGCCGAGCGCCGCATAGCAGTCCCGCACCGTCTCCACGATGATACGGATCGCGAACAGATCATAGATCTGGTCGATGGTCTTATTCTGGTTCACCATCTTACGATAGATGGAGAAGAAGTGCTTCACACGTCCGCTGATCTCGGCATCGATGCCGGACTCCTTGATATGCTTTGAGACCTCAGAGACGATGTTTCTGATCCGGGCTTCTCTGGCTTCCTTCTTCAGGTTGACCTTCGCCGCGAGATCATAGTAGATATCCGGCTCGAGGTACTTCAGCGACAGATCATCCATCTCGATTTTGATCTTACTGATACCGAGACGCTCCGCGAGCGGTGAGTAAATCTCGAGGGACTCACGCGCCTTCTCCTTCTGCTTCGCCGGGGTCTGGTACTCCAGGGTCCGGAGGTTATGGAGACGGTCAGCGAGCTTGATGATGATGACACGGATATCCTTCGCCATCGAAACGAACATCTTTCGGAGATTCTCCGCCTGCATCTCGACCTTATCGGTATTGAGATTGAGCTGTGTCAGCTTCGTGACGCCATCGACGAGCAGTGCCACATCCGGATTAAACTCCTTCGTGATTTCCTCGAGCGTCATGCCGGTATCCTCGACGACGTCGTGCAGAAGTCCCGCGGCGATGGTTTCCTTATCCATCTGGAGATCGGCGAGAATGATCGCAACACAAAGAGGGTGAATGATGTATGGTTCACCCGATTTCCGCTTCTGATCCTTATGCTGTTCCTTCGCTACCTGATAGGCCTTCTCGATCATCGTGAGATCATCGGATGGATGATATGCCCGGATGGCTCTGATCAGTTCCTTATATAATTCCTCCGGTGGTGTGTTATCCGCAGGTCTCTCCAGTACTACTTCTTCCTCTGTCATCATAGCGCTATCCTCATCATGAAGTGCTGTTCCGCGCAGACAGATGCGCTGCGCACACTTCTCTTTATAAACATATAGTCAAATTTAAATTTTACTATCAGTATGGAATAATGTCAAAAGATGTATCGATTTTCGGCATATCCAGGCGCTGTTCGCGCGTCGTATGCCCGGCTTCGCATGTACTTCTGCATCACGCGCCGCCGCGCCTTGTACAAATATCCATACAATCTTTATGAATTTTTAACGATTCCGTCATAGCTTGTACATACCTTTCGGTTAAAATATATATAGAATCGAAAACAAATGGAGGACTTTTCATGAATATTCTTTTCTTCCTGACTCCGAAATGTGATGTTGCATATCTCGAGGAAGATTATACACTGCGGCAGGCGCTCGAAAAAATGGAGTTCCACCGCTACTCTACCATCCCGATCCTGACGAAGGACGGCAAATACTATGGCACCATGACCGAGGGTGACCTGCTCTGGGAAATCAAAAATGATCTCCACATGGAGCTGAAGGACACGGAAAAGATCCGGGTGGCCGACATCCCGATGAAAAATCACTATGAGCCGGTGAAGGTCAACGCCAGCATGGAAGATATCATGAAGCGCGCTTCCCGGCAGAACTTCGTTCCGGTCGTCGATGATTCGGACCACTTCATCGGTATGATCCGACGGAAGGAGCTGATCAATTATCTCTACGAGCATTCCGACATCAAGGATGCCCTTCTCGACGCCGTAAAAAAGGTCATCTGAGCGATTTCTTTTTCATTGACGATCCCGGCAATGCATCGTCGGTCAATGTAAACGATCCGTGGGGCACGTACCCACCCATCCAAAAGAGGCTGCTGCAGGAATCCGCCGGCAGCGGTTCTGATGTACATCAGATTCCGCCACGCAGGATTCTCTGCAACAGCCTTTTTGCCTGTTCTGATTTTCTTTTCGTCCGCCTGCTTCGATCCGCCAAGGCTTAGTATGCCTTGATCTGATCATCCGCCGATTCCCCGGTGTTTTCGATGTTTCGGATGATGACATCATAGCTGATGCCGTTCTCCATCCGAACCGTACAGCGGTCGCCGACCTTATGTCCCATGATGGCACGTCCGATCGGTGATTCGTTCGAGATAAGTCCGTGAATACTGTTTCCACGAATCGAGGTGACGATGCGATAGGTCTCCTCCTCATCATCCTCCTCGAAGTACAGGGTCACGGTATTATTGAGCCCGACCTCGTCGTCCTTCGACGAATCATCGATGATCCGTGCGAAGCGAAGAACCCGCTCCAGATAATTGATACGGCCGTTATTTTCACGATTGGCCTTCTTCGCAGCATAATACTCGAAGTTTTCCGAGCGGTCCCCCTGCGCGGCTGCCTCCGCGATTTCCTTCGTGATCTGCGGACGGAGCACCAGCTTCCGATGGTCGATCTCGGCCTGGATCTTCTCGACGTCCGACTTCGTAAGCTCCTGTCCCATCACTTACCCTCGTAGGTGATCAGGGAGGTCAGCGGATACTTCCGAAGCTGATCACGACCGTTCAGTCCCGCAAGCTCCATCACGACAGCGATCTGTGCCACTTCACCCTGGAGCTGCTCCACCAGCTTGCAGGCAGCAGCGAGTGTACCACCGGTTGCGATCAGATCATCGACGATCACGACCTTCTCGCCCGGCTTGATCGCATCCTTATGGATCTCGATCTCTGCCTGACCATACTCGAGATCATACTTCGCAGAAACGGTCTCTCGCGGAAGCTTGCCCTTCTTACGCACCGGCACGAAGCCCTTATGCATCGCATACGCGATCGCGGTTCCGAAGATGAAGCCTCTGGACTCCAGGCCCAGCACCACATCGAAATCTACGCCCTCCAGGGCCTTGATGAGACCATCCACCGCATCCTGCAGGCCGTCCGGATCCTGTACCATGGATGTGATATCACGGAACATGATGCCCTTCTGTGGGAAATCCGGAATGGTCAGTACATAATCTTCCAAATGCTCTCTCTTCATAACGTCTCCTCGCTTTTCGTTTCATACTATACCGGCGATGACTCGCCGTACAGACGGATCGGGGCCTGCAAAGAAGCCCCGTCGCATCATCGTTTAATTCTTATGGTACTTTGCTGCATAGCTCATGATCGCGGCGACGGTCTTTCCATCCGTCATCTTCCCATCATAGATCAGCTGCTGCAGATCCTTGAGCTCCCAGGCCTCGACCCCGAGCTCCTCATCCTCATCCCAGTGAACCTTTCCCTTCTCGAGATGATCCGCCACATAGATGCCGATCTTCTCATCGAGAAAGGCGATGGTCGTATTGACATACAGCAGGAAATCGAGGTGATCCGTCTTATATCCGGTCTCCTCCTCGAGCTCACGCATCGCACACTCCTCAAACGGCTCGTCCTCCCGATCGCGCTTTCCCGCCGGAATCTCCAGGGTATAGCGGTCGAGTGCATGACGGAACTGGCGCACCATCAGGATACGACCATCCGGAAGCACCGGCAGTACCGCAGCGGCGCCCTTATGATGGATGAAGTCCCAGTGGGTCTTATGCCCGCCGACATCCACATAGTCATCATAAACGGTGATGACCTTGCCCTGATATGCAAGCTTCCGCTCGATCAGCTTTACCGGTTTCTCTGCATTATTTTCGTTCAACATAACTGTTCTCCTGTGCTTCCGCACTCTCCTTCACTTTCTTCCGGACGATCGTCTTTCCGATGCGCCGGTTCTTGATGTAGGCAACATCGACATTCAGTTCATCCGTCTCGAGATGGAAGGAGCTGCCATCATCCGGCACGGTACCGATGATGCCCATCAGATAACCGCCGAAGGTATCCGCATCCTCCGTCGGGATGTTCACCTTCAGCTTTTCGTTGACATCCTCGATGTCCGCCGTGCCGAGTACGATCCACTCGTTCTCGCCGATCGCTTCGATCGGATCCGGCTCCGGCACTTCATCCTCATCCTGCAGATCACCCACGAGGGCCTCGATCAGATCATGCACGGTGACGATGCCGGTCATACCGCCGTACTCATCGATGACGATGGCGTAGTACTTCCGTGTGCGCTTCATCGTCGCGAAAAGATCCGAGACCTTCATGTTCTGCGACACGAAGAACGGCTTGTCAACCGCATTTTTCATGACATTTCCACGGGACTGATCCGGCAGGCGGAAATAGTCCTTCGTATCGAGTACACCGACGATATCGTCATCATCCTCTCCACAGATCGGATAGATCGCATAGCGATGGCTGTAGATCGTCTTCCGCCACTGCCGGTCCGTGTCCTCGAGATACAGCATCGCCACATCCGGACGGTGCGTGCAGACATCCTCCACGGTCAGGTCGTTAAACTCGAAGACGTTCTGGATCATCTCGTTCTCGACGGTTTCGATCGTACCCTTCTCGGTCCCCTCATCCAGCATCAGCTTGATATCCTCCTCGGACACCTTCTCCTCGACATCCTCCGGCCGTATGCCCAGCATGCGCAGTACACGATTGGTCGAAGCGGTAAGAAGCCATACGAACGGGGCGAAAATCGTCGATGCCAGCTCCAGGATGCCGGCGATGCTGAGTGCGATCTTCTCGGTATAGGCCTGTGCCAGCCGCTTCGGAACCAGCTCGCCGAACACGATGCTGACATAGGAAAGGATCATGGTGATCAGGATGATCGCGACGTTCTCGATGACCTCCCGTGCGACCGGAAGTCCGGTCAGCAGGACCACATCGGTGAGTGGCTTCGCGAAGCTGTCCGCCGCAAACGCCGACGACAGGAATCCGGCCAGCGTGATCGCCACCTGAATCGTCGACAGAAACTTCGCCGGCTCGACGGTCAGCCTGAGCAGCTTGTCTGCCCGTTTATTGCCATCCTCGCTCAGCTTGCGAAGCTTCGCATCACCGACCTGCAGCACGGCAATCTCTGCGCAGGAAAAAAGTCCATTAATCAGAATCAGCACAATCAGCAGTAACAATCGTCCAACCATAAATTCACTTACCACCCTCCGCGTGGCACCACACAACGTTCCCGTGCCCGTTTTCCGGCACTCATCTATTCACCATATCGCAAAGGGCACAGAAATACAAGCCCCTTCTTGCGGACAGCCGCTCAGCCGCCCAGGCAGGGGACCCGGAGGGCCGGCGTCAGATGGCGTACTTCTCGTACATGGCCTGGAGATAAGCGCAGTCCGCTGCATAGCGGTCCGGAGAAGAATTCTCGAGGGTACCGATGATGTACGGCTTCCACTGTGCTACCTGCCGCATCAGCTCTTCATAACAGAAGATACCCTCGCCCGGATGACGGTACTTCTGGTCCTCGCCCTCGAAGACACAGTCCTTCATATGGAGGGTCGTGATGCGGTCGCCATAGAGCGTAAAGGCCTGACGGATCAGGGCATTCTGACCGGCCGGGTCGTGCGCAAGCTCCGGGGTGATGAGATTCACCGCATCCAGGATGACGTCGAAGTTTACGGAATCGATGTCATCGAGGAAGCGACGCATCATCTCCGGTGAGCGTAAGGTGTGGTTATACACGCTCTCGACGCCGACCATCACGCCGAGCTTTTCCGCCGCATCGCGGATCCGCTTAAAGCTGTCCAGTACACGCAGGTAGTTTTCCTCGGTATAGGTTTCCGGTACGACCTTCATCTCCGGATCGGCGCGTCCGGTTTCGGTCCCCACCATGTCTGCGCCGATCAGCTTCGCATACTTCATATGCTCGATGAAGCGCTGTACCTGCTGAAGTCGCTTCTCCTCATCCGGATGGGCCGGATTGATATAGCAGCCGAGGATGGAGACATGGAGGTCCCGCTTCCGTAACTCCGAAGCGACATAATCGCCGAGGCCTGCACTAAAATGGCCGACGGAGGTATCCACATCAGAAAAGCTCTTATTCATCGCGAGGTGAATATAGTGGATGTGCAGCTTCTGCACCTCATCCAGCACCTCGCACACACTGCCCTTCGGACAGATGTCATGTACACGCATACCAAACTGAATCATCTTTTCTCCTTTATACTGGTGTCGACGGTTTTACGATACTGTACCGGCGTATGGCCGGTGGTCGTCTTAAATACCTTTTCGAAATACGTGATGTTTCCGAAGCCGCAGAGATCCGCGATTTCGGTGATGGAACGGTCGGACTCCCGAAGGAGCTGCTGCGCCTTCTGGATCCGGATGTAGGTCATATACTCGACGACGGAGAAACCGGTGACGTTCCGGAAGCTCCGGGTCAGATAGGAGCGGCTCATGAAGAAGCGCTGGGCCAACTCCTCGAGCGAAACGCTCTCGTGGATATGGGTCTGCAGATAGAGTGCGACCTCATGTACCTTCTGATGCACACCCGTCTTCACGACGGTTTCCGGTACGACTTTCTGGTTTGCCTCGAGCTCCGCATGGAGCAGCCGGCGTCTCGCCTTCGCGAAGATGCTGGCCAGCTCGAGCGCCTGAAGATATAAAAAGGCGTGAGCGTCCTCCATGGAGACGGTGCCGCCGTTCTTATCCTCTGTACACATCGCTTTAAATTCGGCTATCACGGCAAGAATCAGCCGCCACTCGCTGTCGTTGAACGTTGCGACGCCGTTAAAGCGGTCACCGAAATCGTCGAAGCCCCGGAGCCCGGCGACCCGCAGGATCTGATCGAAGCGTGAACGGTCCAGCTGCAGGATGAAATTATGATGATCCGGTGGAAAGCCCGGTGCCGTCGAGGTCTTATGGATGAGATTATGATTGACGACGATGGCGGAGTGCGGCGACAGGCGGTAGGTCTCCCGGTCTACGAACATGAGTCGCTGTCCCTCGAGGATGAAGTGCAGCTCGATGGTCTCGTGTACATGCCGACTCCGCATGATGAAGCGATGATGACGCACTGCCTCGGATACGCGCAGACCCGGAATTCGCTTTTCAAACACGAGCTCCAGTCGCGAGTTATGAAGATTGACATCTCGGTGCTCAGCCATGGTTTCCTCCAGATTTCAAAAAGGGCATGCATGGAGTCCATGCACACCCTTTAGTTTATCGTAGCATCTCGGTGTAGGCAAGAAGCAACGGGCCGACGCCCTTCGCATCATTCTGCACCACCGGTTCGGACAGATAGTAGGCGGCGGAACCATCGCGATGCTGATCTCCTCCGAGCCCGCCGACGAGGCAGATGCCCGTCACACATGGTGTTCCATCTGCGTTTTTCGTCAGGCGATGATCGACGATTCCATAGAAGGCCTTTTCACCTACCGCGCGGAAGCTTTCCGGCAGGAAGCCGAGGCGTACCGCCTTCAGCAGTGCGGCACTGATCAGCGCGGTGCCGGAGGTTTCGAGGTAATTTCCCGCAAGCTCCGGAAGGGCGATCAGCTGATACCAGAGGCCGCTCGGATCCTGATACTTCGAGAGTGCCTTCGCGAGGTCCAGCAGCATGTGCTGGAGATGTACGCTTTCGGCCCCCATCGGAAGATCCTTCATGATCTCCAGTACATCGACGAGGCCCAGGATGAACCAGCCCTCCGCACGCAGCCAGAAGTTCGGGCTGCAGCCGGTGTCCGGATCTGCCCAGTACATCTTCCGGGAGGCATCATAGCCATGATAGTAGAGACCGGTTTTCGGGTCCCGCATCCTGATCTCAACATTGGCGATCTGACGACAGATATCCTCACAGTCCTTCTGTGCGTCGAAGCGCTTTTCGTACTCCATATAGAACGGAAGGGCCATATAGATGCCGTCGAGCCAGACCTGGTTCGGATAGATCAGCTTATGCCAGAAGTTCCCCTCCGGGGTCCGTGGCATGGTGCTGAGCTGAGAGCGTACGAGCTCGAGGGCCTTCCGGTACTTCTCTTTTCCGGTGAGATCATACAGCGTAAAAAGATTCTTGGCCGGGTTCACATTATCGAGCGAGTACTCCGCCGGATCATAGGTACGGATGCGGCCATCCTCCTCGACGAAGCCGCTCAGGAAGCGGTCCGCGAAGTCAAGAAAACGTGCCTCGCCGGTGATCTCATAGCGCTCGAGAATGCCGGTGATCATGCAGCCGTCGATATAGTTCCACTTGTTGCTCTTCCAGCTTCGGATCATCTCGAGATTCCAGGCCGGATGCGCGGAATCCGAGTGGGCCATGAGATAGTCGATGTACTCGTCGAGAAGCTGTTCGGTCGCTGCCCGATCACCCTGAAGGTGATGTCGTTTCTGATCCATTGCTTACCCCTTTACAGAACCCGCGGTGACACCATCGATGAACTGATCCTGTGCCAGGAAGAAGACCACGAGGGACGGGATGATGGAGATCAGGGACAGCGCGAGGATACGGTTCCAGGAGAAGCCGGTATCTGCATCCATGGACATCTTTACGAAGATGGCGGCCGGATAGCGCTTCGGCGTGGAAACGTAAAGCAGCGGTCCCATGAAGTCGTTGGTGGACCACATGAACTGGAACAGTGCCGCAGAGGTCATGGCCGGCTTCAGCACCGGAACGATGACATGCCAGAGGGTACCGAGGGCGGAGCAGCCATCGATCTTCGCCGCCTCATCGAGCTCCTTCGGGATATTGCGAAGGAACTGGATCAGCATGAAGACGAAGTAGGTATCCTGTGCGAAGAGCGTCGGCACGATCAGCGGAAGGTACAGCGGGGAATCTACCCAGCCCCATTTGTTGTACATGATGAACTGCGGAACGTTCAGTACGACGTTCGGCAGGAAGAGGGTCGCCATCAGAAGCATGAACATGAAGTCATGACCCTTGAACTTGAAACGTGCGAAGCCGTATGCCGTAAAGGTGCAGGATACGATGGTCAGGATGACCTTCGGGATGACGATCTTATAGGTGTTCAGCATGGAGGTCCAGATATTGATATCTCCGCCGTAGCCTTTCAACAATTCGAAGCGTTGCATCGCCACTGGAAGCCTCCTGTGCAGCTGCCGTCGTCGCAGCTGCAGCCTCCGCCGCCTTTGTGGTCTCTGCGGCGGCCTGTGTGGTGGATCCGGAATCAGAAGAACCACATGCGGCAAGTCCGAGCACCATGGATGCAGCGAGTGAACCTGCAAGTACCTTTGTGAATGACTTTTTCATATTTACCTCCTCGGGAGCCGCTCTGCAGCTCCTCTATATAAAGACCTTTCGGTCCAGGTTGATGATTTTATGGTCTCAGTTGATTGAGACATGGACGCTGTCATAATCCAGCACATCCTGAAGCACCGGCTCGGTATCGTCGGAGTCTGTGATCTCGACATTTTCGAGGGTGAGACGCTTTACATTTCTCGCATAGATGGCTCTTCCGCTCATCTCCGGGAAGTGATCCATCATGATGGTCTGGCGCGGCTTTCTCTCCGATTTCGGGAGGAAGTCGACCTTTATGTTCTTGAGAACGATGTTCTCGATGTAGCGCTCCGGCAATCCATACGCCACCAGCATACAGGCATCGGCACCGGTACATGTGATGTTCTCGGCCCGGATCGTTCCGATCGTCGGGGTCTTATCATCCACCGGATGGAAGCTCTGGTTCTGTACGTAGTCGCTGTGACCGTCTGGATCGCAGAAGTAGAACATGTTGAAGGTAAACGGCATGTGCACGTCCTTCATGATAATGTCGTGGAAATATACCCCATCATACCGTGTTTCCGGTCCGCGACCGCGGCGGGTCTTGATCCGAAGTCCCCGGTCCGTCCCATCGAAGATGCACTGTGCCACCTCGACGTTGATCACGCCACCGGCCGCTTCCGAGCCCACCGTCACACTGCCGTGTCCTCTTTCGAGGAAGGAGTTCCGAATCGTGAAGTGATCCGAGATCTTATGATGGTTCTGACTCATATAGTACTTTCCGGACTTCAGGGCGATACAGTCATCGCCGACAGAAATCTTCGTACCGAGGATCAGGATATCATCGCAGCTCTCCGGATCGAAGCCGTCTGTATTCGGTGAATCGGATGGGTTCCAGATCGTGATGTTGTATACGCCGATATGATCGGTATAGTACGGATGGACTGTCCAGCTCGGAGAATTCTTCACCGTGATGGACTGAAGACGTACATGGCGGCAGTGATTCAGGAAGATGGTGTTCGGACGCCATGCGGTTCGCATCACCTTCGGATTCTGCCACCAGTCACCCTCGGCACCGCCACCATCGATGTGCCCCCGACCGACGATGTCGACGTGCTCTGCACCGATCGCCGAAATGAGGGAGGCGAAGGAGGTCTCCGGGTTTCCTTCCCAGCTCGCGAGATTATACTCGCCCGTTCCATCCGTCGTCTTCGTCATACCCGGCATCAGCGGATAGTGATTCCGGTCCGGATCGCCCTTCAGCACGGCCCCCTCGTCGATCCATAAGCTCATGTAGCTCTTCAGGAAGAGTGGCCTCGACAGGTAGGTTCCTGCCGGCACGTACACGGTTCCATCCTTCGGGCAGGCACTGATCGCCGCCTGCAGGTAAATCGTGTCATCGCTCTCACCGTCGCCATGAGCGCCAAAGCTCCGGACATCGAGCAGCACCGACTCGGCTTCCGTATGGAAGGACTGTGTCTCCTCTCCATCCTCTGTCCTTAAGCTCAGGGTATAATCACTGTCCGGCTGGAGACCATCGATCGTGAGAACGTTCAGCGTCGATCGCGCACGTTCCTCACCATCGAGGAGCACACTGTACTCCTCCGGTGCATAGCAGATCGTCTGATTGTCACATTCGATGGTGACGCTCCGCTTAAACACCGCTCTGATCGTGAATTTCATGTCCGAAAGTTTGAGCAAGCATGATAAAGTCTTATAATAGACAGGACGATGTTTAAGAAATTTATACAAATGGCGCTGCCGCCGAATATGCGCTTGAAAAGGTTGTCTCTTTTGCAGTAAAGAAGGAAAAAGTATGATATACTGACAAATCGGGGCCTGCATCACGCATATCTCTGGAAATCCATCGTCGGTACAGCGTACCGGGGCCCGTCCGAATCATCATATATAGTATGCCATGCCTGGGCATCATCTGCAGGTATGCACCGTTTTGAAGGAGAAGCTATGGGAAAGAAGCTTTTAGTCGCACAGTCCGGCGGACCGACGTCTGCCATCAACGCTACGCTGGCCGGCGTCATCGAGGCCGCGATCCGAAACCCGGAGGTAAGCGATGTGCTCGGTGCACGCTATGGTATCCAGGGCGTGCTGCGTGAGCAGTTCCTGGATCTGAGCGGTATCGAACACATCGAGGACATGCTCGCCACCCTGGCCGTGACCCCGGCCGCCGCACTCGGCTCCTGCCGCTTCAAGCTGAAGGATCCGGCGCAGGACCCGTCGGAGTTCGAGGAGCTCATCCGCATCTTCCAGAAGCATGAGATCGGCTATTTCGTCTATATCGGCGGAAACGACTCGATGGATACCGTCTGGAAGCTCTCGGATTATATTAAGAAGCATAACATCCCGGACATCGTCGTGGTCGGAGCGCCGAAAACCATCGATAACGACCTCTTCGGCATCGATCACTGTCCTGGCTTCGGTTCTGCCGCAAAGTATATCGCAACTTCCATCTCCGAGCTGGAGCGTGAGCTCGAGGTATATGACACACCGTATGTCATCGTCGTCGAGATGATGGGCCGGAATGCCGGCTGGCTGACGGCAGCGGCCGCACTCGCCGAGAGCGCAAACAGCAACGTTCCGTATCTCATCTATCTCGAGGAGCGTCCGTTCGATCTCAATGACTTCATCTCTGATCTCCGGGGCGAGCTCGCGGTCGGCAAGGACGTCATCGTCGCTATCAGCGAGGGTATCCGTGACCGAAGCGGAAAGATGATCTGCGATTATGCTGATCGTGACCAGTCGACGGATGCCTTCGGTCATACCATCGCGACCGGTGCCGGCAAGGTGCTGGAGAACGCGATCCGCTCAAACATCGGCTGTAAAGTGCGCTACATCGAGCTGAATCTCCTGCAGCGCTGCGCAGGCCATCTCCTCTCCGAGACCGACATCACGGAGTCGACCGAACTTGGTCGCAATGCTGTCCGCCTCGCTGTCGATGGACAGAATGGCGTGATGTCGACACTGACCCGTACTTCGAATCACCCGTACAGTGTAGCCTACGGTGCCGCGGACATCGCCGACATCGCGGATCGGGAGAAGAAGGTCCCGGACAGCTGGATCACCTCCGAGGGCAACGGTGTCACCGAAGAAATGCTCGAGTATCTGCGTCCGCTTGTGCAGGGTGAGCGCTCCTGCAAGTTCGAGAACGGCATTCCGAAGTACGTCGTCTTTGATAAATAACGCTTAAAAGAAAATGGGGCTGTCGCTCGAGCGACAGCCCCATTTTCTTTTATCAGTTCTGTTTTCCGAATACGGCTTCGTAGTCTTTGCGGAAGCGCTCGATGCCGATGTCGGTGAGCGGATGCTTCACCATCTGCATGAGTACCTTGAACGGAACGGTGGCGATATCTGCACCGGTCTTCGCACACTCAACGACGTGCATCGGATGACGTACGGAGGCGCAGATCACCTCGGTCTCGATATCCGGGTACATCTGGAAGATATCCTCGATGTCCTGGATCAGAGCGATACCGTCTGTGGAGATATCATCCAGACGGCCCAGGAACGGGGAAACATAGGTCGCTCCGGCTCTGGCTGCGAGAAGTGCCTGTGACGCAGAGAATACCAGGGTCACATTCGTGTGGATGCCTTCCGCTGAAAGCACCTTGACGGCCTTCAGTCCCTCGGTGGTCATCGGAATCTTCACTACCATATTCTTATGAATCTTCGCGATCTCACGGCCCTCGGCGATCATGCCCTCAGCATCCGTCGTGCTGGCCTTCACCTCACCGGAAATCGGACCATCGACGATCTCTGTGATCTCCTTCAGGGTCTCCATGTAATCTCTTCCTTCCTTTGCGATCAGGGAAGGGTTGGTGGTGACACCTGCGATGATCCCCATATCATTCGCTTCACGAATCTCATCTACATTTGCCGTATCAATAAAGAATCTCATATATTTTTCCTCCTAAAATATCGGCTGAACAACTGCATATAGTGTACCTCTTTTTCAGTGCAAAGCCTAATAAATTCGCGCTATACAAACAATCATTTCAGCATATTTACTTTGTCTTTTACTGCCTCGTACTGCAGTTTTTTCACTCAGACTACAGCATATCTTCTGTTATCAGATCAATGTGTCTCCGCATATACACTTCTGCGATTTCCATATCATGCTCTCGCAGTGCGCTCAGTATCTTCTCATGCGCAGGAATCGCATTTTCAATGTTATGCCTAATCTGAAACGTTTTTAAACGGAACGGCACCAGACGTTCTCGAATTCGATCATTGATAAAAATCAGCATTTCATTTTTCGTCATACTGATGATTTCCTGATGAAAAAGTTCATCCAGACGGGCAAGTTCTTTCGCTCTTGCCTTTCCATGCACCTCCGCCACAAACTGCGTATGAATCGCCGTCAGGTGTTCCAGCTCTGCTTCTGTGCTACGCTCTGCAGCAAGGCGGGCCGCCTTCGGCTCAACGATTTCACGCACTTCTGTGTAATCATTCAGCTTCAGACGGTTTCGATCAAACCACTCGCTAAGAGATACTTCATCATCTCCGGTTTTTCGCACCACAAACGCGCCACGTCCCGGTTTGATTTCGATGTATCCCTGCGCTTCCAGGTTTCGAAACGCCTCACGAACAGAGCCTCTGCCTACATTCAGCGTTTCACAGACTTCATGCTCTGTCGCAAGCTTATCACCGATTTTCGTTTCCGGTTGCAGAATTTTTTCTTTCAGATATTCGATTGTTTTTTCTGTTACAGATATCTTTTGAGACATTCTTTTCCTCTCAACTTACTTAATCAGCATATTCGGAAGCCATGTAACGATGCCCGGAATATACGTGCACATAAGAAGGGTTACGATTAGCGGAATGATAAACGGCAGGATGCTCTTATAGAGAATTTCGAGCTTCACGCGTGCAAGATCCGAGATAATGAACAGGCAGACACCAAACGGTGGTGTAACCTGACCGATCATCAGGTTCAGAACCATCACAACACCGAAATGAACGAGGTCCAGTCCGATGGCCTGAGCGATCGGTACCAGTACCGGGAGCATCAGGGTCAGAATCGCACCTGGCTCCATAAACATACCAAGTACCAGAAGGATGATGTTGATTATCAGAAGAATGATTGCCGGATTCGAGCTGATGCCGAGGATAAAGTTTGCAATATCCTTCGAGATGCCTTCCTTAACCATGACATAGGTAAAAAGCGTGGATGTTCCGATGATAAACAGTGTATTGGCCGCACCTAATGCGGATTCCTTTGCACACTCCAGGAACTTCTTAAGGCCCAGAGAACGATATACAAATGCTGAAATCACCAGGGAATACACTACGGCGATACAGGAAGCCTCGGTCGGGGTAACCCATCCGGTTGTAAATCCGGCAAGGATGATCAGTGGTGTAATCAGAGATAAAATCGAGCCCTTAAAGCTCTCCCATAAAACCTTAAGACGGAACGGAGTACGCTCATATCCTCTCTTGACAGCGAAGATGAATACGAGAATCATCAGTGCAAGCCCCATCAGAAGACCAGGAAGCACACCACCCATAAAGAGCTTCGCAACAGATACCGATGCAACGGATCCATAGATGATAAGCGGAATACTTGGTGGGAAGATCGGTCCGATAACCGAGGATGCGGACGTAACCGCAGCAGAGAAGGCATTATCATAACCATTATCACGCATCGCCTTCATCTCGATGACACCGAGTCCACCGGCATCTGCCGCCGCGGATCCCGACATACCTGCGAAAATGATACTTGCGACGATATTGGCATGACCGAGGCCACCCGGAATCCATCCAACCAGCGACTGTGCGAAATCGAAGATCTTCGTCGTTATTTTTCCTTCATTCATAAGGTTCCCGGCGAAGATAAACAGCGGGACCGCAATCAGAAGATACGAATCCACACCCGTTACCATCTTCTGTCCGACGATCTGAAGCGGATACCCAAGCGCGATGCAGCCTGCGGTTGCACCGGCACCAATCGCGATACTGATCGGCGCACCAATCAGTAACAGCACTACGAAAAATATAAGAAATATAGCCATTATGCATTTCCTCCTTCACTGTCCTTCTTCTCACCGAGGAAATGGTTCAGTATACCATATACCGAAACCAGCACGAAGTATACACCGGTAACGGCACTCGGAAGGTATAACCATGCCTTACTGAGCCACTGCATCGTGGAGTATTTACTGGTTTTCAGAATCGGATACATATCCTTATAGGATACAACCATGATGACACCGAGGAAAATAACGGCAACACGAATCAGAATCCAGAAAATCGTCTGTACACTCTTCGGAACGCGAGAATATACCATGTCGAGATTGATCATTCGATCTTCATCAATCAAGCTGATTAATCCCATAAATGCCATCCACATAAACAAAAAGCCATTCAGCTCTGTCGACCAGCGGAATGAGCTGTTGATCGTATTTCGCGTAATCAGCTCCGCCAGCATAATTGTCACGATGCTCAGAATGCACACAAGTACGATGAGCAATGATAGCTTCTTTAAAAGATCAAGTAATTTACGATATGCTGTCAAATCAATCTCCTTTTCTCGCGATTCCATTTAAATAGCAGGGTGCGCTTGCACCCTGCTCGTGGAAAGCGCAATTACATTACTGGTTAAGCGCTACTAATGCATCTACAATGCTTTGATCGTACCAGGCCTCGTTCTCATACTTCTTATAGAAATCGGTTCCGCCGAGCTTATCCTTGAAGGACTGAACGTCAGGATTATCATCAAACTGAACACCTGCGTCCTCAAGGGTCTTTCTTGCCGTCTCGTTATCAGCCTTGATGGTATCGAAGGAATACTTCGCAGCTGCCTTCGCCTGATCCTTCAGAATCTGTTGATACTGCTCAGGAAGAGAATCCCACTTATCCTTGTTTGCAGACATCGTGCAGCCCATCCACATGTAGTTGATAAAGCTGAAGTACTTGATGGAGTCATAGGTTGCATTTGCTACCAGATGGTAGGTTGCATTGTCCTGACCTTCAGCAGTACCGTTTGAAAGTGCGATTGCAAGCTCCGGAAGAGCGAGTGCTACAGGGTTTGCACCCAGTGTCTGCCATACATCGAGGTAGATCTGGCTGGTCGGTACACGGATCTTCAGACCTTCAACATCCGCAGCCTCATGAACCGGGCCACCAGCTTCTGTGGTAGAGATCTGGCGCATACCATTATCACCCTCGGACAGGAATACCAGGCCTGCATCCTCAAGATTTGCGAAAATCTGCTCACCAACTTCACCGTTGGTTGCTTCATAAGCCTGATCTGCATCTTTGAAAAGGAACGGAAGGTCGAGAAGCTTTGCCTTATCGTAGAACTCGGTATAACCGGATGTTCCTGCAAAGATGATGTCGATGGTGCCAAGACGTGTAGAAGCAAGTGCCTCTGAGTCATTACCTAACTCGTTGGAGTGATGAACCTCCAGGGTGATCTTTCCATCCGAAGCTTCCTTTACGAGGTCCGCATACTCGATGATGGTCTTGGTCGGAACAGAGTTCTCATTTCCAGGTGAATAAATGGTAAGGGTTACAGGATCCAGTGCATCCAGATCAGATGCTGCAGCTTCTGTCTCTCCCTCTGCCTTCTCTGCTGCTGCCGTGGTCTCCTCCGCCTTCGCGGCTGCCGTGGTCTCTGCCGGCTTAGCAGAGTTTCCGCAAGCTGCTAATGATGCTACCATCGCAGTTGCGAGAACCAGTGAAAGTGCTCTTTTTTTCATAGTTACATTCCTCCATGAATTCTGCCATTACTTTCGCCAAAAGTGTATGACAATTATCTTTGCTGGTTATAAATTAACATACAATTTATAGTAATTCAACACTATTTGTGTAGATTTTTTAAATATTATTTTGTTTTATTTGCACAAATGCTGTCTTACAAAAAATGAGCAGATTTCATTCGAATGAAATCTGCCCATTTCAGAGCGCTAAACGCATATATCGCCTGTTATTTCGCAAGCGACTGTACTTCCTTAATCTCCTCCGGTGTAAGATCGCGCACATCACTGTTGTCACCGGAACAGTTCGAATCTTCAATCAGGAACATCTTGGTATCCTTCTCCGTAATGGTATTATGCCATTCAGAGCGAGGAATAACATAAAGCTTACCCTTCTCCATATAGACTGGCTTAAACTTCAGACTTCCGTCAGCCTGCTCATCGGCCTGAATCAGTGTACAGTGACCCTCCACCAGCACAAACATCTCATCCGTCGTATTATGACGTTCGAGATTGCTGATGCCCGTCACATCATTGGCCGGCTTCCAGTTCTTAATACCTACACACCACTTTTCATTCTCGTATACGCGGTGCATACCTTCGCCTGTGAATTCAAAATTCTGAATATCCATCGTTCTTATTCTCCTTTTATAGAAGTCATCTGATATGAAGTCGCTCACGGCTTCAGGAAATCCCGCGCTGTCCTATGACAGACAGCACAGGTACAGGAATTTATTGTGGTCTTACTTAGAAAGCAGATTCTTAATATCTGTAACTGCATGCTCTGCAGTTAAACCATACTCATCGAAGAGGCTATCCGGTGTACCGGACTGACCAAATACATCATTGATTCCGATGCGACTGAACTTTGCGCCTGCATGGCCAGCCAGAACCTCTGCCACTGCAGAACCGAGTCCACCGATGATAGAATGCTCTTCCATCGTCACCATCGCCTTGACCTTATCGTTATACTTCAGAATTGTATCAGCATCGATCGGCTTGATGGTATGCATATTGATAACGGCAGTGCTGATGCCCTCTGCCTCGAGCTGCTTCGCAGCTTCCAGTGCTCTCGTCAGCATAAGACCGCAGGCGATGATCGCAGCATCGCTACCATCCTTCACGATCGTTGCCTTACCGAACTCGAATGGCTTGTCATCCAGCTCTGGAACATCCTCTACCACCGGTCTTCCGACACGCACATATACCGGTCCATCGATCTCAACCGCTGCTCGAATCGCCTTTTCTGTCTCCTTCGGATCTGCCGGCACGATAACGTTCATGTTCGGCATTACTCTCATAAGTGCGATATCCTCTACAGACTGGTGTGAACCACCATCCTCACCTACAGAGAGTCCAGAGTGAGATAAAGCGAACTTCACATTCAGGTTCTCGTATGCAACCGAGTTACGAATCTGCTCATACGCACGACCGGTACCGAATAAAGCGAAGGTGGATACGAACGGAATAAATCCATCATGTGCAAGTCCGGCTGCTGTATCTACCATGTTCGCCTCTGCGATACCCATATCGAAGAATCTCTCAGGGAATGCATCTCTGAAGAACTTTGACTGTGTTGCATTTGCAAGATCGGCATCCAGTGCGACGATCTTATCATTTTCAGCACCTAACTGTGCCAGTGTCTCGCCAAATGCGACTCTTAATGACTTTCCCATAATTCTCAAACCTCCTGCTGTGCAAGTGCCTTCTCAAACTGTTCCTGATTCATCGGACTTCCGTGCCACTGGAACTGATCCTCCATGAAATCAACACCCTTGCCCTTGATGGTATGGCAGCAGATAAACTTCGGCTTTCCGTTATGCGGAGCAGCAAGTGCCTCATCGATCGCCTTGATATCATGACCATCTACATCATATACTTCCCAGCCAAATGCACGGAACTTCGCATTCACATCGCCGAGGCTCATAACCTGATCGTTTGAACCATCGATCTGAAGATGGTTGAAGTCGAGCATCCAGGTCAGATTATCAAGCTTGTAGTGTGCGGCAGACATCGCAGCTTCCCATACAAGACCCTCCTGGCACTCACCATCACCGAGAACCGTATAGGTCTGCCAGCTTGCCTTCTTCAGCTTCGCACCCAGTGCAAGGCCGATTGAAATCGATGCACCCTGACCGAGAGAGCCGGTATTCACGTCCACGCCCGGTGTCTTCTTGCAGTCCGGATGACCCTGAAGATGGCAGTGAAGCTTACGAAGATTTGCGAGATCCTCCTTCGGGAAGTAGCCAAGGTCTGCAAGAATCGCATAGAGTGTCGGGCAGGCATGACCCTTACTTAATACAAAACGATCTCGGTCTTCATTCTTCGGATTCTTCGGATCCAGATTCTTCATCGTGTCATAATAGAGAGCCATCAGCATCTCAACACATGAAAGAGATCCGCCCGGATGTCCTGACTGACACGCATACAGCATTTTTAAAATTTCTGCGCGGATTTCTTTCGCCTTCTTCTCGTAATCCATAAAAATTCCTCCTTTTTATCAGCCGTCCTTCTACGACATGATTATATTGTACTTATGAAATGTATGACAATCAATGTGTTTTCCCAGATTCATTATTATAATTTTACAAATTGTAGGATATTATCCCTTTACAGCACCCGCAGTCAATCCTTCTACCAGCCTCTTCTGTGCGAAGAAGAACATGATACATACCGGAATGATCGTAAGGATACCTCCCGCCGTCAGCAGATCCCACTGAACACCCAGCTGACCGATCAGCGACTTCAGTGCCACCGGAATCGTTCTGCTTGATGTATTCGTAAACATCATCGCAAAAGTATACTCATTCCAGGACTGCATGAAGATATATACGCCGGTCGCAATGATACTCGGTCGAAGTAACGGGAAGATAATTTTCATAAATGCCTGCCCACGGTTACATCCATCCACCATCGCTGCTTCCTCCAGCGAAGCCGGCAGATCGTTGATAAATCCGATCAGAAGCCATACAGAGAATGGAATCGTAAAGGTGGTATAGGAAAGGATCAGCGATACCGGTGTAAACAGAAGCTGAAGCTTTCGCATGATAGAGTACAGTGGAATCAGAAGCAGTACGGTCGGGAACATGTTGTTGCACAGGAAGATACTCATCAGCACCTTTCGTCCCACAAAATCGTATCTCGAAAACGCATACGCTGCCATCGTCGCCACAACCAGTGTCAGCAATGTAGTACATGCCGCAACCAGAAGACTGTTTTTCATCGCAGACAGGAAATCTACCGTACTGGTAAACAGCTTTTTATATGCTTCAAAGGTCGGATGTACTGTCCAGTACGTCACAACCTTTCCATATAGCTCATTTTCCGGTTTGATCGATGTAAGGAACGTCCAGTAAAACGGAAAGAGCAGGAACAAGAGCATAAGCGCCAGAAGCACGGTCCGGAGGATGCGGATACTCATCGATTCACATTTCATCACTTCTCCTCCTTAAAGCTTGATTTCAGATACGGGATGACGACCACCAGAAGCATGATGGCGAGACTGATCGCCATGGCGGATGCATAGCCCAGGTTCAAAGCATTGGCCTTATTATAGATATATACAGACAATGTCTGCGTGCTGTACGCCGGACCACCCTCCGTCATATTAAAGATGACATCAACGGAATTCGCCACCCAGATGATACGAAGAAGACCGGTAATGAAAATCGTATTTTTAATCGACGGAATCGTAATATAGAAGAGCTTCTGCGACTTCGTTGCGCCATCGATTTCCGCAGCCTCATACATATCCGTCGAAACGCCCTGCAGCGCCGCGAGAAGCATCAGTGCGAAGAACGGAATTCCCTGCCAGATGATGGTCACGATAACAGACGGAAATGCCGTCGTTGTCTGACTCAGGAAAGCAATTTTTCCGTCGGTCAAATGCAGCTTCATAAGAATATCATTCAGCACGCCGGAGTTTCCATCATAAATCCACCGCCACATGAGGCCGATCAACACACCTGGAGTCACCCAAGGAACCATACTGATTGCTCTGACAACTCCACGTCCGCTGAAGTGCGAGTTCAATATAAGTGCCAACATGAATCCAAACAGAAACTGCAATCCAACACCGAATACGACCCAGATAATCGTACGGATGACCGCATTCAGGAACTGTGGATCACCGAATGCCTGAATGTAGTTTGCCAGCCCGATAAACGCAATCTGCTTCGGTCTTCTGAGATCATAGCTCTGAAAGCTCATCATAATGGCGTTTATAACCGGCACAAACACAATGCAAAGGATGATCAGTGTTGCCGGTGCGACCAGCAAATATGGCCATATTGAACGTTTTTTACTCATGTCCATCTTCTCCTATTTATCTTTACATGATTTGTGAGAATGCAAATGCATTCTCACAAATCCGTAATTTACAAGTCTACATATATAAGTAACAAACGAGGTCAAAAGAACATGCAGAACATTAATTCTCCCAAAGGCCACTCTGGAGCGTCTTCATGGCATCCTCTGCAGAAATGGCACCTGTCAGAGCCTGTGAAACGGTATTCGGCCAGAGATTACTGATCCACTCCGTTGTCGTATCACGAATCGGAAGGATACCAGCATAACCCTCTCCTTCAATCGATGCCTTCATGAAACGGTTGCTCTGGAAGTAGTCACCCTGTGCTACGGTCTTAGAAACAGGAACATTACCTGTACCCTCGCACCACATCTTCTGACCTTCACCGGTTGCGAGATACTTACACCACTCAAAGGCAGCATCCGGATTCTTGCAGGAACTGAAGATAACGGTCTCGGTATCGCCCATGGATGTCCACTGGCCCTTACCTGCCGGGAAAGCAAATGCAGATACATCATCACCGAAAATCTCTTCCATCTTCGCAGAAGAACCGGTGTGATGAATGGTCATCGCCGTAAGGCCGGACTGGAAGTTTGCGATAATCTCATTAAATCCATCCGATGTTGCTGTAGACGGAACATATCCATTCTGATAAAGATCGATGAAATCCTGCATACCCTTTACAGATTCTGCAGAAGTAAGATCTTCGAAGGAACCACCCTCGCCATAAATGAAGGAACCCCATGGCTCCTGACCACCCTTGGCGCCTCTCATACCGAAGCCATATACATCGGTCTTGCCATCACCATCCGTATCCAGTGTGCACTTCTTCACATCCTCAAGGAACTCTTCATAAGTCTTCGGAACATCAGTAATTCCGGCCTTCTCAAAAATAGATGGTCTATAGTAAACATACAGCACCTGGATGTTCCATGGCATAACGAACATCTTTGTGTCGTCACCGCCAGCTTCTCTCATAACGCTGTAGATATTGTCATCGATATCCGCCTTGGTATCCATCGCATCGACATACGGTGTGAGATCCAGAAGGAGATCATTGTTTGCAAAAAGCGGTGTGGAAGTCAGCTTCCAGGTAGAAACATCGACATCGGATCCACCCATCTTTGCATTGAACAGGTTTTCCGCATACGCGCCGCCATCCCATGGCTGCTCTTCACCGACAACCGTAATGCCCTTACCGTTTTCATCGTTAAACTTTTTGATGATGTCCTGCATCAATGCAGAATAGTCTGTATTATCTGCCCAGTACTGAAACTTGATGGTCACCGGCTCTGCGCTTTCTTCCTTCGCCGCCTCGGTCTCTGCCGCCTTCGTCTCTGCCGCCGCCTGTGTTGCGGCTGCCGTCGTCTCTGTCTTCGATGATCCGCAGCCCGCAAGCATGCTTACAGCCATGGCTGTCGTCGCAGCAATTGCGGTCACTTTCTTTGCCAGAAGTCTTTTTTTCATGATTTGTCCTCCTTGGATTTAATGTCGTTCAGAGTTTCCCAGATATGGCGTTCCACCAGAAACTTCGCTTCCATATAATCCCGTTCTGCGATGGCTCTGTAGATGCCGAGATGGCTTCGTTTCGCTCTATAGAAGCTGGCCGTGTCATCATGGGTTTCCACATGTCCCCGCCGGATAGATTCGTTGATGATCGGAACCACTCTTGTCAGCACATCATTATGGGTACACTCTGCAATCGCAGTATGAAAACGTATATCCATTTCCTCCGTATAAGAGTCATTGGAATCCGACGCATACATGGCATCCACAATCGTCTTCAGTTTTTGAATATCCGATTCTGTCGCCCTGTGCGTTGCAAGCTCTGCGATCTGTGGTTCAATCATCATCCTTGTTTCCAGAAGATTGTAAAGAAGTTTGTCCTGATTCGTAAAATGAAGCCCCAACGGGTCTTCTCCGATGCCTGTTTCCTGGCTGATAAACGTTCCGGAACCCTGACGGGAAACAATAACATTTTCCGCCTTCAGAATTTTCATAGCTTCACGTAAAGTCGAACGTGAAATACCAAATTCTTTCATAAGTTCTTTTTCCGTCGGAAGCTTATCACCCGGTTGCATCTTGCGCTTGATAATCACTGCTTTCAACTGCTGCGCAACAGACATATGGAGAACAGAATCCTGAGGGTTCATTATTACATCCTGCATATCTTTTCCTCTCCAAGCCGTTCTAATTTGTATGTCATTATGATAACACCTTGTCCGACTTTTGTAAAACAGTTTTTATGCATTATTACTTATTTTTATCGTTTTTTTCACAGTCTTTAGTGTTTTTTGTTGGCTATCATGAAGTTTATGTTATATATTTGTATGATCTTTTAATAGACTTGATTATACAAAAAAAGTGGCTTCCGCGTTTTTCCAGCGAAAGCCACACCAGCATGTCCGATTTCCGTGTTTCAAACGAATATCACATCGTTTAAATTCACACATCCACTCTGATAACTTGTCGAAAATTTGTATTTTATGAAAATTATTTTCATCTTTTTAGACAGCAAAAATGTAATTAGAAATTTTTACGTCATGACATCGAATTTGTTTCTTCTTTTCCCAGTTTACGCACGCAGCGGTAGAAGCAGGGAATCAAAAAGGCATCGGCAAACAGCCATGCAAGCGGTGCCGCCAGACAGGCTGCTGTATATCCGAAATAACGAACGCCCAGAAATCCAGCCAGCCCTCTGCCGAACATCTCACATATGCCCGCGATAATCGCAATACCGGAAAATCCCATGCCTTGAATAGAAAAGCGAAATACATTTACCGCACAAAGCGGAATAAAAAACAGCACCTGCGTCATCAGATATTGATGTGCACCGGCCACAACCTCTGCATTTCCATTGGTTACAAACAGAAGTGGTAATTTCCAGCCAATCGTCGCAAGAACAGCCACCGCAATCACAGAATACACGGCGCCAATCTTCATCGCCGATGCTGCGCCTGCTTTCAGACGGTCGTATTTAAGCGCACCTCGATTCTGCCCCTGATAGGTTGCCATTGTACCGCCCAGAGAATCAAAGACGCATGCAAATAAAACGATGATACGATCACCTGCCGTGACTGCTGCAACCGAAATAACACCCAGTGTATTGACTGCCGTCTGCAGGATGATGTTTCCGATACTTGTGATTGAATACTGAAGTCCCATCGGAATCGCCATCCACAGTAAGCGCTGAACACATTCTGCCCGCATACGCAAGTCATCCTGTTTCAATGTCAGAATGTCGAATCGTCTTACCATATAAAAGAAGCAGAGAACGCCGGAGACCAGCTGACTGATAATCGTCGCCAGCGCCGGGCCGCGCACGCCCATTCCTAAAATTCGAATCGTTACGTAATCAAGAATAATATTCAGTACAGACGAAATCATCAGGAAATATACCGGCGATTTCGAATCTCCCAGAGATCGCACGATGGAAGCCGTAATATTATAGAGGTAGGTCGCCGAAAGCCCCATAAATATAATAACGATGTAACTATACGCCTGTTCCAGAATTTCATCCGGTGTATGCATCCATACCAGCACCTGATGTGCGAGCACGCTCATGCACGCCGTCATCACCGCGGAAAACAATATCGTCAGCCATACGATATTTCCGACATACTGCCGCATCCCATCAAAATCACGCGCACCGAATCGCTGAGCGACCGGAATCGCGAATCCTGCTGTCGCACCGATGACGAAACCGTTCACCATAAAATTGATGGCACCGGTAGATCCCACTGCCGCAAGTGCATCCGCGCCGAGAAAGCGTCCGACCATTACGGTATCCACCATGCTATAAAGCTGCTGGAAAAGAATGCCTAGAAGCATCGGCACGGCAAAGCCGAGAATTAAACGCATCGGACTCCCTGATGTCATATCCCTGATTGTCTTTTTTGTATCCACTTGTTTCCTCTTCTTTTCTGTCAGCGTTCTTGATGAAATCATCAAAAAACGGGATCTCGATTTGATCCCGTTTTTTATAGCACCATTCTTTTTTTGAATCAACGTCTCTTTTGCACAATTTCGCCCTTTTCACGGATATCACCGTTGCGATACGCTGTGAGCAGCTCCTCGAGGTCGGCGATCTGACGCTGCAGCTCCTGTCCATTATCGGTTTCACCGACATGGATGCGGTGCTTCATCTGCTCCACGATCTGAATCTCCGGCGTATTCTCGGATCCCTTTCGGAAGCCCTTATGCTCTGCCAGTGCCAGATGGCGGGAGTTGAAGATGAGCGTATAGCCGGCGATGCCGGTGCGGGAATGGTAGGCCTTCGAGATACCGCCATCGATGACGAAGAGCTTGCCGTTTGCCTTGATCGGAGACTCGCCACGCTTCGTTTTCACCGGCACATGGCCATTTACCACATGGCCCCTCTCCGGATCCACACCGAATTCCGCGAAGATCCGGTCGACATAGCGCTCCTCCTTCGAGAATTCATAGTAGATGTTAAACTTCTCCACATGTGTATCCGGATCCTCGATGAAGCAGTGCTCGAAGGTCGTCATCTTATCCTTTCCGAAGAGTGGTGAGCATGGTCCACACCACATGTACCAGAAAAGATCCGTTGCATAGATCTTACCCTTCGGGTCATTTTCTCCATTCAGGAAATAGGCATCGATCGCCCGCTCATAGAAGTAATCCATGAGGGCCTTTCCGCCGACACTGCCCTTCGCCGTCTCGAGCTGCAGGAAGGAGCCGTCCACATTCATCGGGATACAGCCATGGTAAAGGATGTTGTTATTGACCACCTTATACATCGCGCCATTCGTAAAGAAGAAACGGATGTGCTTCTGCAGCAGCTGCGAGTGGGTGAAGCTGTACACCAGGGTGTTCATCAGCTCCTTTTCCTTCTCTGTCATCTTATACGGATCCTTCGGGTCGATGGTCGGGAAATTCGTATCCCGGAGCGGATAGCTCTCTCCATCGATGGTCACCGTGCCCTTTTCATAATCGATCTTATCGAGGAGCATACGGTGGTCGAGCTTATACTCCGGATGGCGGCGGATCAGTGCCCCCTCCTCCTTAAACAGGATGATACTGATGGCCTTGCACATCTTCGCGGCGAGGCGAGGATCTACCGAGTCAGAGACATTGGTATCCAGGAGATGCGGCTGAAAGCAGTCACATGGATCATCACCATACACCTCCTCCGCATACATCGAAAGCGGGCGCAGATTGATGCCATAGCCGTCCTCGAGCACATCGAAGGAGTTATAGGAGGTGGCGATGCGGAGAACGCTTGCGATGCAGGCCGGATTACCACAGGCGGCCCCCATCCACTCGGCATCATGATTTCCCCACTCGATATCCACATCATGGAAGCTCATCAGCTCCTCCATGATCTGGTCCGCATGCGGGCCTCGGTCGAAGACATCGCCGATGATATGGAGATTATCGACGACGAGGTTCTGGATCAGCTCCGACAGGGCCACGATGAAATCATCGCCCATGTCGATGTCGATGATGGCATCCATGATGCCGCGGAGATAGCCCCGCTTATCCTCATCATGACTGTCGAGGTGCAGGAGCTCATCGATCGCGTAGGCATACTGCTGTGGCATCTTCTTACGCACCTTCGAGTGGGTGTACTTGGAGCTGACGCAGCGGCAGATATTCACGAGACGATTGATCGTGATGCGCTGCCACTCCGGTGTATCCTTCGCCTTGTGTGCCGGATTCGAAAGAATGTCTCTCGGATAGTAGATCAGGTTTGCAAGCTCCAGCTGTTCCTCCTCCGGCAGCAGATTTCCGAAAGTTTCATCGATCTTATCACGAACGATTCCGGAGGCCGACCGCATCAGGTAGATGAAGGCGTCGCTTTCACCATGCAGGTCTGAAAAGAAATACTCTGTGCCCTTCGGGAGTGCACAGATCGCACGCAGGTTGATAATCTCCGCACCTGCAGCCGTTGCAGTCGGAAACTGCTTCGCGAGCAGCTTCAAATAATCAAGATCACGCATATTACTTCCCTTGTAAAAGAAATCGCAGATACCCCTTCCGCGAAGGCCCTGGCGGTCCCTGCCTGAATGGTATCTATAGTTGGTTTTATTATACGTAAACTAAACCGGTTTTGTCACCGTTCCGGCAGATTGTTCAGAATAAAAAAAGGCTCGTTACAGTTTTCTCAAACTGTAACGAGTCTTCACATTCTACATATATGGTCATATGGGATACGATCGATTTATCCGGATTTTCTATCCGATGTACACATCCTCCATCCGCATCCTTTCAGGCAGGATGCTCAGGCCTGTGTGCCCGGTGCCACTACCGACGGATCGATCTCCTTCCGGTTCAGGATCTCCATGAACTCTGCGCCGGTGATGGTCTCCTTCTCATAGAGGTACTTCGTGATCTCGTGGAGCTTCGTGATGTTGTCACTCAGCAGCTGATAGGCCTTATCATGCTGCTTCTTTACGAGGTCCACGGTCATCTGGTCGATCTTCGTCTGCGTTTCCGGCGAGCAGGTGAGGGATGCATCGCCACCGAGGTACTGGTTCTGGACCTGCTCCATCGCCACCATACCGATATCATCCGCCATACCATAACGGGTAATCATCGCACGGGCATACTTCGTTGCCTGCTCGATGTCGTTGCTTGCACCCGTCGTGCAGGTATGGAAGATCAGTTCCTCGGCACAGCGTCCACCGGTGAGCGTCGCGATCTTATTCTCCAGCTCCTCCTTCGAGTAGAGGTAGTGGTTTCCTTCATCCTCGACCTGCATGGTGTAGCCCAGTGCACCGGAGGTTCTCGGGATGATCGTGATCTTCTGTACCGGTGCCGAGTTCTTCTGAAGTGCAGCAACCAGTGCATGACCGACCTCATGGTAGGAAACGATCAGCTTCTCCTTATCCGTCATCACGTTGTTCTTCTTCTGATAACCGGCGATGACGACCTCGATCGACTCCTCGAGATCCGACTGGATCACGCGCTCACGACCGGCACGTACCGCACGAAGTGCTGCCTCGTTGATGATGTTCGCAAGCTCGGCACCACTCGCGCCGGCGGCTGCCTTCGCGATGGCACTGAGATCGACATTTTCCGCCATCTTGATGCCTCTGGAGTGCACCTTCAGGATGTCCACACGTCCCTGGAAATCCGGAAGCTCGACCGGTACACGACGGTCGAAACGGCCCGGACGAAGCAGTGCAGGATCCAGGGAATCCGGCTGGTTCGTCGCTGCCAGGATGATGATGGCCTTCGAGCTGTCGAAACCGTCCATCTCCGTCAGGAGCTGGTTCAGGGTCTGCTCACGCTCATCATTGCCCCCCATCGCACCGTTGCCACGCTTCTTACCGATGGCATCGATCTCATCGATGAAGATGATACATGGCGACTTTTTCTTCGCCTGCTCGAACAGGTCACGTACCTTCGCCGCACCCATACCGACGAACATCTCGACGAACTCGGAGCCGGCGATGGAGAAGAACGGTACGTTCGCCTCACCGGCTACGGCCTTCGCAAGCAGGGTCTTACCGGTTCCAGGAGGGCCGACGAGCAGCGCGCCCTTCGGGATATGCGCACCGATCTTCGTATACTTATCCGGCTCCTTCAGGTAGTCGACCATCTCGGACAGAAGCTCCTTCGCTTCATCCTCGCCGGCGACGTCCTTAAAGGTCACCTTGTTTCCGTCCTTCGCCTCGTACTCACGGGCGTTCGACTTGCCGAAGCCACCCATACCGCCGAAGCCGCCGCCCGCACCGAGCGAGCTCGCCATGCGCTTGCTGAGCCAGTTGCCGAGCGCCCAGAACAGAAGAATCGGGAAGATCCAGGTCAGCAGGAAATTCAGCAGCGGGCTGGTCTCCACTGGGATCGTCTCATCGAAGTTGACACCCTGCCGGTAGAGCTCCTGCAGTACCTGTGCCTCGGTGTACTCGTTCTTCAGTCGGCCGGTCTGGCAGGTGAGATCCTCCCCGTTTACCGTCGCGACATATGTGATGGTATCATCACTCAGATTCACCTTCGTGATGGCCTGGTTGTTCACGGCGTTCATGAACTCCGTATAGCTCGTCTGCCGGATCGACCGTGTCAGGAGCGACGGAAATACGAAGGTATTCAGCAGCAGGATGATGAGAAGCGCGATGAAATAATAGAAAATCAGCGGCTTTTTATTCTTCGGTTGATAGCTGTTATTTCCGTTGTTCCCATGATTTCCACCATTCGCGCCGTTCTGACCGTTCGTGAACTGGTTAAAGAAATCATTGAAATTACCGAAACCATGATCGTCCTCTGGATGGTTTTGGCCGTTGTTTCCATTTGCGAGCGTCATCTGCCTTTTCAGCCGATGCCGCTGGAAGATCTGTACTATATTTCCCATAAGATTCATCCTTTCATGTGACAGAGGATACCTTTCCTCCATCTGATGCTCCTAAATATAAAGCAGAAATGTGTTAACTATGTGAACGAAGCAAAAAATTAGCAGTCTTTTCAAAAGACTGCTAATCACGCTATCCTTATGTCACATGCACAGAGCCGACGCCATCAAATGTACCGGTGGCCCAGGCACCAGCGGACGCTCTCGTGGGCCTACTTCATCGTTTTCTTCAGCAGCTCGCAGAGCTCGTCCACCGCTTCCTCCTTCCCCTCCCGGATGTCATCGACGACGCAGGTTTTGATATGCGTCGCGAGCAGCTCCTTATTAAAGGAATTCAGCGAGGACTGCACGGCGCTGACCTGCATCAGAACATCCGGACAGTACCGATTTTCCTCGATCATTTTTTTGATGCCGAGGATCTGCCCGTCGATGCGGTTCAGGCGCGTCACCAGCGACTTCACCTGCTCCGGCGTCCGCGGCTTATGCTTCTGTCTTCCGCTTTCATCCTGTCCACAGCAGCATGCCATGTTTCCACCTCCTCTTTCCACAAGCTTTCGACAGCCATACACAGAGCAGAGGCCAACGTCATCGCCCGGGGCGGCAACTACCCTCCCGCTCGTCTGCATTGTCCTCCGCCCCATGCGGCACAGCGTTTACTTTACGATCGATACGAACTCGAAATCGAGGGCCTCGATCGCCTTCTGAATCGCCGCATCGTCAACCGGCGCACTCAGCTTCAGCTCTGCGGTACCACTGGTGTGGGAAACCACGGCCTCCTCGACACCATCCAGCTTCTCGAGAGCCTTCTTTACGCTGGCCTCACAGTGTCCACACATCATACCCTTGATATTTACAGTCTCTGTCATCTTTTTACTCTCCTTTTTCGTTCTCTTTCTGATTTTTCTATCCTGTGAAGCGTCATGTACCTTACAGAGGTTGAGACGCAACGCATTCATACATACGGTGAAGCTCGACAGGCTCATCGCCGCCGCGCCGACCATCGGGCTCATCTCGAATCCGAGTCCCAGCACAGCCGTGTAGAAGCCGGCCGCCAGCGGGATACAGATCACGTTATAGAAGAAGGCCCAGAACAGGTTTTCATGGATGTTCCGAAGGGTCGCCCGCCCGAGACGGATCGCCGCCGACACATCCGTGAGCCGGTTCTTCATCAGTACCACATCCGCCGCATCGATCGCGACATCTGCACCGGCACCGATCGCGATGCCGAGATCCGCGCGGGTGAGGGCCGGCGCATCGTTGATGCCGTCTCCGACCATCGCGACACGCCCCTCGGTCTTCAGTCGACGGATCACCGCTTCCTTTCCATCCGGCAGGACACCAGCGATGACATGTGTGACACCAGCCTGCTGCGCGATGGCCCGCGCCGTTTTTTCATTATCGCCCGTGATCATATAGACGTCAATGCCCATATGCTGAAGTTCTGCGATGGCCTGCGCGGAATCCTCCTTGATGGCGTCCGCGACCGCGATGATCCCCACCGGATGCCCGTCACGCACGAAGAAAAGCGGGGTCTTTCCCTGCTCCGCGAGGGCCTCATACTGCTGCTCCATCCCGTCCGTGACACTGAAGCGCTTCTTCATATACGTATAGGAACCTCCGCAAAGCTCCGCCGCATCCTGCATCGCGTGCAGTCCGTTGCCGGGCAATGCGGAGAACTCCGTCACCACGCGTGGGGTCATGGCCTGCGTCTCCGCGTAGCGCACGATGGCACCTGCCAGTGGATGCTCGGAGTACTGCTCGAGGTCGAGGGCCAGCTGCAGGAGCGTTTCCGCCGATACCCCGGCGGCCGGAAGAACATCCGTCACCACCGGCTGCCCCGACGTAATGGTACCGGTTTTATCCAGCGCGACGATCTCGATGCGACCGGCCTGCTCCTGCGCCGCTGCCGTCTTGAACAGGATGCCGTTTCGTGCACCCTGTCCACTGCCGACCATGATGGCCACCGGTGTCGCCAGGCCGAGCGCGCACGGGCAGGACACCACCAGCACGGCGACGGCTCGCGGAATCGCAAATTCCACACCCTTCCCGGCCAGCATCCAGGCGATGAAGGTCAGCAGCGAAACGAGGATCACGGCCGGCACGAAGATACCGGCCACCTGATCCGCGATCCGGGAGATCGGTGCCTTCGTCGCAGCTGCGTCCGACACCATCCGGATGATCTGGCTGAGCGTCGTGTCCTCTCCGACACGCGTCGCCCGCAGCTTCAGGAAGCCATCCGTGTTGATGGTCGCCGCGGATACAGGATCACCGACGGTCTTATCCACCGGGATGCTCTCACCGGTGAGGGCGGCTTCATTGACCGCACTGCTGCCCTCGAGGATGACGCCATCGACCGGGATGCTCTCGCCCGGACGTACCACGAAGATATCCCCGGACTGCACCTCTGCGATCGGCACCGTCACTTCCTTCCCATCCCGCAGCAGCACCGCGGTTTTCGGTGCCAGCTTCATGAGACTTCGAAGCGCATCCGTCGTCCGTCCCTTCGACATCGCTTCCAGCATTTTTCCGACCGTGATCAGCGCCGGAATCATCGCCGCGGTTTCGAAATACAGATTGTGGTGCAGGTGATGCACGGTCTCCATCTGTCCGCCCGCCAACGCAAGGCTCATCAGAAAGAGCTCCACCAGCGAATACAGAAAAGCAGCACTCGAGCCCAGTGCGACGAGGGCATCCATGTTCGGCGCCCGGTAAAGGAGCGAGCGGAAGCCACCGACGAAGAATTTCCGGTTGATATACATGACGGTGAGCGCGAGCAGCATCTGTACGATGGCACCATTTACCGGATTTTCAAAAACAGTCGGAAGCGGCCAGCCCGCCATATTATGGCCCATGCTGAAGTACATCAGCACGGCGAGCAGCAGAACGGACTGAAGGAGACGCTTCTTCAGCTTCGGCGTCTCATGATCCCGCAGGGCCTCTTCCTCTGCCGCCATCGGATCGAGACCGCAGCCCGCAGCGGAGCAGGCTGCCCCCTGCATCCCCACATCCTGTTTACTTCTCGGGCGGATGCCTCCATCTGGATGCCCGCCCTTCTCGCTGGCGCCATAGCCCGCGTTCACCACGGCCTTTATGATGTCCTCCGGTGCCGCATCGCCCTCGACGGCGAGGGTATTGGTCAGCAGAGAGACCGTCGCCTCCCGCACCCCCGGCACTGCCCGCGCGGCCTTCTCGACACGCGCCTGGCAGGCTGCACAGCTCATACCGGTCACGATATACTGTTTCATAGATGCCTCTTTCTGTGTACAAGTCACGGTAGGGATATACCCCCACCCCGTATATTTAGCCGACACCAATATACCCCTTAGGGGTATATGCTGTCAATAGGAATTTCTCTGTCGCATGCCACGCAAGGAGCCCCGGAGGGCAGTCACCTGAAACACAGTACTCAGAGTTCGGAAGACTCTAAAATCCCATCCCTAAGAAGTACTAGGCCCTCTGCAATCACTGAGTTTTCTTCATGAAAACTCAGCGTTGCAGAGGGTGCTAAGGAAAAATTACTCCAAGTACTTCTAAGGGATGGGATTTTGATTCTTCACGACCTCTACGTATGGTTTCCGGTGACTGCCCTCCGGGGCTCCTTGCTTCACAGCGACCAGGTTGCATCCATCAGCCTAGTGGTCCTCCCGGGAGGAGCTCATCTGACGGGGCCTGGCTGCCCGGGCCGGCGGGTGCGGCGGACGGATCCGGGCCGGCCGGTGCGGCTGGCTTAGGTGCAGGAGAAGCGGCGGTTTCTGCCGGCTTCTGCGGCTCTTCGATCTCCACGTGCTTTTCGGTTTCGTGCTTCTTTTCCGTTTCCTTCTTCTCGCTTTCCGCCTTCGTTTCGTCGTTCTTTTTCTTCTCGCTCTCCTCTTCTGTTTCGTTTTCGCGTTTTGTATGATTTTCGCGCTTTATGTCATCCTGCTTCTGATCCTGCTCTGTATCTGTGTCCTCACGCTTCTTCGATTCGGTATTCTCGTACTCGTCCTCATCTTCGTCTTCTGAATCATTTCCATAGGATGCCGCATCATCGTATCGACTCACGGAACTGCTTTCCTCCGGCTCCGTCACAACATATCCATAGTAGAAGTCTTCACCTGGGATACTGCGGCCGATGGCTGCCGAATCAGCCTCCGCGATGGCGATGAGGTAGGCACCGATCTGACTCTTCATCTGGTCACCGGTGATGCACTTGAGATTCGCATACGGGAGGGCCAGCGGAACGACCGCAGCCTGTGTGATACCGAACTTTCCGGCGAGCTTCGCCGTCTGATTTGCAGCCCGCTCCGCCTTTACGATCGACATCGCGGTCTCTCGAAGAAGATGATCTACAGATGAGCGCTTATTCTCATAGTCATTCCGGTGTACGAGGGTCACACTGGAGATCAGGCTGCCAGTCGCGGTGACATTCTCCCAGCTGTCCTTCAGTGAAAACGCACGCACGGTACCCGGCACGCCGGCCAGAAGGCTCGAGGCATCCGGCTCTGCGACGATGGCGGCCTTCGACGGATCCGCCGTAAGCTGCGCCGTGATGTCCTCGATGCTCGTATACTGTACATCGAACTGCGTGCCATATTGACTCTTCAGGTACCGAAGCACATACTCCGGCTGCTCGCCCTGTCCGACGCTCAGTACGGTCTGTCCCTTCAGTCCCTGAAAGCTCTTCAGTTCGCTGTTGCCGGTGATGCAGTACAGCTCGTTGCCTGCATTGATATTGACGATGACCGCACCGTCCTTCGCATCATGGTAGGCCCGTGCTGCACTTTCCGGTGAAAGGACCGCGACATCCGCCGCTCCGGTGATGAAGTCCGACAGGACCTCTGCTTCACTGCTCTTCAAATCGAAATGGTAGTCTCCCTGTGTCGCACCCAGCTCGGACTCCTCCATGAGATGCGCGAAGCCGAGGGCTGCTGCCCCCTGGGAAAGCTCGATCCGCATCGCATCTGAATCTGCCGGCTCCACGACCTGTTCCGCCGGGATGGTCGTTTCCAGGATCGCCTGCGTTTCTTCCGCCGTCGTCTCCTGCTTCGACGCGACATGCTCCACAAGCTCCGTAAAGTGTCCACATCCGGACAGGAGCAGCATCAGGGCTACCGGGATCATCCTGTATTTCCATGCTTTTTTCATCATCATCTGGCCTTTTCTTTCTGATAAACTCTGATGCCTATGGTAGCACAAAAAAGCCCCCGGAGAAAACTCCGGGGGGAATATTTACATTAACTTTCTGAACATAGCTTCGAAGTCAGCGATGCTTGCCTCTCTCGGGTTACCAGGTGCACATGCATCAGCGGCAGCGGACTCACACAGGAACGGAAGATCCTCTTCCTTGAGTGCCTCCAGCTTCGTCGGGATGCCAACATCTACAGAGAGCTGCTTCACGGCATCGATGGCCGCCTTACGATAGGTCGCTGCATCCATACCGGTCGTGTCGATACCAAAGGCCTCTGCGATGGCCTTGAACTTCTCGCCAGTGTACTCCTGGTTGAACTCCATCACGATCGGAAGCATCATCGCACATGCAACACCGTGCGGTGTGTCATAAACCGCGCCGAGGGTATGTGCCATGGAGTGTGCGATACCGAGGCCTACGTTCGAGTATGCCATCGCGGTTACATACTGTGCAAGTGCCATACCTTCACGTCCATCCGGATCGTTCGTTACAGCCTTACGAAGGTTCTTTGCGATGAGCTTGATGGCCTCGAGGTCGAGTACATCTGCGAGCTCCCATGCACCCTTGGTGGTGTAGCCTTCGATCGCATGTGTCAGCGCGTCCATACCGGTCGAAGCCGTGAGGCCCTTCGGCATGGAGGACATCATATCCGGATCAACGACGGCGATATCCGGGATATCGTTTGCATCGACGCAGACGAACTTTCTCTTCTTCTCAACATCGGTTACGACATAGTTGATGGTGGACTCTGCGCCGGTGCCACCGGTTGTCGGAACGGCGATGGTGAATACGGTACGATGCTTGGTCGGTGCGACACCCTCGAGCGAACGGATATCTGCAAACTCCGGGTTGTTGATGACGATACCGATGCCCTTACCGGTATCCATGGAAGAGCCACCACCGATGGTGATCATGCAGTCTGCGCCGCAGGACTTGTATGCCTCTACACCGTGCTGGATGTTCTCGATGGTTGGGTTCGGCTTGATGTCATCATACAGGAAGAAGTCGATGCCGTTCTCCTTCAGAAGATCCGTCACCTTGGCTGTTACGCCGAACTTTACGAGGTCAGGATCGGATGCAACGAAAGCCTTATGATAGCCTCTTGCCTTGATGAGACCCGGGATCTCCTTGATTGCACCATGTCCATGATAAGAAATACCATTTAAGACGAAACGATTCACAGCCATAATTCTACTCCTTTAAAATAATATGAATGCCCTGGCAGAAAGACCCATTCTTCCTGTGCTGGCATAATGATACCAACCATTCGATTACGTTGTGCATTTTGTTTACTATGCACAACCAAAACCTTTTTTATCTTAACAGATTGTAGATTAATTATCAATAAGCTCGCAGAATATGA
This sequence comes from Oribacterium sp. HCP3S3_B9, assembly GCF_052064255.1. Classification (NCBI taxonomy): domain Bacteria; kingdom Bacillati; phylum Bacillota; class Clostridia; order Lachnospirales; family Lachnospiraceae; genus Oribacterium; species Oribacterium sp. HCP3S3_B9. Next base: position 146,150 of record NZ_JBQHVY010000001.1, read on the forward strand.
CAAAATTCTACTTCTTCGGCTTAAAAAAATACCCTTCAGCCGTGAATATGCCGAAGGGTACGATAAAACATCTCGTCAATATGTCGTTTACGCATTCAGTGAAATCGAGGCGATCGTGTGGTCATCGAAGTCATATACCGTGAACATATCCTCATCGAGGATGGCATAGGTATTCGGGTTTCCACCCTTCGGAAGGGAGGTGCTGCCCGGATTCAGATGGAAGAACGTACGTCCATCCTCTGCCGTCAGCTTCTCCGCCTTCAGAAGATGGGTATGGCCATGCAGCAGTGCATCGCCCGCCATCAGTGGCGGAAGCTTCGTCTCATCGAAAAGATGCCCATGGGTCGCAAAAATCGTATGACCGTTCAGTGCGAGGATCGCATAATCCGCCATCACCGGGAACTGCAGCACCATCTGATCGACCTCCGCCTCACAGTTGCCACGTACCGCCCAGATTCTGTCCTTCAGCGGATTCAGCATCGCGATGACCTCCTTCGGTGCATACTCCTGCGGAAGGTCGTTACGTGGTCCGTGATAGAGGATGTCTCCGAGGAGGATCAGGCGCTCTGCGCCGCTCTTCTCGAACTTCTCCAGGGTCCTGCGGCACCAGTATGCAGAGCCGTGGATATCACTTGCAATGAAATATTTCATATTCTGTCTTCTCCTTTATTCTCGATTACATCCGCTCTGGTGCACCGAATCCCAGTATATGGATGCAGGTGCTCAGTACACGGAAGGTCAGCATCAGAAGCGCCATGCAGCTCTCCTTTTCCTTCTCCGGCAGGCTCAGGAACTTCACATCATGGTAGAGACTGTTGAAGTTGTTCGCCAGTGCATAGATATAGGAACAGATGCGGTGCGGCGCGAGGTCCTTCCATGCACCATTGATCTCATCCTGGTAACGGGTCAGCAGCATCTGTACATCATGAGCAGACTTCTCCTTCATCGGCAGGATCTGGAAGTCGGTCGCATGGGCCTTCACATAATCCTTTACATGCACGTCATCGCTTACGCCACGCTCCTGCATGAACTTCCGAAGGATCGAGTTGATCCGTACGATGGTGTAGAGGATGTATGGACCGGTGTTGCCCTCGAAGGACGTGAATTTATCGATGTCGAAGATGTAATCCTTCGTCGCCTGATTCGAGAGATCACCGTACTTCAGTGCGGCGAGACCGACACGAACGGCGATGGCGGCTGCCTCCTCCTCGCTGAGCTCCTCACCACGGGATGCGCGTACACGCTCGAGGACCTTTTCATTCGTCTCCTGGATCAGCTTCTCGAGACGGAGCACACCACCCTCGCGGGTCTTAAACGGCTTTCCGTCCTTGCCGTTCATCGTACCGAAGCCGATGAAGCGAAGCTCCTCCTCCGAACGTACGAGGCCTGCCTTCCGTGCCACACGGAAGAACTGGGTATAGTGAAGAGACTGTCGGCTGTCCGCGATGTAGATGTACTCATCCGGATGATACAGCTTCTCACGCTCGACGATGGTGCCGAGGTCAGAGGTCGCATACAGTGCCGCACCGTCCGACTTACGGATCATGCATGGCGGAATCTCCTTCGCATCGCTCTCCTCCGCGACATCCACCACCAGCGCGCCCTGGGACTCATACGCAAGTCCTTTATCAATCAGTTCCTGAATCAGACCAGGAATGTACTGCTGCGCATCACTCTCACCCTTCCAGAGGTCGAAGTGAACGTCGAGGTTTCCATAGTTCTTCTTCAGATCCGCGATGGAAACCTTCATGATTTTATTCCATACCGCACGGTAGGTCGGATCACCATTCTGCAGCTTCAGCGTCGCCTGATGTGCACGCTCGGCATACTCCGGGTTGATCAGCTCACCCTTATGCGGGCCATCCTCATACTTCGCCTTCGCCTTTGCAGAGGCGAACGGATAGATCTCCTCCAGCTGGGAGATCTCGAGATCTGCATCGAGCTGTCCGCGGTCCTCGAGCTCCGTGATGATGAGGCCCATCTGAAGACCCCAGTCACCGAGATGTACGTCACCGATGACATCATTGCCCTGCTGAATCGCCATCCGCTTGATCGCCTCACCGATGACGGCCGAACGAAGGTGGCCGACATGGAGCGGCTTCGCCACATTGGCTCCGCCGTAGTCGATGATGATCTTCTTTCCCTCATGGGCATCGAGACCGAGGTCCTCATGGAAGTTCATCTCGTTCAGATACTTCGTGGTGAGCTCCTCGGACACGTTCAGGTTGATGAAGCCCGGCATCACCGCAGACACCTCGGAGAACATCACGATATCGCCCTGCTGCATGGTCTTCAGCTTCTCCACCACCTCGCCTGCGATATCCATCGGCTTCTTATGATACTGCTTCGCACCGGCCATCGCTCCGTTCGACTGGTACTCACAGAGGTCCGGACGGTTGGAAATCGACACGCGGCCGAGCTCTGCGTCATAGCCGGCCAGCACAAACGCAGTCCGCACGGCGTCGGTGATAACATTCAGAATCGTAGTCAAATCAATACTCCTTTAACTATGCCATGAGAGACGCGGCCTCCCATGAATCGACGGTTTCTTAAGAATTTCGTAAGGGGGTCTGACCCCATAAACTCGAAAAAAAGAAGGCTTCCCGTTTGGGAAACCTTCTCACAAACGGATCGCTCCGTATATGTTCTGATCACGCAGATATCAGCCGCGGGACTCGTACTCACCGGTCTGGGTAGATACGATAACCTTATCACCGATGTTGATGAACAGCGGAACCATGATCTCTGCACCGGTCTCAAGGGTTGCCGGCTTCTGAGCACCGGTTGCGGTGTTGCCCTTTACGCCCGGCTCCGTGTGGGTAACCTCGAGGGTAACCTTCAGAGGCGGCTCAACAGCGAATACCTTACCCTGGTAGGAGTCTACACGAACGGTCTCGTTCTCCTTTACGAACTTCATCTCATCTGAAATCTGCTCGTGGGAAAGGGAAATCTGCTCGAAGGTCTCCGGGTTCATGAAGTTGTACATGTCACCATCATCGTAGAGATACTGCATATCCTGACGGTCGATGTGTGCTGGCGGGAACTTCTCGGTCGGACGGAATGTACGCTCGATTACACCACCGTTGATAACGTTTCTAAGCTTCGTTCTTACGAAAGCTGCGCCCTTACCAGGCTTTACATGCTGGAACTCGACGATCTGAACAACCTGACCATCAATCTCAAGTGTGACACCGTTTCTGAAATCACCTGCTGATACCATAAAATCCTCCTAAAATGAAAAACCAAAATATCTCTATTCTGGAAACATGAAGTTTTTATATTCTAATCGTACTTTCAGGCCCGAATCAACGTCCCTTCGGATGCGCCAAGCTCACAAAATACTGATGTATTTTAATATAAATACATCAGCAATGCAAGCATTTCTTAGGTTTCCGGCCTATTCTCCACTGTTTTTCCGTAACTGTTCAGATCGAGGAGGCCGGAGGGCGGACCCGGAGGCACAGTACTTCGAGACTGTCCCTCCGGGTCCGCCGGTCTGAACTGCTGCCATTTTCGAAACCAATCAGTAATGTACGACCTCTTCTGCTGCCCGGATCCGCCCGATCACGGGTGCTGCTTCCGGCGATGTGAAGTAGCGGTAGGTCGTTTCCGGCACGAGGCCGCGGATCTCCTCGAGCCGTCCATCATGGATGCAGCTCCGTACCGTGGAGGCTGAAATGGCCTTTCCGTCCGCTTCCTTCCGCGGGATGATGTGACACGCCACGCCGGCCTCCGGCAGCGCCGTCGACAGGATTTCATTATAGATGCCCGTCACCACCGACGTCGGTTCATCCCCGACGAAGCGATCCGTGATGCCGAGCGCCGCCGCGATCTGTGTGAAAATCTGTGCATCGATGCCCGCCTGGCTTCGGATCACCGCGTTGTCTCCCTTCTGGAAGTACGCCGGAAAGGTCGCGGAGCTGATGATATATGAGCCGGCTTCATGGTAAACGATGCCCGGGATATCCTTCGTTCCTTCAATTATCAGCTTCTTCCGCACGGAAAACGGTACGAGGCTCACATCCTCCGACACCATAAACAGATGCAGGACCCCACAGGCCGTCCGCGCCTGCTCGACGAGGTAGCGGTGCCCGAGGGTAAACGGATTCGCGTTCATGACGATCGCCCCGACACGTCCGCTCTGGTTCAATGCTGCAGGGCCGACTGCACATGACCCTCCCGGGAGCACAACGGCTTCGGCCGGGTGCGACGGATCCGGCTCGCCTGCATTGGCCTCATCCCGGGCGGTGATCTCCACCTGCTGCGTCTCCCGCTGAAGCGCCGCGAGGTAATCCCGGAAGCCGGTCCGCTTATTCTCCATGAAGACGATGTTCTCCTCCGGCACGCGCGTGATCTCATAGAAGCCGAGGTTTCCGAAGAAGCGCGCGGAATCACACTTCGTATACAGGAAGAGATGGTAGTTTCCACGGCTGTACTGCACCTCGACGAGATGGGAAACGATCGCGTTCATGAGGGACTCGCCCTGGTGATCGGAGCTCACCGCCATACAACGGAGGGTGTTTCCGAACAGGCTGCCAGTCGCGATGACATGATAGTCCTCGTCGAGCATCGCAGCCGTATAGTCGAGATGCTGATCCCGGTGGATACCCTCCCGCTCGAGGAGCGCGTCCACCTCTGCCTGTATGTAGCGGTCACCCGGACCGACCGATGAGATCGCATACGTTGTATCTGACATAATTACCTCTTTACAGTTTCAAAAGCAGGATCGCTACCGCGAGGATATCCGCAGCGCCCCCCGGGCTGATGTTCTTTTCGATGCAGGCCATGTTCAGTGCTTCGATCGCCCGCACACCCTCCTCCGTAAACATCGCACCCATGTCGAGGATCGTACTGCTTTCTGCCTGCAGCCAGCACATATCCTCATAGGAGCTTCGGATGAACACGTTCGTGTCGTTCAGCACCGACATAATCGCGATCAGTGTGCTGACATGCACCGCATTCTCGAAATGCTCGGCGTGCATGCTGCCGGTATCCTGCAGGAGTCCGCGGCGGAGCGTCGCATGCGCAGCGAAGGCCTGCTGCAGCGCCTCATCACTGCTCAGATTCCGAAAACGACGCAGCCATGGCACGGCGGTATCCCGGAGGATCGGAAAGCCCTCCATCGCCTGTCCGCGGATGCCCCGCTCCCCATACGCCTGAAAGAGCCGCTCCCCATGCGTCTTCGGCGGGTGCCCGAGCATCTTCCGGAAATCCTCCGCCATACTCCGTGCGGTCATCTGACGCGCCATGTCGAGGATCGCATCCACCGTGATCTGCCCGGCGATGATGGTCGAACTCGGCATCACCGACTCTCCGGCAGCGTCCATCGGCTGCACATCCGCTGAAGCCAATGCTTCCGGCGTCACATCGTCACTCGGCTGTAATTCTTTTTCCACCAGCTGCTCGCTCGTCGTATCCGCGCGTGCGTACAGTATGCCCGCCGCCGCCAGCACGATGCCCATGGTGAAGATCATGCCCTTATGCGTATTCACGCCATCGGTCGCCGCATACATCGCCTGCTCCGCCTCGAGGCCGATGCCGCGAATCGCCCGGAATACTTCTTCCGGCGTATGGCCAACTGCTGTCGCATCCATCCCCTCCGCAAACATGCGCACCATGTACGGTGTGATGGCTTCCGTGCTCGCGAGGAAGGTCTCATAATTCATATCACGATGCGCGCCGGTATCCCGACGATCCACGAGGCCCGGCTTCGGTGTCGCATAGACCTCGCCGAGCAGGGCGTTCCGCACCTGCCAGCCGATGCGCTCGAGAAGAGCCGCACGTGCTGCCGGGTTTCTGTCTGTTCCTGTCCTCACATCTGCCCTCCTCATCCTGCGCACGCAGCGTGCGCTCCATCGATCCAGATGATCTGCCACTTCCCGAGCGTCCCTATCGTCTCCACTACACTCGTCACTGATCAGCTCTCAGCCTCTCGCCTGTTCGATGATGCGGTGGATCTCCGCGACCATCTCCGGCACCGCATGGGTTCGATTTCGTGCACAGAGATGCGCCTCCTCTTCACACATGAGGCACTTCCGCGGTGGCATGCCGAACTCCTCGCGGCTCACCTTCTGTCCATCCTTCTGAATGACGTCGATGTCGAAGATGCGTCCGAGCCGGTCCGCATCCTCGATGAGACACATGAGTTCCTTCACACGGATCGCCTCCGCATCCACGGAAGCGTAATACACATATCCGGTCACCTCGACGTCCTTCTCCTCTGCTTCGATACGGATACCATTCTGGTCGAGGCTGTGCCCTATGCGCTGCAGCCCGGTTTCGAAGGCCCAGTAGAAATCCTCTCCCACCTTATGTGGGCCCGGGATGTTCAGCATGAAGCAGATCACCGGATGATGGAAGCGCGCGATGAAATCCCGCTGCTGCTCCACCCGATGATCCCGCGCGGCCAGCATCTCCGGCACTGTCACCTCATGTGTAAAATCAAGTTTCCTTTCCATAGCAGGCCTCCTCTTCTTTCTGTTTACAGCCTATTCTAACACACGACAGGGATATGAGGCGAAGAAAATCCCTCCGTTCGAAATCATCCCGGCACGGCGTTGCACAGCGCCCGCATGGACGGATACGAAAAAAGCGCTCTAGTTATCCCCCTAACCAGAGCGCCTTCGTTCATGAGAAGACCGTGTTATGCACGGAGAGGTCATGATCTGCTGACCCGAATCAAAACTCAGGTCCTGTATGATCAGTCTTTAAACTCGAATGGCTTGATCTGACGAACGACATCCATGACAGAGCCGTCACGTGCTTCGATGATACCGACAACACGATCACCGAACTGAACCTTCTCCGGCTCACCGGTGATAGAGTATGCGATGTCACGAAGCTCCTCGATGGTCTTGATCGGAAGACCCTTACCAGCGACAGCGTCGATGAGATCCTGACGCTTCGGATTGATGGCGATACCATAATCGGTTACGACGACATCGACATCCTCACCCGGAGTGGTGACGGTCGTACAGTCGCTGCAGATCGTCGGGATTCTTCCCTGCATGATCGGAGCGATCACGATGGTGCACTTCGCACCGGCAGCCGTATCCGGATGTCCGCCCTGTGCACCGGTGATGACACCGTCAGAGCCTACAACCACGTTACAGTTAAAGTGTGTATCGACCTCAAGTGCAGCGAGGATGACGAAATCCAGCTTGTTGACGTATGCGCCCTTGTTGAACGGGTTTGCATACTCATCTGCGGTGATGTAGAAGTGACGCGGATTGGTCGCTGCGGAGCGGATCGCATCCTGGTCGAAATCCTGGGTATCCACGAGGCAGCCGATGAGGCCTTCCTCGAGGAGGTCACACATTGGCTTCGCGATACCGCCGACGCCGAAGGACATGTGGATATTCCGCTCACGCATGATCTCTGCGAGGTACTTGGTGGAAGCGATGGAAGCACCGCCGACACCGGTCTGGTAGGAGAAGCCATCCTTGAAGTACGGTGTGTTGACAACGAAGTCTGTGCAGTACTTCGCCATGAGCAGCTTTCTCTGATCCGTCGTCGGCTTCGCTGCGCCGGTGGCGATCTTCGTCGGATCACCGATCTCGTCGACCTTTACGACATAATCGACCTTCACCTGAGAAATCTGTGCAGGAAGGTTCGGGAATGGTACCAGTGTATCGGTGATCGCAACTACGCGATCTGCATACTCTGCATCCACTGCGGAGTAGGAAAGCACACCACAGTCTGCCTTACCGCCGTTGGCGTTCAGGTTACCATACTCATCCGCGGTTGGTGCGCCGATGAAGGCGATGTCGATGTGGGTCTCGCCGCTCATGATGGCTCTGGAACGGGCACCGTGGGAACGCATGATCGCAAGTCCCTGAAGACGACCGTTTGAAATCGCCTTACCGATCTCACCACGCACACCGGAAGACTCGATGTTTGTGATGGTGCCATCGTCGAGCATGTACACGATCGGATCGTTCTGTCCGCCAAGGGAAGAAGCACAGATCGTGATGTTCTTGATGCCCATGGCATGAACCTCTTCCATGACCATGTTGAGCACCTTGTCACCATTACGGAAGTGGTGGTGGAAGGAAAGGGTCATACCGTCCTTGATGCCGCACTTTACGAGTACATCATGGATGGAATCTACGAGCTTGGAGCCGTTTGAATTGATCACGCACTTCACCTTATGGGAAGCGGTCTCATACTCATGGCCGTCGAAATGGTGGGTTCCCTGGAATACTTCCTTACCGGTTGCCTTTAAAATCTCCTCCGGAATATCTCTTCCTACTGCATTTATCATAATTAAAGATCCCCCTTATACACACCGGCTGCCTTTGCGAGCTTGATGGTTCTCTGTGCGCCGTCATAGAAAGCGATATCGATCATCTTACCGTCAACGGTGAAGACACCGATGCCCTTTGCCTTCTTGTCATCGATTTCCTTAATTACCTTCTCTGCGAAGATGATATCCTTTGTGGTCGGTGTGAAGATCTCATGCACGACATCGATCTGACGAGGATTGATGCAGGACTTTCCGTCGAAGCCCATGTCATGGATCATCTGAACGTCCTTACGGAAGCCCTCCATGTCATCGAGGTTCGTCCATACGGTATCGAAGCACTGTACGCCAGCGGCACGTGCAGCGATGATCATCTGCTGACGGGCACCCATGAGCTCAACGCCGGTACCGGTGATGTGTGTCTGCAGATCCTTTGTGTAGTCACCACCAGAAAGAGCGACACCGATCATACGGTCTGAAGCGGTGCAGACCTCGTAGGCATGCATGATGCCCTTGCAGGACTCGAGTGCAGACATGATGAGGGTGGAACCCGGCTCACGGTCGAACTCTTCCTCGGCTGCTACGACCTTCTCTTCTACGGCACGTACCATGTCGGCCGACTCGGTCTTCGGGATACGGATGACATCCGCGCCTCCAGCTACGACGCAGCGGATATCCTCCTGCCAGAGGTCGGTATCGAGGCCGTTGATACGAACGACACGCTCAGATCCACGGTAGTCGATGGTGGTCAGTGCATGGTAGAGTGAGAAACGCGCGGTATCCTTCGCGGTTACCGCAACCGCATCCTCGAGGTCCAGCATGAGTGAATCACACTTGTAGATGTACGGATCCTTGATGAGTGACGGCTTCTGTGCGTTCAGGAACATCATGGATCTTCTCAGTCTCTTCTTGTTCGGATTCTCAATCATCGGATGGCACCTCCCCATGGTAAATTCGTGTACTGATCTACCGAACGGTATACAGCACCTTCGATACGCGCCTTGATCGTGCAGTCGAGTGCACCCTTGTCGACGATGGAGATCTTGACATTATCGATGCCCAGATTCTTCAGGGTTTCCATGGTGACCTTGCGGATCTCGTTACCAAACTGATGTGCAACTGCGGAATCGAGAGTGAAATCGATCTTTCCGTCTCCCGGCTCAACCGTTACCTGGCAGTCACTGGATTCCATCGTGCCCGCTACAGCAGGTTTCTTAATTTCCATAGTTTCCTCCTTGTCAGCAGAAGCGATCCCCCAATCGCTCCCGCAGCTCCATAAGTTACGTGTTTCGACTTAACCAACGCTTTTCTGTGTTTAAGCTATAGTAATTATACCCTTCAGAGCGCCGGATAATTCTTATTTTTTGTGGTAATTCCATAATATAGCAGTCGGGGGACATAGTAAAATAGTTATATCATTATGGATGGCATAAGTTGTTCCTATATTTATACAATTCTGTATACACGAACGGGGAGATGACATGGATCTCCCCGTTTTTCATCATCCGAAGCGAGTTCAGAACGCCCTGGCTCTGTGATGATGGCGTGATTTAAGCATTGGCATGGCCCAGCCTGTTAAAGTTGATAAGGCAGCCATCCATGACGATTCTCCGCTCGTTCTCGGTCATCGGAAGGACATAGAGCTCGATCTCGGTCGCCTGACCATTCTTCAGAACATAAGCCTTGATATCGTCGAGTTTATTCTCCGTGAGTGCATGACGGATGCCTGGTACGTAGATGTAGTCGCCGACCTCGAAGCTGTCCGGCTCACCCTTCAGGTGGAACGGGACCATACCCCAGTTCATGCAGTTACTTCTGTAACGCTTGGTTGCATACTCCTTCGTGATGTTGGCGAGGGCACCGAGTACACGCTGGCAGGAAGCGGCCTGCTCACGGGCAGAGCCGTCACCCGGCTTGTTCGCGTAGATGGTGGAACCGATCTCGACCTCGGAAGCCTGTACGTTCTCCTGGCCCGGGATCTGGTGGATCAGCTTGAATACCTCTTCTACCTCAGCGGCGTTCTTACCGGCCTTACGTGCATCCTCGAGATCACGTACTGCCTTCGCACGGGCTACGTACTCCGGATCACGTCTCGAAAGCGTGAACTCTGCGAGGCCGAGCGGGTTCGAACGATAGGACGAGGTCTCACCGGACGGGATGAGCTCATCGGTCGTGGTAACCGGATCGAGGATCTTCGAAGCGACCTTCAGAAGGATGTTGTCGGTCATCTCCTCCTGCTCCGGCCAGTCCTTGATGTTCGGTCCGAAGCGAAGCGGCAACTCGAGATCCGCCTTCCCCCAGCCCTGGTATACACGGTTCTGGTATGCCTTATCATCGTAGTTATACTCCGGGATATCGCCCCAGCAGTCGAGTTCCTCGGCAGAAGTCAGCTTACCGCCGTTGGCTGCGGTCGCGGCGATGGAACGAGCGTCCATGAGGCATACGGCCGACATCTGACCTGCGCCCGGCTTCGAGCCCTCACGGTTCGGGAAGTTACGGGTCGTATGACGGATCGAGAGTGCGTTGTTCGCCGGTGTGTCACCTGCACCGAAGCAAGGTCCACAGAAGGCGGAACGGATGATGGCACCCGCATCCATGAGGTCTGCGAGCAGGCCCTTGCGGTCGAGGTCGGTATAGACCGGCTGCGAGGACGGGTAGACGCTGAGATAGAACTCGCTGTCGCCAATGTTTCTGCCCTTCAGTGCATGCGCTGCCTCGACGACATTGGTATAATTACCGCCTGCACAGCCGGCGATGATGCCCTGCTGTACCTGGAGACGGTGATCCGCGGTGATCTTATCGAGGAGAGTGAAGTGTGCTCTGCCCTCTGCGACCTTCTCGGCTTCCTGCTCGGTCGCACGGAGGATGTCCTCGAGGTTATCATAGAGCTCGCTGATCTCGTATGCGTTCGACGGATGGAACGGAAGCGCGATCATCGGACGGATGCTGGAAAGATCGACCTCGACGCAGCCGTCATAGTATGCGACATCTGCCGGATTCAGCTCCTTAAACTCTGCACCTCTGTGATGCTGGTCAAGGAACGCCTTCGTTGCGGCATCGGTTCTCCAGATAGAGGACAGGCAGGTGGTCTCCGTCGTCATGACATCGACACCGTTACGGTAGTCTGCCGTCATGCTGGATACGCCAGGGCCTACGAACTCCATCACCTTATTCTTCACATAACCGTTCTTGAAAACCGCGCGCTCGATCGCAAGTGCGACATCGTGCGGACCGACGAATGGCTGTGGCTTACCGGTGAGGTAGATGGCTACCACGCCCGGATAAGCGACGTCATAGGACTGCTTGAGGAGCTGCTTACTGAGCTCTCCGCCACCCTCACCGATCGCCATGGTACCGAGGGCACCATAACGGGTATGGGAATCGGAGCCGAGGATCATCTTTCCGCAGCCGGCGAAGTTCTCACGCATGAACTGATGACATACGGCGATATGAGGTGGAACGTAGATTCCGCCGTACTTCTTTGCAGCGGAGAGTCCGAAGTAGTGGTCGTCGTCATTGATCGTACCACCGACCGCGCAGAGTGAGTTATGGCAGCAGGTCAGCACGTATGGAAGCGGGAACTTCTCCATACCGGATGCACGTGCAGTCTGGATGATGCCGACGAAGGTGATATCATGAGATACCATCGCATCGAACTTGATCTTCAGCTGATCCATGGTCTCCGCCGTATTGTGAGACTTCATGATACCATAGGCAATCGTGCCCTTCTTCGCCTCTTCCTGGTTTGCCGCCTTTCCGGTCAGCTGCTCGACTCTTGCGGACTCCGATGCCGGAACGATCTCGCTTCCGTGCACCAGGTAGACGCCGCCCTCATGTAACTTTACCATATGAACCTCCTTGGGTTTTCGTTATGTTCAGCCGGAGGACTCGGAGGGCTCACATCAGAAGCACAGTACTTCGAGTCCCCCTGGCTGAATATGAACATTTGAATTCTTTCTGTTATATGAATTGTATCCTAAAAAGCCATATCGCAGAATCCGATATTTTGATATGCTTAATATCGGAAATATCGATATTAAGCATGTTTTCAAGCTAATTCAAGATAACTAATAATCACTACTAAATTTCATCTGGAGACCAGCAAATGGAACTGAAGGATCTTAATTTTCTGATTGCGATTTATGAGGAGAGGAGTATTTCGCGGGCGGCGGAGCGTCTCAATATGGCGCAGTCGAGTCTGTCGCAGTTTCTCTCGAATTATGAGCGGGCGCTTGGGTACCGGATCTTCGTGCGCACGGCGAGTGGTGTGCGTCCGACGGAGGCGGGGGAGCTGCTACTCTCCTATGCCTATAAAGCGACGGCGGAGTACAAGCGCGTCCAGGATGAGATGCAGGATACAGCGAATCTGAAAAGCGGCAGTGTTATTCTCGGCATCAATACATTTCGGGGATCCTATATGCTGCCGCCGGTGCTGAATGCCTTTCATATGAAGTATCCAAACATCCATGTGAAGGTCGTCGATGGTCGTACGCGTATGCTCGAGCAGCTCCTCACGAATGGAGATCTCGATCTCGCCCTGCTGGCCACCCCGGATAAACACAGTCGGATCGAGGCGGAGTACCTGATGACGGATGAGATCTGTCTCATCACGAGCCCGACACATCCGATCATGAAAAAGGCGAAAAAAAATCGGCAGCACAGCGGAACCTCGCGGATTCCGATGTATGTCGATCTTCAGGATGCGGCGAACTATGAATTTAATCTCTGTGGCACGGATACGATGCTCGGGCAATATGCCCGTCGTATCTTTCTGAAAAATGAGCTCACGCCCATCACGTATAATGATAACATGTCGGTCCTGCTGGCTTCCTCGCTCGGAGCCGCCGGGCAGGGGCTCGCCTTCACCTACTACAGTTCCCGTCACTACTTCCGAAACGCGGAGTTCCTGTCCCTCGGAAAGGATGGTGGTACCATCGAGATCTCGACGGCACTGGCACCAGGACGCTACCACAGCAAAGCCACACTCGCGCTTCGGAATGTGATGCATGAGATCCTGATGTAAGCATGCAAAAACCGCCGGTAAACGGCGGTTTTTAGTACATCATCCTTCTTCACGACTTACGAGGAGACTGATAAATTCTTTCGGAGTAAAAACCGGTAGGGACGATTTGCTGTAATATTCATATCTGATTCAGTCGCTCCTCTCTTGCTTCTTCAAGTGTCATGTCAGCTGGAAGCACACCGAACAGAGACTTTGCAACGTCAATTTTGTCCTGCTGTGGATTCGACAGCTTTGCAACGATTTTTCCATTACGCGTTATATAAATATCTTCCGTTCTGGCAAGCATCAGATACTTTCCCAGGTTACTCTTTAATTCCGTAGCCGTTATCAACATATGACTGTCCCTCCCTTTTGCGTCTTCATCATACCATCACCGTACGATTTCTTCGATATTACGCACTATTTATTTTGAGATTTGTACGATTCCATACTAGCATATAGAATTAATCTATGAATAATACAGGTTTTAATATATAATAGACTTTGACATTTATCTGACGGAGGCATGCGTATGGACTTCAGGGAGCTGAGCTACATCATCGCGGTGGCGGATCATCATAGCGTGACGGAAGCGGCGAAGAAGCTGTATATTTCACAGCCTTCCCTGAGTTACATCATCTCGAAGGTGGAGGAGGATCTCGGGGTGAAGCTGCTTGACCGGAAGACGAATCCGATCTCGCTGACCTATGCCGGTGAGCGCTATGTGAAGACAGCGCGGGAGATTATGCTGCTGAAGGATAATCTCCGGCGGGAGCTCGCAGATATCGGCCATGGGCAGAAAGGGCGCATCAACATTGGCATCCCGACGGAGCGGGCGGGCTACATGCTGCCGAAGGTGATCGGGCCGTTCCGGGCACAGTTTCCGAACATCGAGATCCATCTTCAGGAATCAAAATCCGAGGAGATTATCACGAATCTCATAAATGATAAGATTGCTTTCTGTGTGCTGCCGGGAGGCACAGATCATCTGCCGGTGGGCGTGAAGACGGAGTACATCTATACGGAGCGTCTGTTTCTCGTCGCCGGAAAGGATATGATTGCGGAGGAGATGCTGGTTTCCCCGGGTGGACGTATGGCGCGTGATGCCTCGAACATCCTCGAAGACCTTCCGGAGGTCGACCTTCGGAAGCTGCGGGATCTTCCGTTCATCATCATGAAGCGCGGCCAGTACATCCGGCGAAAGGTAGATGATATTTTTCGTCGCTTTGATTTTCTGCCGAAGGAAATCATGGAGGTATCGAGCTGCATCTCTGCAACGCAGCTGGCGGCCTCCGGTCTCGGCGTAACCATCGTGCCGGAACGTGCCATCGTGCCGTTCCAGAATCCGAATTTCAGTGTTTACAATTACGGCCCGACGCCGGACTGCTGGGAAGTCAATGCGGTCTATAAGGAAAGCATTTACCTCGGCGAGGCAGAGCGCGGCCTGATCGAAACGATGCAACAGGTGTTTGGAGCGGAAAGCGGCGATGGCCGACGCCAGTGCGGCATATACGCAGAAAACCATCCACACAACGCTCGACACGCTGACGGAGGAAGAAAGAGAAATCCTCATGAGCGGCTGCCTGATCAACCACTTTAAAAACGACTGATAAACAAAAACCGCCGATGACCGGCGGTTTTTTTATACAGCAAAAATAAAGGAAGTTCAGATCAGTCCGAGCGTCTTCACGAGCCACAGCCAGAAGGTGAGGGAAAACGCGCTGAAGAGCGTCGTCAGCATCACCACCGACGAGGTTAGTGTACCCTCGTGGTGCATGTTCCTCGCCATCACATAGCAGCTCACGGTCGTGGCAGAGCCGAGCATGACGAGAATCGCCACCAGCTTCTCGGTACGGAAGCCGAGCGCGACCGCCATCGGCAGAAAGAGGATATTAAAGCCGATGAGCTTCAGGAACGTGGCTCCGAAGGCCGGACCCAGCTTGCCGAAGGCCTTCTTAAAATCAAACATCGCGCCCATCGCCATCAGGCCGAGCGGGGTGCCGAGTGCCCCGACCTTGCTGCAGGTCGTGATCAGGATCTTCGGCTGCGGGATACGGAGAAGCGACCAGAGAAGACCCACCAGAATACCGATGATGATCGGATTCGTCACGATACCACGGGCGGTCTTTGAGAGCGTCTTCTTATCGAGTCCCGTATTCTCCGGATCGGTCAGGCTGAGTGCCACGACGGCCATCACATTATAAAGCGGTACCGCACCGATGATCATAAGCGGCGCCATGCCGGCGGTACCATAGATATTCTCGATGAAAGCCACCCCGATCAGGGAGGCACTCGAACGGTACGCCGCCTGTACAAATTCGCCGCGCTCTGCATGGTTATGAAGCATCCGTGACAGAAGTGCAGCGATGAGGACGCTCAGCAGCGTCGCGACGAAGCAGAATACGACAAAACGGGTATCCCAGGCTTCGCGGATGTCGAGTGCCGATACCTGCACGAACAGGTTCACCGGCAGTGGTATCAGAAATACAAACTTGTTTAACTTACTTGCAAAATCTGTATCAAGCCAGCCGATCTGGTGCAGCGCATAGCCCAGTACCATCATAAGAAAGATCGGCATCGTTGCATTGAGACTGAAGATCAGATTTTCCATAGAATTCTCTATATCCTTTCACATCATACCCCAAAGGCTGTCCCTTGAGCTGCGCCCGATTTCGGAAGCATACCCGATTCGGTCCGGCACAAGGAGCTGTCCCCTAGTATACGCCGACTTTTCTTCGATGGATAATCGATATTTCATATCGAAGTCATACAGACTGCTTATACACTCTTTTTGATTTTCAACATGTGCTTTTCGGTCTCATACAGTTTCTGGTGCTGTTCCAGATTCCGTTACTTCTCCAGACCCTGGATGGTCTCGATGAGGTAATCGGTGAACTCGGCTGCGGATGCATCCTTGGTCTCGGTGGTCAGTACGACCTTGCGCTCAGTGACGGTGCAGATCTCCAGTGCCTGATCGAGGATGGCCTTCCGGTCACCATAGCCGATGTGCGCCATCATCTCACCCATCGCACGGATGAGGGAGCATGGGTTTGCGTAATTGCCACGACCATGACTCATGAGGTATGGTGCGGTACCATGGATTGCCTCGAAGAGTGCGTACTGGTTACCGATGTTGGAGCTGGATGCGGTACCGAGACCACCCTGAAGCTCCGCTGCGACATCGGTTACGATATCACCGTAAAGGTTTGGAAGAACCACGACCTGGATGCCGGCGTTAAACTCCGGATCCGTCATCTTCGCTGCCATCGCATCGACGAGTTTGTCCTGAACCTCGATCTCCGGATACTCCTCGGCACCGATGCGGTGAACGGTCTTCAGGAAGTTACCATCCGCAAGCTTTACGATGTTGGACTTTGTAACGACGGTCACGTTGGTCTTTTCATTCTTACGCGCAAACTCGAACGCGGCACGTGCGATGCGCTCTGCGCCCGGCTTCGTGCAAACCTTGAAATCGATGCCGAGATCCTCATTGACCTCGATGCCCTTGTTTCCCCAGATGTACTCACCCTCGATGTTCTCGCGAAAGAAGGTCCAGTCGATGCCCTTCTCTGGCATCTTGATCGGACGTACGGCTGCGAAGAGGTTGAGACCTCTGCGAAGCAGGGAGTTTGCGGATACAAGGTTTGGATATGGATCGCCAGGTCTCGGGGTCACGAACGGACCCTTCACGAGTACGTCACACTTCTTGCACTCCTCCATCACGTCCTCTGGAAGTGACTCCATAAGCTCGGATCTGCGCTCAATGGTCATGCCCGGGATCTCGTGAAGCTCGACACGGCCGGAGGCGATCTCCTCCTTCAGAAGCTCATTTACGACACGAACCGCCTGCTCCATGATGATCGGGCCGATGCCATCGCCCGGCAGGATGCCGACCTTGATATGTGAAAGCTTCGAGAAGTCCTTCACCTCACTGTCCTTCTTCATCGCCTCGATGCGTGCATTCTCGTTACGGATCAGCTCACCGAACTTCGCTTCTGCTGCCTTGATCTGCTCTTCTGTAATCATCGTTTTTCTCCTTTTCGCTCGCCTTTTCAGACGCTTTGCTGTATTCATCACCGAATGCACTACCTTCTATCCGTACATTCTTTTATAGAAAGTATAATGGCGAGCTCATATATAGTAAAATATATAAAGAAGTATGTATATTATCACATTTCTTCTATGATGGAATCAATGACTGATGCATCACAACGGCTACAGTGATGATAAATTTCTGTCGCATCGATCATCTTCTGATCTTTACATTTTTCTCTACATAACGAATCAGTTCATCGACCACCGCCCGCCGGTTTTTCTCCTTTTTATAGATAAACCAGCTGTTACGCGAAATCTGCTTCCTATCTTTCGTAAAAAGAGGCGTCAGCGTCAGATGATACTCATTGACGAAATTATCCGGCAGAAAACACAGAAGATACTTGTTTCCTTCGGCGATGCTTCGGAATGCAAATTCGATATAACCTGCATCCTCCGATGGTGCCGGAAGTTCCGTACCGAAGCGTTCTGTCCACCAGTCCGCAATCTGGCCGATGGTCTTCTGATTTGTCTGGTAGGCCACCTGATCCATCGCGGGCAACTGGTCCATATCCACAGGATCCTTCGTCACACAGTATGCTGCGGTATGATCGACGAGCTCATGGTATACACCGGCGGTATAGTCCGAGCGGATAAACGCCGCATCGAGCTTCCCCTCCATCAGCATCTCATACAGATAATTACTCTGTTTATTGATGACACGTATACTGATGTTCGGATGCGCTGCAGTAAACGGATTCAGCACATCATAAAGTGAGTACTTCGTATAGGTATACGCTGACCCGAGAAGAATCGTCTCCTTGTGTTCCTCCCGAAGCTTCCGAAGCCCCTCCTGCGTCTCGTTTTCCAGCTGCAGATACTTTTCCGCCATCTGAAACAGGAACTCCCCCTCCTTTGTAAACGTCACGCCCTGTGGCGTCCGCTCCACGATCCGGCACTCGAGCTCCTCCTCCATCGACTGCAGCCGCTTCGTAATCGCCGACTGCGACTTATAGAGAAGCCCCGACACCTTCGTGATGCTCGGATTCTGGTGCAGCTCATAGATAATCTTCCAGTCACTGTCCCGCATAAAAAACCTCCTTCGTGATGTCATCTATCATACCATCACGAGAGAGGTTTGCCTCATACTATTCTGCTGATTCGACGTATCCGGTTTTTTCTATCGGCCTGTCCTTCACACCATTCAGCCAATGCTTCCGGCGCGACATCCTCACGATGCCTCTGCGGTCACGAAGCCGCCGCTTCCAGCATCATATTCTCTTTACTGTTCGAGCTCCTCTGCCTTGAGAACCCCCATCTCGACGAGCTGCTGCTTCAGGTAGCGGAGCTGTCCACCGGCGAGCACGACGGCGAGCTCGGCATCGGAAAGCTCGAGTCGGCACTTGAAGCTGAACTCCTTCGTCACGTCGCGTACGATGACCTCTCTCGTCGGAATCTGCGCGGTGAAATCATCGATGGCGAGTTCGTCCATCTGCTCGATTTTTTCGTAATCCGCCGGATTCTCGAACATCATCGGCACAACGCCGTGATTTATGAGATTACCCTTATGGATACGGGCGATGCTCTTTGCGATGACCGCCTTCACACCGAGGTACATCGGGTTGATGGCGGCATGCTCACGAGAGGAACCCTGTCCATAGTTCTCACCACCAACGATGATCGACTGCACGAGTTCTCTTGCACGCTCTGAAAATTCCGGATCATAACGGTTATAGCAGTACTTCGACATCAGCGGGATGTTCGAACGCATCGAGGAGAACTCGGCACCGGCCGGTGTGATATCATCGGTCGAAATATTGTCCCCAGCTTTTAATGAGATTCGTACGTTCAGGTTTTTCTTCGGCTTCTCCGGTACCGGAAGGAAGGCGATATTCGGTCCCTTCAGAACCTTCACCTTCGCACGCTCCTCTTCCGGAAGTGGCGGGATGATCATCGCATCATCGACGATGTAGTGTACCGGCTCCTGGATCGCAGCGAGCTTTTCCACATCCGCGCCCATGATTTCCTCCGCCGTTGCGAATGTGCCCTTGATGGCCGTTGCTGCCGCCGTCTCCGGAGACACCAGATAAATATTGGCATTCGGTGAACCAGCGCGGCCACGGAAGTTACGGTTCGAGGTACGAACGGCGACACCATTCGTCGGTGGCACCTGACCGATCGCACAGCATGGTCCACAGCTCAGCTCCAGGATACGCACACCGGCGTCGATCAGCATATCGAGGTAGCCGTCCTTCAGAAGCTGCTTATAGATCTGCTTGCTGGCGATCCCTGCCGTACACTGAAGATTTTCATGGACATGACGTCCCTTCATCACGAGGGCGGCCTTTGCAAAATCGCTGTAGGAGCCGTTGGTGCAGGAGCCCATGAAGACCTGCTCGACCACCGGATGCTCCTCGAGGGTGCTCATCGGTACAACATTATCCGGCTGATGTGGCAGCGCGATGAGTGGCTCGAGACTGCTCAGGTCGAGGTTCATCTCCTCATCGTACTCTGCATCTTCGTCCGGAAGGAATTCTCTATACTGCTCACCACGCTCCTGTGCCTCCATAAACGCCTTCACGATTTCATCCGCCGGAAAGATCGAGGTGGTGGCACCCATCTCCGCACCCATGTTCGCGATGGTGAGACGCTCCGGTACAGACAGCGTCTTTACACCCTCGCCGACGTACTCGAAGACCTTTCCGAGACCGCCCTTGATGGTGACACGGCGAAGCATCTCGAGGACGACTTCCTTTGCGTTCACACCGGCCTTCAGCCTGCCCGTGAGGTTCACCTTGACAACCTTCGGCATCGTAAGACGCATCGGAATGCCTGCCATCGCGGTCGTGATGTCCATGCCACCGACACCGATCGACAGCATGCCGACGGCACCACCCGATGGGGTATGGCTGTCACCACCCATCAGAAGCTCACCCGGGATCGCGAAACGGGAGGTCTGTACCATGTGGCAGATACCGTTTCCCGGTCTCGATACATATACGCCGGTCTTCTCTGCGATGGTCCTAAGATAGTTATGATCGTCCGGCGTCTTGAAATCGATATACAGCAGATTATGATCCAGATACGATACTGAAGTCTTCACCTGCGTCGGAATGCCCAGCTGCTCGAAGCCGAGATAGGTCATGACCGCATTGATATCGTGGGTCAGGGTCTGATCGACCATTACAAATACATCCTCGCCCGGTACCATCGCCCCCTTCACCATGTGGGAACGGATGATCTTTCTCGTTAATGAATCGCCCATGTTTACCTCCTGAAATAAACCATGTTTCCATCCACTCTTTTCATGCGGCCGTCTGTCCTCAGATATTCTCGCATGTGCGACGCAGGGGCAAAAAGAAATAGTTTATGTCACTATCCGTCATGAAAGTGGTTATTTATTTATCATTCTGTACTTCGATTGTACTGTGCCACGCATGTGAAAAGGAAATGCAATTAACAAATAAGGGCATTCCATAATGGAATGTCCTTACCTGAATGTTTCTTTTATTCATAGATTTCATCTGCTCAACCGTCGTATTACAGTTTACCAGTGTTTACTCAGTTTTACCTGACTCAAGTAAAACTGAGTAAAATCGATTTTATTCCTTTTCCAGCACGATGTCCTCGAGCGCGCGCTTCGGCACGTAGTGGGTGCCGTTTTCATCGCGATAATAATTCACGTCGCCGTTCTCCAGTACCGGAACCAGCTCGATCTTCTCTGCCGGCGCACCGATGGCGATGACCAGCACCGGCACGAGACTCTCTGAAAGTCCCAGCACCTCGGTCAGTGGCTTCAGACCGAAGTTCCGAATCATGAGGCAGCCGAGACCCTTCTCCGTCGCTGCCAGCGTAATCGTCTGTGCGGCGATGCCGACGTCGATCATCGCCGCCTGCATGTTCGGCTGAATGTCACTATCCTGCAGGATGATCACGAACGCGGTCGGATGCGTGCCCGGCTTCGGAAGGTGGAGCTCCGGAAGGGCGGCTGCCCACTTCGTCGTCGCGAGGATGGCCTCCACCTCCTCGTGTTCCGTCGAAATATAGTACTTAAGTGGCTGCTTGTTACCGCCGGACGCGGTCAGACGGGCCATATCCACCATATCGATGAGCTCGTCTCTCGTCACCTTGCGATCCTCATGATAGCCACGATAGCTTCTGTCTTTTAATACCAGATCCTTCAGCATAGCTTTCTCCTTTTACTAAATCCCGATCACGGAGAGGATCTCCTTCGGGGAATCCACGATGTACATGGCGCCTGCATTGACCAGCTCTGCACGGTCGCCGAAGCCGTAGGTGACGCCGATGGAATCGACACCTGCCTCGACGGCACCCTCGATATCAAACATGCGGTCACCGATCATGACGCAGTCCGCCTTGTCGAGCTTAAGCGCTTCGACGGCCCGGTTGATGAGGCGTGCCTTCCGGCTGTCATGGTCACCAAGCTCCGGGCCGGTCTGATAGCAGAAGTACGGCGCGAAGCCGAAGTGCTCGAGGATACGCTCTGCGAAGATGTGCGGCTTCGAGGTCACGAGGACGAGCTTACGCTCACTCGCCTGAATCGCACGGAAAACGTCCTCGATACCGGCATATGGGGTGGCGTCAAAGATGCCATCGGTCGGATAGACCTCGCGGTAGAGGGCGACGGCACGCTCCGCGTCCTGCGGATTCATGCCATAGAAGTTTGTGAAGCTGTCCATAAGGGACGGGCCGACAAACTTCCGAAGCTTTTCCTCCGGCTCATTCGGGTAGCCGAAGTGGTCGAGCGCGTACTGTACAGATTTCATGATGCCAGGACCGGAGTCCATGATCGTTCCATCGAGGTCGAAAAGAATGGCGGTATAGTTCTTCTTCATATCATTTCTCTTTCTGCTTTCTGATGATCCCGTAATGAGAATGATCGAAGATAGCGTCTCTCGGTTCGTTCTCAGTCGGCATCCGTAAATGCTGATTTTATTTCGTATGCAATTTATCTTAGCATATTGATTCCGGCTGTGGTACAGTTAAGTTTATCTGTTTGTATAAAACGCAAAGGCAGTGATGAACTCCCGGTATACATCTGTATCTTTCGGGAGCAGCAGGCATGTTTTTCCGCCACACGTAAACCAGATGGAAGGATAGATTATGACCACACGTGAACTTCTCTATGTAAAAACCACCGCCGACACCGGCAATATCTCGAAGGCTGCAAAGAAGCTCTTCGTCACGCAGCCTTCGCTCTCGCAGTCACTGCAGCGCATCGAGGACTCGATCGGCACGAAGATCTTCGTGCGCAGCCCCGATGGTCTGAAGCTCACCTTCGCCGGTGAAAAGTACTATCAGATGGCCTGCCAGGTGCTGAAGATCTATGATGACTTCTCATCGGAAATCACGGATATCAATGATCTGAAGGTCGGTCATATCAGCTTCGGTGTCACGCATCACCTCGGTGCGATCGTCCTGCCGCAGATTCTTCCAGAGTACAATGCACTCTATCCGGGCATCTCCATCGACCTGTTCGAGGGCTCCACTGAACCGCAGGAGCAGCATCTGATCTCCGGCGAGATGGACTTCTCCATCATGCATGCGCCGGTCTACGATGTGCTCGCGAACCCGTCACTTCAATACGAGGTACTGAAGCGCTATTCCTTTATCATCGCGATGTCCCGGAATAATCCACTGACTGAAAAGGCTGTACCGACGCCGGGCTATCCTTATCCGGTGCTGGATGTAAAGCTGCTCGCCGACCAGCCGCTGCTGACGCTGCATAAGGAGCAGCGTATCCGCCATGTCACGGATTCCGTGTTGCGGAAGGCCGGGATCCAGCCAGAGATCCGCCTTCTGTGCCGAAACTACATGAGCCTCGAGAAGCTCGCCGCCGAGGGCATGGGCGTGACCATGCTCCCATCCGAGTATGTCGCCGCAAACAGTTTCGAAAACCCGCCGGCCTTCTTCTCGATCGATGCCTCCTACCCGGCCTACTGGGATCTCTGCATCGCGACACTGAAGGGTGCCTTTCTCTCGAAGGCCGACGAGTACCTGCTCGAGATTCTCCGAAAGAAATTCAGCTGAGACTCCCGTCCTCGCCGCCCGGAGTCGCCGGGCGAAGCACGAAATTCCCGTGACGAGATGACATACCCGCCGGAGACATTGCCCGGACATAAAAAGCCGCCCACAGCATACGACTGTGCGCGGCTTTTACGTTTATTCAGATTTAATCCTTCGGCTTCATGTAGAAGCGTCCGGAGAGCTCGGTCGTGCGGATGGAGTTCACGAAGGCATGCGCATCGATATCACGGATGCGCTTGATCACATGACGGGCGCTGTCCGCCGCGATGACGGAGTAGAGCACCTGATGATCCTTATGCTCATGGGAACCCTCGGCGTGCATGATGGACGCACCATGATGGGTTTCATCGAAGATCATCTTCGCGATCTCCTCTGCCTTATCCGTAACGACAAAGAGCGTCTGGCGCTGGAAATCACGGTAGAGGGTATGCAGGGTCTGGGTGGACACATACTGGAACACGATCGAATACAGCGCCTTATCCCAGCCGAAAAGCACACCAGCGGCACCGAGAATCAGGACATTGAAGCCGAGAATCAGGTTCCAGGTCTCCATGCCGCGCTTCTGGCTGAGGTAGATGGCGATGAAATCCGTACCACCGGTGGTCGCATCTACACTCAGGCAGAGGCTGATGACCACACCGTTGATGATACCGCCGAAGACGGCGATCAGCAGGGTGTCATAGGTGATTACATGCGCCGGCATCATATCGGTGAAAAAGCCGGTCAGGAGAATCATGATCAGCGAGAAGAAGGTGAACTTCTTTCCGATGAAGCGGAAACCGATATAGACCGGGATCGCATTCAGCAGGATATTGATCGGCGAGTATGGAATCTCATGTGGCAGATACATCTGGCTGATACGCTGGATCAGGATCGTCAGTCCCGTCGCACCACCCGGATAGAGTCCACCGGTACGGACAAATGTTTTGATATTGATCGCCATCAAGAGCGAGGCCAGCACCACGGTAATCAGACGGCGCAGATCCTTCTTCGCTTCGATTTTCATTTCTACTCCTCCTGCCCCATGGCAGATATGATAAAACACATAAAAAGCAGGCCCATCAGAACCCGCAAACATATTAGTCATATCAGATATTCATATATCTTGCAAGATAAATCCACTTTTTTCTCTATTCTCTTTATCGTTCGGGTAACAGTTCAGCTAAGGGGCCCCTTAGCTGAACGCTTACGCTTAAAAGACGCACCGGTCATCACTCCCGGATAACCACGAAGCCGTCACTGTCCTCTTCGCCGATTTTCTCACCGTGCTCGTCGCGGAAGGCCTTCGTATATTTCGTATATGCCTCCGGATGTGCGAGGAGTTCATCGGCGCGTTTCTCGGTATACAGACCCTTCCGGTCTGCGATGATGGCCTCAAGATAAGCATTCGCCTTCTCCTGATCACCGGTACGAAGCGCATACTCGGCGAGCTCAAGCTGCATCTCCTTCCGGTAGATGGCATTTCCGGCGTACTGAACCTCCTCCTCGAGATACGGGATGTCCGCATCCAGGCGTCCCTCTGCCGCCGCGATCCGCGCCTCATGCACACGAATCTGCTGCGCGAGGTTTTCAGCGAGCCGTGCGGCACGCTTTTCCGAAACCACCTTCAGCTTCTTCAGATCCTCGATCTGAAAGCTCGCCGCCTCGAGATCACCGCGCAGAATCTGCAGATTTGCCTTCTGATTTACGATGAGCGCAGAGCTCGTCAGCGCATGGATACGAAGTTCGTCCGGCTTCAGATCCTTCACCGCATCCCAGGCACCCTCGAAATCACCGAGCGCTTCCTTCGCAAAGGAAATCCAGTGCTGACCGTTCGCATACTCTGCGAGATTCTTTGGGACACGGGCATTGACCGCCTCGAAGTTCTGCAGGAAGCCGGCCGGATCCGTATCGGTATAGAGCTGTTTCTGCACGGCCTGCAGACGCTTATTCGCGAGCATCGCGGCGAGCAGACGCCCGACGATGACGCCGGTGAATACCCAGAGTGCCCAGACGAACACCGCTGTCTTATCCGGATTATTCAGAATCCGCCCGTGAAAATAGATGAGGCCGAAGACACCGCCGAGCACCGCGCCGAGAAGCATGATGGCGTTCGCCATCCGCTTGTAGTAAACGATCATAGAAAATCCCCCTTTATGGATGTGATGAAGCTCTTATCAAAAAGGGTCGCCCGCGATGGACGACCCATACTGAACCAGCTGCTTATGGTTCTGCCATATTCAATTGTCAGTTTCTCTACAGCGCGTATTACAGCATGAAGGAGAATACGAAGGCTGCGATGATGAGGACGATACCGCCACCAAGACGAGAAGAAAGCTGTGAGTAAGCGATCAGATCCATACGGTCTGCAGCACCGAGGCACGCGAGGTCGCCGTTACCACCACGGTTTGCCATGCAAAGACCAGCGGTGATCGCGGAATCGATCGGATAGAAGCCTACGAGGTAACCAACCGCTGCGGAACCGATGATGGCACCGATCACGATCATGAGTGCCATGATGATGTTCTTCGGAGCGATCGCGTTAAAGAGCTCTGCGAGGTTGAAGTCTGCGCCCATGCCGACCATGATGATGATACCGAGCTGACCGGAGAAGAAGCTCTGCAGTCTCTTCGCACCAGCACGTACTCTGGCAGGGATGAGACCGGTTGCTGCAAGGATAACGACGAACACGATCATGTACGCATACTTATGAATCGGTGCACCTGCGATCTTCGGAAGGATCTTACCGCTCATGAGCTCGCCGACAGCGAAGCATGCGAATGCAAGAAGAAGTGCGCCTGCGAGGTCGGTGTTGTCGGTCTTCACCTTCTGATCGTCTCTTGCAAGCTCCTCTGCACCACGGATCAGGGTCTTCTTATCACCGGTCAGGGTCGGAACCTTCTCACCGAGTGCGTTCAGCGCTGCGGAAGCGATGATACAGAAGATGTTTGCGATGGTCAGTACGATGATCGCGAAGGAATAGTAGTTCGCTGCAGCATCACCGGTTACCTGCTCATAAATCTGAGAAAGTGGAACGGCACCTGCACCATTACCACCACCCATGATCGGAAGTGTGTACTTGATCAGGGTATCTGAAAACGGAATACCGAAGATGGCACCTGTGATACCACCGAGAATCGCTGCTGCGAGAAGTCCGCCGAGGATCGCCGGGATATAACCTGCGAAGGAACGGATCAGGATGTCACGCTCAAGTGAAAGCACAGAGCCGACGATCAGCATAACGATGAAGAGTTCAAGGAAATTCGCATCATCTGAGATGAAGGAGTTGATTGCATCGAGTCCTGCCTCCGGAATCAGACCGAACTGTCTGAGGAGAGCGACACCGAAGAAGGTTGCGAGAAGTCCGCCACCGATGTACTTGTTCCAGATCGGAACACGCTCACCGATCTCGTTAAAGATGACTGCGAAGCCGAAGCAGATACCCAGTACCGATGTCATGGTCGTTGCGGCCAGCATCACCGGGTTACCGTCCTTCATCTTCGTCACATAGACCGGAAGAAGTACCAGTACGATACAAATGAGAGCCTGCCACCAAGGAAGGCCACCGAGCCAGAGCCCACTTCTAGAGTTTTTGTCTTCTGCCATATTAAAATCCCCCTTTAATATGATTGGAACGAAGCAGCACGTTCCATTTTGATATGACGTTCCAGGAGCTACCTGGATGAATCCTGCGTAAGCAGAGCAGGATTCAATGTTGAATACCGTAACATATTACCATAAGACATTTGCTTTTACAATCATAACTGGTAAATATGGCCATACACTGTTCCCCTGGATGCACAAAAAGGGCTGGCAGCAGAAGCTTCACTCTTCTGTCGCCAGCCCTCCGGTCTCTCCATCGCTAATGAAGCGAAAGCTGTGTCAGCGCTGCCCGCACCGCTTCGATCGGCATCTGTCCAGGTGCACTGCTCTCTCCGACCGTCGCAAAGGTGAGCATGGAGCCAAAGGCCCCACCGACGAGTCGGCTGATTTGACCGATCTCTCCCATCGACATCGTGATGAGCGGATGCGTCGCCGCATCCTCCTCCCGGAAACGGGCCGTCGCCAGAAGAAGCGTGGCGACATCCGAGGTTTTCGTCGGCATGTAGGCCGCTTTCAGGATATCGGCGCCCGTCGCCCGAAGCGCGCGAAGCTTCTCGAGGATTTCCTCGACCGCCGGTGTTTTCTCGAAGTCGTGGTAGGACGCGATGACGCGAACGCCCATTTCATGGGCAAGCGTCATCAGCGCACGACTGTCCTCTGCCGGTGTCGTATCCTCGAGATCGAGGTAATCGAGCCGCGCGGATGCAAGCGCCAGGGTGCAGAACCGCCGGTACGCTGCCGCATCGTTCGGGAAGCTTCCTCCCTGTCGCTGTGTACGGATCGTGAAAAGCAGCTCCTTTCCGGGAAGCAGTGCCCGAAGGCGTGCGATCATCGCCTGCAGCTGCCGGGCGTCCTCCGAAGCCACATCGATCTCTGCACTGCTGCCATCTTCCGCGGCATCCCGAGTGTGTGCAGCGGCCTCCTGTACCGACGGATAGAGCGCCATCGCGAGGTCGAAACGCCACTCCACGACGTCCGCGTCGGTCGCTGCGATGGCGTGGGCCTGCTGCTCAATCTCTGTCTGATTCTGTCCGGTAATCGGAACACATACCTTCACTTTTTCCATACTCTCTCCGCCTTATTCTGTCTCGTCTACGCTTGTCCTGCGCTTACTCCGCACTGCTGTGCTGTGCCTGATTCGTAAGCAGCTTACCGATCTCCTCCACGAAGGTGTTCACGTCCTTAAACTCCCGGTAAACCGAGGCGAAACGGACATAGGCGACCTGATCCACGGACTTCAGCTTATCCATGACGAGCTCTCCGATGCGGGAGGT
Source organism: Oribacterium sp. HCP3S3_B9 (assembly GCF_052064255.1). Lineage (NCBI taxonomy): Bacteria > Bacillati > Bacillota > Clostridia > Lachnospirales > Lachnospiraceae > Oribacterium > Oribacterium sp. HCP3S3_B9. The sequence goes on from NZ_JBQHVY010000001.1 coordinate 174,330, forward strand.
CGGAACCTCCTTCTCCCCGGTCGAGAAAATCTCGTTCTCGATCTCGTCCACCATCCGGTTGATCTGCGCCGTGGAGATCGGGCGCTTATGGCAGCTGTGGATGATGCCGGCCTCGATCTTCGAGCGATCGTATGGCACGCGACTCTGGTCCTTCTTGATCACCATCATCGGCATGGTTTCAAGCTTCTCATAGGTGGTGAAGCGCTTGCCACACAGCTCGCACTGGCGGCGTCGACGGATGGCTGTGTTCTCATCCGCTGGTCTGGAGTCGATGACCCGGGTATCCTCTGCATTACAAAACGGGCACTTCATAGATTCTCTCCTTCTGTATCCGTGTCTGTTCCTACACTTTCCTGCGTATATTCTCTACGTACATCATCGAAGCTTCGAGATGCGGTTTTCTCATTGCTCGGGTGGACGCCCGTATCCTGCGTCGCCTGATCGGCAGGCTCCTTCACTTCACGATAGTCTGCCTCCTCCACCTCGCGGTACTCTGCCTCCTCGACACCGGACGGATAGTCGTCACTGTAGGCGCTGAGGTAGAAGATCGTCACCGCCTGACTGAGGTAGGGCTGCACGAAGATGCCGGCGAGGCCGAGGGTGAAGACCATAAGCAGTACCCAGCCGAAAAAGCTGAGATACAGACCGAGCAGCTTCATCTTCTTATTTCGCATCATATGGAGCGAGGTCCGGAGTGCCGTCCAGGTGCGCATCGACGGATGGTCCGCGGAGGCCAGCGCTGCCATCGAGAAGTACAGCCCGATCACATACACGATGAAGCTTGTGATCGTCTGCGTCACGCGGTAATCGAAGGTGCCGGTACCGTAGTGATGCCCGATCATGATCTGTGGGATCTCCAGCACAATCTGGATGAACCAGATCACGAGAAGCGTACCGAAGAAGTGCGTCATGTGCGGAAGGTTCCGGAAGCCATGAAACACATCCGTCACGCGGACGCGGCGGCCACGTGCGACCGCGAAATACATCTGCTGCATCCCCAGTGACAGGCCGGCATAGAGCCAGAGCCCGAGAAAGAGGAGCGCGGCGATCACGATGCCGAGCAGTGCCTGGATGGCGAGTGGCACAGCCGGATCCATCCGAAGTGACCAGACGGTGGAGTGCCCGAACAGCGGCGAAAAGCTGCCGAGAACAACGACCGCATACAGCACTACGAAATATGCGAACATCGAAAACAGAATCAGAAAGCCGGCACCGATCACCGCGCCCCAGTTGCCACGCAGCTGGTTCCGGGCGAAGGCACGAATCTGAGTATTTGTCATCATAGGCTCTATCCTCCATGGATATCTTCAGCATGCACGCATGTTCCTTTCATCCAGCTATCCGACATCGTCTTCACCCGCCGAAGCAGGTACGAAGCCGGACGCTTTGCGTGCATAATCAAAAACGGAGCTGTTCTTCACAGCTCCATAAGTATACCACATCTAGAGATGTGCCGTATGTGAAATTGTTGTGTCTTCACCCGGATCCCACTGTATGATGTGGCCGGCCTGCAGCGACTTCTGCACATCGATGGTCCGCTGATTTGACGAGCCCTTGAACAGCAGGGTCACATCCTTCTCCGCCATGATAAACGGCCCATCCACGAGAACATCGATGTAGCTTAGAAGCTCCTTCGTTTCCGGCACCTGATCCACCATCTTTCCGAGAAGATCGCGGTCATAGAGGTAACCGCTGAAGCACCAGAGATCCTTCTCCGGATACAGGGCCTTAAAGCGGCGTACGAGGGACAGCACGGCCGGCTGGTTCTGCGGCTCCATCGGCTCCCCGCCGAGCAGCGTCAGACCCTGGTATGCCGGGTCTGCAAGGTTCCGGAGAATCTCATCCTCCGTTTCCTTCGTGAATTCCTGTCCATAATCAAACGGCCAGGCGATCTCGTTGAAGCAGCCCGGGCACTTATGTGTGCAGCCCGAAACAAACAGGCTCACACGAACCCCCGGACCGTTCGCGATATCAAAATACTTTATTTCTGCGTAATGCACCTCTGCACCTCCTGCCGTTTCCAGAACAGCTGGACCGGTCACCCGATCCAGCTGTTCTGCGTCTTACTTGCGATAGCGTTATTATATTTGAGATAGAGTTATAGGTTTACAGGTGAAGCACTCTGTCCTTGATCTCCTGTGTACGGCCCTGGTTCCAGAACTGGGTACCGATATAGCCACAGGTTCTGCGTGCAACCGACATCTTCGTCTGATCACGGTTTCCGCAGTTCGGGCACTCCCAGACGAGCTTTCCATGCTCATCCTCGATGATCTGGATCTCACCGTCGTAGCCGCAGCACTCACAGTAGTCTGACTTCGTGTTGAGCTCGGCATACATGATGTTGTCGTAGATGAACTTCATGACACTGAGCACCGCCGGGATGTTATTCTGCATGTTCGGCACCTCGACATAGGAGATGGCACCGCCCGGTGACAGCTTCTGGAAATCCGCCTCGAACTTCAGCTTCGTGAAGGCATCGATCTTCTCACGAACATTCACATGATAGGAGTTCGTGATGTAGTTGTGATCCGTAACACCCTCGATCATACCGAAGCGCTTCTGGAGGGCCTTCGCAAACTTGTAGGTCGTCGACTCCATCGGTGTGCCATAGAGTGAGTAGCTGATGTTCTCTTCCTTTCGCCACTCGGCGCACTTGTCATTCAGATGCTGCATAACCTTCAGTGCAAACGGCTTCGCCTCCGGATCGGTATGGGACTTTCCAGTCATACGTACGCACATCTCATAGAGGCCGGCGTAGCCGAGGGACAGGGTGGAGTAGTTTCCGAAGAGAAGCTTATCGATCTTCTCCCCCTTCTTGAGACGTGCCAGTGCGCCATACTGCCAGAGGATCGGTGCGACATCCGAGGTGGTGCCCATCAGGCGCTCATGACGGATACGAAGTGCACGATGGCAGAGCTCCAGGCGCTCATCGAAGATGCGCCAGAAGGCTTCCATATCGCCATGGGCGGAGCAGGCCACGTCCACGAGGTTGATCGTCACCACGCCCTGGTTGAAGCGGCCGTAATACTTATGCTGGCCCTTCACGAAGTTGCCGGCATCGGCCTTATTATCATCGTTGCAGAGGCCCTCCGGCTGCTGCTCGTTATCCGGTGTCAGGAAGGAGCGACAGCCCATGCACGGGTAAACATCGCCCTTATACTCCCGCATCTTCTTCGCCGAGATGTAGTCCGGCACCATGCGCTTCGCGGTGCACTTCGCTGCGAGCTCCGTCAGGTAGTAGTACTTGCTCTCCGGATAGATATTGTCCTCATCCAGTGCGTAGATGATCTTCGGGAAGGCCGGTGTGATCCAGACACCCTTCTCATTCTTGACGCCCTGCATGCGCTGCTTCAGCACCTCCTCGATGACCATCGCGAGGTCATCACGGGTCTGACCCGCCGGTACCTCATCGAGGTACATGAACATCGTAACGAACGGTGCCTGGCCGTTACAGGTCATGAGGGTGATCATCTGATACTGGATGGTCTGTACTCCACGTACGACCTCCTCCTCCAGGCGCTTCTCCACGACCTTCCGTACCTGCTCGTCGGTCATGCTCACGCCGGCCTCTGCATTCTCCTCCAGCACGCGGCCCGTGATCTTCTGACGGGATACGTCCACGAACGGTGCCAGGTGGCTGAGGGTGAAGGACTGTCCGCCATACTGGTTCGATGCCACCTGCGCGATGATCTGTGTCGTGATATTGCAGGCCGTATAGAAGCTGTGCGGCTTCTCGATCATGGTGCCGGAGATCACGGTGCCGTTCTGCAGCATATCCTCGAGATTCACGAGATCACAGTTGTGCTCACGCTGTGCGAAGTAATCAGAATCATGGAAGTGGATGATGCCCTCGCGGTGTGCCTTCGTGATCTCCTCCGGGAGAAGCACACGGTTGGTGAGGTCTCTCGATACATAGCCGGCCATATAGTCACGCTGTGTGGAGTTGATCACCGGATTCTTATTCGAGTTTTCCTGCTTCGCCTCCTCGTTTGACTGATCGAGAAGGGACAGGATTTCTTCATCGGTGGTATTCGCCTTACGCGCCAGCTCACGGGTATAGCGATAGCGCACGTACTTCTGTGCGACCTCATAGCCACGCATCTCCATGATGCCGGTCTCGACCATATCCTGGATCTCCTCGACAGAAACCGCACGGTCCAGCTTCGCGCATTGGCCCGCTACGTTTTCCGCGATGCCCTTGATCTGGTACTCATTCATCTGGTAGATCGGATCGACCTCCTTGTTCGCCTTCCGGATCGCATTCGCGATCTTCGAGATATCGAAGTTTACCTCCTTACCATTTCGCTTGATGACGTTCTGCCTCGACGCGAGGTCCTTTTCCTGTGTTCCCATGACTGTTCTCCCTTTTCTCTTTTATTCCGTCCGACGGATTTTTCTTTTTTATAGTTAACGGTTTACAAAATATTGTTTTTATGCTACTGCTCATATACTATATCTTGTGTGCAGAGTCTACTATACTACGACAGGAGCAAAATAGGAAGGGTCAAATGCAAAAGTTATGGCACCCGCTCTTTCCATTCTCTTTTTTATATCCGTCCGCTTCACGCGCCCGCGTGACTCGTCGAACGCACGAAAAAACAGGCCCTGGAGCTTTCTCCAGAGCCTGTCGCCTGTTCACTTTTTTCTGGCCAATGCAGTCGAAATCAACACGGATGGCTGCTTCCTGTCTGCACGATCCGTTTTACTGAAGAGGGATGACACCGCCCTCATACTTCTCGTTGATGAAATCTGCAACCTTCTTCGACTGAAGAACCTCGACGAGCTTCTTCGCCCAGTCCGCGTCCTTATCCTTCTCTGCTACAGCGACGATGTTACCATAGGTCTGTGCAGCCTCGGAGTTCGGATCCTCCTGAACCAGTGCGTCGGATGGCTTGAAGCCGGCCTCGATCGCGTAGTTACCGTTCATGCAAGCGAAATCTACGGAATCAACCGATCTCGGAATCTGCGCAGCCTCTACCTCGAGGAGCTCTACATTGTGCGGATTCTCGACAATATCCTGCTTGGTGGCCTTGAGACCAGCACCATCCTTCAGGGTGATGATACCGTTATCCTGCAGGAGGAGAAGCGCACGTGCCTCGTTGGTGGTATCGTTCGGAACCGCGATCTGTGCACCATCGGCGATGTTTGCGAGATCAGAAGACTTGCCGGCGTAGATACCGAACGGCTCATAGTGGATCTTGCCTACAGATACGAGGCTGGTCTTGTTCTCTGCATTGAAGTCATCGAGGTATGGCTGGTGCTGGAAGTAGTTTGCCTGGATCTCACCCTGCTCGGTCGCGAGGTTCGGCTGTACATAATCGTTGTAGGTTACAATTTCAATGTTTACACCAGCGGCCGCAAGGTCATCCTTCGCTGCCTCGAGGATCTCTGCGTGTGGGCTTGGTGTCGCACCGATCTTGATGTCGACCGGCTCAGCGAGCGGCTCGATGGCGTCGGATGCCTCTGCAGCAGCGGCGGTCGTCTCAGCAGCCTCTGTCGTCGCTTCCGTTGCAGCCTCTGTCGCTGCCTCGGTTGCAGCGGCGGTCGTAGCAGCTGCAGTGGTTGCCTCTGGTGTGCTGGATGAACCGCAGGCTGCAAGGGATGCAGCAGCGAGAACAGCAGCAAGTGCAAGTGTGATGTTCTTCTTCATAATTTTTTCCTCCTCACCGGTCCTCGACCGGTTCTTCGATACCATATGCATCGTTTATTTATATCCAGTGGGATATACAAATGTTAATTTCTGGCCCGCTTATCGGTTTTCGCACTTAAGCGCATCCAGAATTCCTGAATGATCTGTACGAGGATCACCAGTACTGCGACCGCGATCAGCATGATGTCGGTCTGATAACGATAGTAGCCATAGTTCAGTGCGATCGCACCGAGTCCGCCACCACCGACGAAGCCGGCCATCGCCGAGTAGCTGAGGATCGTCGTGATACAGATGGCTGCACCGACGAGAAGACTCGGCTTCGCCTCCGGCAGCAGCACCTTGAAGATGATCTGCGTGTTCGTCGCACCCATGGACTTCGCTGCCTCGATGACGCCAGCATTGACCTCCTTCAGACTCGACTCCACCATACGTCCGATGTACGGTGCCGATGCGATGATCAGCGGTGGAATGATGGCCTTCGGTCCCAGTGTCGTGCCGACGAGCATCTTCGTCAGCGGCAGCACCATCACCAGCAGGATCAGGAACGGAATCGAACGGAAGATGTTGATGAGCACCCCGAGCACCGTATGAACCGGTGTCATCGGATGGATGCCATCCTTATCTGTCACCACCAGGATCACGCCCAGCGGGATACCGATCAGGTACGAGATACTGCTCGAGATCAGGGTCATATATATGGTGGCCCAGGTTTCCTTCAGATACATGGAAATCGATGATGCATCCATCTTACTTCACCTCCTCAAAGCGGATATCGTTCGATCTCAGATAGTGGGTGATGCGTTCTGCCTCCTCCACACTGTCCGGAAGCTCTACGACCATCTGTCCGACGGCCTGGCCCTCTACCTCCTTCGTGTTGGCGAAGAGGATATTGACCGGCGCGTTGCAGCTCAGTACGATGTCCGAGATGATCGGGCGATGTGCCTTCTGTCCATCGAAGATGATACGGATCTTCGGATTCTTACTGTCCCCGAAGTTCACCGGCTGGATCGCATTGGCATTGCCATCCCCGAGGATCAGACGGCGTCCGATCTCTGTCTTCGGATTACTGAAGACCTCCGATACCGGACCGCTTTCCGCGATGTGACTGTGGTCAATGATGGCGACATTATCACAGATGGCTTCGATGACAGACATCTGATGCGTGATGACGATGACCGTGACGCCCATCTCCTGATTGATTTTCCTCAGAAGATCGAGGATCTGCTTCGTGGTCTTCGGATCCAGCGCTGAGGTCGCCTCATCACAGAGGAGCACCTTCGGATTCGTCGCGAGCGCCCGGGCGATCGCCACACGCTGCTTCTGTCCACCCGACAGCTGGGACGGATAGTTCTTCACCCTGTCCTCGAGGCCGACGAGCTTCAGCAGCTCCATCGCCCGCTCCTGTGCCTTTTTCTTCTCGACCCCTGCGATCTCCAGCGGGAAGGTAACATTCCGAAGAAGATTCCGCTGATCCAGCAGGTTGAACTGCTGGAAGATCATGCCCATCTTGCGACGCGCCTCCCGGACCTCCTTATCGCTCATATCCCCGAGGGACTTTCCCTCGAAGAGAACCTGTCCGCTCGTCGGGACCTCCAGATAATTGATACAGCGGACCAGTGTCGACTTGCCCGCGCCGGAGAGACCGATGATACCCTGTACCGAGCCCTCCAGAATGTCCAGATTGATGTCATCGAGCGCATTCACGTCCCCACTCGAGGTGTGAAAGGTCTTGCCCATATTCACCATCCGGATGATCTTATCACCCTTTGCCATACTACATCCTCCCGAGGCCGCGGGTTCGACGTCTTTCACTCGCCGCCTCTTTTTAATGTCCACAGTTTACGACTTCTATAAGTTAAAAGCAAATACATAATAACAATAATCCGCTATAGGGCATGCCTATAGCGGACTCAACTCTCGATGTTTCTTTATGTATTATGAGCAGAGCTCGATGATGGCTTCTGCATAGACCTTGGTCGCCAGCACGATGTTCTCGAGATCGAAAAACTCATCCGCACCATGCATGTGCGTGTCGATGCCAGGAAGAACCGCACCGAAGGCCACACCATTCTTGATGTCATGAACGTAGGTACCGCCGCCGATGGCCATCGCCTCACCCTTGAGACCAGTCACCTGCTCATAGGCACGAAGCAGCTTCTGAACGAATTCACTGTCTGCAGCCACTCTGTGTGGCGGAATCATACCCGGGGTCTCGAAGTCGAAGCCATGGGCATGCGCCGTCTTCTCCGCTGCATCCTGACAGTTTTCCTTCGTCGCCATCACCGGTGTACGGCTGTCGAACTTCACCTCGACATAGCACGGATCCACATGATAGAGGTCCGGTGTACAGGTCAGTGCATGGGACTCCGCATCCTCCATCTTGATACCGAGGTGCGCACCGTCGGTCTCCGCCCACGGGAAGATCTCCAGCATAGCCTTAATCGCATCGATCTGTGCACAGGCAGCGAGCGGAAGCTTCGTCGCCAGGATCATCGCAGCGAGACCTGCGTTCTTACCACCCTCTGGGGTAGACGCATGTGCAGATACACCGACGATGGTGATTTCATCCACACCGGTCTGTGTGCACTCTACACCGCAGAGCTCGCTGACCTCGTTCATCGGTGCCTCTGCGAGGTTCATATCGAGACCCTCGAAACGAAGGGTCGCCTTCTGAGGAACGGCATTCAGTGCAAGACCTGCCTCGAGTGAAACGAGACGTGGGAGTGCGGTCGACTCCTCTACCGTCTTCGAAATCGTGCCACGGAACTGGCCCTTCTCGATGTTGATGAGCGGGAACTCAGCATCCGGAGAGAAGGTCATCTCAGCCTCCGGCTCGGTCGCATAGTACTTCGCGATATCGGTACCGGAGCCGGTCTCCTCGTCCGCACCCATGATGAGACGAACGCCCTTCTTCAGCTCGACACCGGTCTCCTTCAGTGCACGCATCGCATACAGCGCACAGAGAAGCGGTCCCTTATCATCGGAGGTGCCACGGCCATAGATACGGCCATCCTTCACGATCGGCTTGAACGGCTCCGTCACCGTCCAGCCCTCGCCTGCCGGTACGACATCGGTATGTGCCAGCATATCGAGGCATCTCGGAAGAGAAGGATCGAAATCGGCGGTACCTACATAGCCGTCGTAGCTCTGCACAGGGAAGCCGTACTTCGCTGCCAGATCGATACCGAAATTCAGCGCATCGAAGGAACCATCACCATACGGCTTTCCTTCCGCATATGCGCCCTTTACAGAATTGATCGAGCAGAAATCGATCAGATCCTTTGTATACTCGTCGATGTGCTCTTCGATCCACTTATTTACTTTCTCATTCATAACAGTCTGTCCTTTCAACTATGATAGCTCCTGTCAGATGACAGTTTTTTCATCGAAAACCCGCGTGCACAGCCGCCGGCTTTCGTTTTTAATAGTAGAAGCCGCCTTAGTTCCGGCTGAATTCCGTCAGCTTCAGTTCCTTATTCCGCTCGAGTACCATACCAACGGACCACTCGTGTGCAAACAGCAGCAGCGGACGATCCTTCAGATCCTTTACGATCTTCATGTCGGAGGTTCCCTGGATATGATCGATATCGACCTCGGTGTAGTTCTCCACCCAGCGGATATAACCATATGGCAGCTGATCGAGCTTGATCTCAACATTGTACTCGTTCTTCAGACGGAAGCTCAGTACCTCGAACTGGAGAACGCCGACCACGCCGACGATGATCTCTTCCATACCGGTGTTGTACTCCTGGAAGATCTGGATCGCACCCTCCTGTGCGATCTGCGAGATACCCTTCACGAACTGCTTCCGCTTCATGGTATCCACCTGACGCACACGTGCGAAGTGCTCCGGTGCGAAGGTCGGGATGCCTTCATACGAAAACTTCTTATTGGAAAGCTCCAGTGTATCACCGATGGAAAAGATGCCCGGGTCGAAGATACCGATGATATCGCCCGCATACGCCTTCTCCACGATCTTACGCTCATCCGCCATCATCTGGGTCGGCTGGCTCAGCTTCACCTTACGACCGGTCTGCACATGGTTGACTTCCATGCCGGCATCAAACTCACCGGAGCAGATACGCATGAATGCCACACGATCACGGTGCTTCGGATCCATATTGGCCTGGATCTTGAACACGAAGGCAGAAAATGCCTCGTCCACCGGACTGATGATGCCCTGGTCACTGCTTCTCGGAAGTGGCGGCAGCGTCATCTTCAGGAAGTGCTCCAGGAAGGTCCGAACGCCGAAGTTGGTAAGCGCCGATCCGAAGAAGACCGGTGTCAGGTCGCCGCGATCGACACGCTCCTGGTCATACTCGTCAGAGGCACCATCGAGAAGCTCCAGGTCCTCCTGCAGCTTATCATAATACTCGAAGCCGACCATGTCCTTGAGGCCAGGATCATTCACCGAAACATCCTGCTCGGCCACGGCCTTCGTACCGCCGGCGTTTGCCGTAAAGAGCTCCACCATCTCGGTCTCACGGTCATAGACGCCCTTAAAGTTACGCCCACAGCCGATCGGCCAGTTGATCGGGCAGGTATGAATACCGAGGACGTTCTCGATCTCATCAAGCAGCTCGTATGGATCCCGGGCCTCACGGTCAAACTTGTTGACGAAGGTAAAAATCGGGATATGGCGCATCACACAAACCTTGAACAGCTTGATGGTCTGCGGCTCGACACCCTTCGCACCATCGATGACCATGACCGCACTGTCGGCTGCCATGAGTGTCCGGTAGGTATCCTCCGAGAAGTCCTGGTGTCCCGGTGTATCCAGGATGTTAATGCACTTTCCTTCATAATTAAACTGAAGCACAGAGGAGGTAACCGAAATACCTCTCTGCTTCTCGATCTCCATCCAGTCGGAAACCGCATGCTTGGTTGCCTTACGCCCCTTGACGGTACCTGCGAGATTGATCGCGCCTCCATACAGAAGGAACTTCTCCGTCAGTGTCGTCTTGCCGGCATCCGGGTGAGAAATAATCGCAAACGTACGTCTCTTCTCGATTTCTTCTTTTAAACTTGCCATTCTATCCTCAATAATCTAAAAACACACACAAAATCGTCAATCATCATAGCACAAAAAAGGCTATGCCGTAAAGACATAGCCTCTCATTTCTATCTTCAGGGTTGAAGTGATTACTTTCTGTTTCTCAGGAAGTCCGGAATATTGATGGACATTTCCTTATTCTGCTGCGGACGGAAGGTCGGCTGCTGCGGCTGTACCGGTGCTGCGCCCTGTGCAAGCGTCTGCTCCTGTGGTGCTACCGTCACCGGAGTCGTCGGACGAAGCTGCGGCTGGAAGCTGGTGTTTCCGTTCAGGAAGCTCGGCATGGTCGGTCTGACCGTGGTCTCTGCTGCCTGCACTGCTGGTGCGGCTGCCTTCGGCTGCGCCGGCTTCTTCAGCGTATCAAATGCAGAGCTGGTCGCCGCGGAATCCTCGATACCGGTTGCGATGACGGTGATCTTACACTCATCCTGGGCATTCTCGTCATACATCGCACCGAAGATGATGTTTGCATTATCACCTGCCAGCTCCTCGACATAGGAAGCGGCTTCGTTTGCCTCTACGAGGGAGATGTCTCCGGAGATGTTGATAATCACATCTGTAGCGCCCTCGATGGTGGTCTCGAGAAGCGGGCTGGAGATCGCCATCTTCACCGCCTCGGTCGCCTTCTCGTCACCCTTGGCTGCGCCGATACCGACATGCGCCACACCCTTATCCTTCATAACAGAAGAAACATCTGCGAAGTCGAGATTGATGAGGCCTGGAACATTGATCAGATCCGTGATGCCCTGTACAGCCTGCTGGAGAACCTCGTCGGCCTTCTTCAATGCATCCGGCATCGTGGTTCTGCGATCTACGATCTCAAGCAGACGGTCATTCGGGATGACGATCAGGGTGTCTACGGACTCCTTCAGCTTCTTGATGCCATCGATTGCGTTCGTCATACGCTGACGAGCCTCGAAACGGAACGGCTTCGTCACGACGCCGACGGTAAGGATACCCATATCCTTCGCAATCTTCGCGATGACCGGTGCTGCACCGGTTCCGGTTCCGCCGCCCATACCACAGGTAACGAATACCATATCGGCACCCTGCAGTGCAGCGGTGATATCCTCAGAGCTCTCCTCTGCAGCCTTCGCACCTACCTCTGGTCTGCCGCCGCAGCCGAGTCCCTTCGTCAGCTTCTCGCCGATCTGCATCGTGGTCGGTGCCTGGCTGTACTGAAGCGCCTGCTTATCGGTATTGATGCCGATGAACTCGACGCCCACGATACCATCCGTCACCATGCGGTTTACCGCGTTGTTACCTGCGCCACCAACACCTACGACGATAATCTTTGCAGCTGCCTCTGACTCAGGAAGCTTAATCTCAAGCATAATCTTCCTCCTTCAATCCCTCATATATATTCATTATATAAGATAACCTGTTTTACTGCGGCCACATACGCATATGACTGCACAATAAGATAATATACAAACAAAGCTATCAGATTGCAATAGCTTAGTCCATATAATATTACCACGCTTAGAAGTGGAGCTCTATCGAAATTTTCACATTATTTCTTACTTTTTTATAACTTCAGCCGTCGTTATGCGCAGAAAACGGTGCTGTTATGCGCAGATCAGCCCGTCTTTTCCTTGAAAATATAGGACTCATGATCCGAGGTCTCCGAATAATCTGAAAGATTCAGCTCCCCCTTCCGTCCACTGAGATGGGGCAGGATATCATGCAGCGTCGAGATTTTCATCTCCATGTCCTTATTACTGCCGAGGCGGACGCTGATGTCGCCGATGCGGAGTGTGGCATTCAGAAGTGAATCGTACTGAATCTCCTCACAGTCGATATCGTAGGTACGAAGTGCGCCGGTCAGGTTCAGGATATTATTGAAGACATCCTTATTTTCTACCGGCAGCTCCCGGTAGAGAACGATGGAGCCGAAGCTGAGACCGCTGATGCGCGGGATTCCCTCCAGCCGGTTGCCGGTGGACTCTACGATGATACCATCCTTATCGAAGTACATATGACTCGACATATAATCCACATAGCCGACGACATTTTTCTCATAGACGGTGATGCTCACCGCGAAGGGACCGTCGAAGTCGATATCATAACGCTGCACAAACGGAAGTTCCTTGTGCGGCTTCGTCTTATCCTTCACGAAGCACCAGGCCGTATCCGTATCCCATGGATCCGAAAAAATCATCTGGACGATCTCATCACTGCTGTACTGTGTATTCCCCACCACCGTGAAACGCTGAATCCGTACACTGGCGAGCAGGATGGCGATCAGCAGGAGCAGGACGACGATGCTCCAGCGAAGCAGATGCCGCTTATTCTGGTCCCTCGGATCATCGTAGCCGTAAAAATCTCTATCTGTCATTCTATACGTTCTTTCTGTTTACGTTCTGTTCCATTGCGATTTTTGCAATGCACACTGTCTGTTCTTTTCGGTTCTTTACTCTACCATAAAAAAAAGAGCTTTGCCATGGGCAAAGCTCTGAATACTTACGTCGGATCTTCCAGTCGGATCTGCCGTGAAACCGACAGCGCGAGACCGATCTCCGCCATCAGCAGCATCAGTGAAGTACCACCATAGCTGACAAACGGGAGCGTAACACCGGTATTCGGGATGGTGTTCGTCGCGACACCTATGTTCAGGATGACCTGCAGCGAGATGTGGCACAGAATTCCGATCACCAGCATTGACCCATAGAGGTCACGGGCATTTCGTGCGATATCGAACAGCCGGTAGATGATGAACACATAAATGAGAATCAGTGAGATCGCGCCGAAGAGGCCGAGCTCCTCACAGATGATCGTAAAGATCATATCATTCTGTGCCTCCGGCATGAGAAATTTCTGTACGGACTCACCGAGGCCCTTACCGAAGATACCGCCGGAGCCGATCGCATACAGGCCCTGCAGGGTCTGGAAGGTTTCGTCTGAGTAGCTCGCCGGATCCTTCCATGCGAAGATACGTGTCAGCTGATAATCCTGCAGGATGTTCAGCGCGGACAAGAGCTTCGCCATCGGATAGGCGAAAATGTACACGAGGACGCCCGCGACGCCACAGAGAACGAAGGGCCAGTACTTCTTCGATGCGATCCACATCATAAAAAAGGTGATGCCGAGGATGATCATGGCGGTCGACAGGTTCGTCGCCGCGACCACGATGCCCGGCGCGATGCCGACCAGCGCGACCTTCCACCAGGTTCTCCCGTTGTTGATCTGATATCCATAGTGGGTAATCAGATACGAGAGCAGTACGATCACCGCGATTTTCATGATCTCCGAGGGCTGGAAACGCACACCACCGAGCCGGATCCACCGCGCGGAGCCGTGGGAGGCGACACCGATGACCATGGTCGCTACGATCAGCAGCCAGGCCACGATATACAGGATCTTCGAAAAGATCGCGGTCAGGTGGTAATCGATGACCGACACGATCAGCATCGCTACGAGGCCGCCGGCCGCGAACACCGCCTGATGCCGGAGAAAGTACATGGCATCATTCATCTGGCTCTGCGCCGAGTAGCCGGAAGCCGAGTACATCATGATCATACCGAAGCCGGTGATGAAGATGACGGCAAACAAAAGGCTGTAGTCATAAAAATATTTTCTTTTCTTCTTCGCTGCCATCCTTCCTCCTGTCCATATTTACAGATTCTTTACGCACTCCTTGAAGATGCGTCCACGCTCTTCATAGTTCGGGAACATGCCCCAGGATGCGCAGGCCGGGCTCAGAAGGACATAGTCGCCTTCATCCGCATATGCCGCACAGTCCTTCACGGCCTCATCCATATCCTCTGCGAACATGACATTCGTAAAGCCGTACTTCTTCGCACACTCTGCGATGATGTTCCGTGTCTGCCCGATCAGAACGAGGTACTTGACGCGGCCCTTAAAGAGCTTACACCAGTCATCGAAAGGGATCTCCTTGTCATAACCGCCGCCGATCAGAACGACCGGCCCCGGCATCGCCAGCAGTGCCTTGATGGCTGCATCCGGATTGGTGCCCTTCGAGTCATTATAGTAACGAACGCCATTGCGCTCACGTACGAACTCGATGCGGTGCTCCACCGGCTTGAACTTCTTTACGGCCGAGATGATCTTCTGCATCGGCACGCCCATCTCCATAGAGACAGCGATGGCGCACATGATATTCTCGTAGTTATGTGCACCGAGAAGGTTCGTATCCCGTACATCGAGCAGAGCCTCATCCTCGCCATCATGCGCATGATGAATCTCGAAGTTCTTATAGTAGAAGCCATCCTTCAGCTCATGTGCAGAGCTGAACCAGATGACCTGTGGCTTCAGGGTCTTTCGCTTTCCGAACTTCCGAAGCTCCGGATCTTCATAATTCAGGACGATGAAATCCTCCTCGGTCTGGTTCAGCGCGATGCTCTCCTTCACCTTCACATAGTTCTTCATCGTTTTATGACGGTCGAGATGGTCCGGGGTGATGTTGGTGATGCAGGATACATGCGGATGGAAATCCATGATGGTCTCGAGCTGGAAGGAGCTCACCTCGAGGATCGTCGCAGAGGCATCCGTCGTTTCCAGTGCTTCGGCCGTAAACGGATTACCGATGTTTCCACATATATGCGTATCGTCGTAGGTCGTTTTAAAGATTTCACCGATCAGGGAAACCGTCGTGGTCTTGCCGTTCGTTCCAGTCACGGCTGCAAGTTTCCCCTTGCTGGACTGGTACGCGAGCTCGATTTCACCCCAGATCGGGATCTTCGCCCCATCGATCAGCTTCACAAACGGCTTATCGAGCGGGATACCCGGGCTGATAACTGCGAGATCTACGGATACGAGATCCGTCGGCTTCAGTTCTCCGACCACCAGTGAAATCCGATCTCTCTTTCTGAAATTTTTCATCACCTTCACGGTGTCCAGCTTTTCATTGGAATCGAACAGAACGACCTGTCCTCCCAGCTGTAAAATCTGCTTTGCGGCGCAGATACCGCTTTTTCCCGTGCCGAGCACGAGCACCTTCTGACTATCCATCTAATCCACCCCTATTATGTTCTACTGTCTCTTACATCCCCAGGCTCGCCACCAGACATAAGAGCACTGTCAGCACTGTGAAGACTGTCACCACCTTCGTCTCCGACCATCCTCCGAGCTCAAAGTGATGGTGAATCGGTGCCATGCGAAAGATCCGCTTTCCATGTGTTTTCTTAAAGTAGGTCACCTGGATGATGACCGACAGTACTTCCACAAGATAAATCAGTGCAAAGATCGGTATAAAGAGCGGGATTCCCATCTCGAAGGCCGCTGCCGCGACGAAGCCGCCGAGTGCCAGTGATCCGGTATCCCCCATAAATACCTTTGCAGGGTAGCAGTTAAACATCAGAAAGCCCATCAGTGCCCCGAACACCGCACCGGAAATCGGTGCAAGCTGTGCATCTGCCTTTCCGAAATACAGGCTGACGAAGCCGAGGAACAGTGCGATCACAGCCGTGACAGAGCTCGCGAGTCCATCGAGACCATCGGTGAAGTTCGCACCATTGTCCGTACCGAGCACGATGAAGAGCAGTGCCGGCACATAGAACCATCCGAGATCGAGATAGATCTCCGTAAACGGGACCTGCATACGGTGATCATAGGCAGGCGAGAGATAAAGATACAGTGCGAAAATCACACAGAACACCAGCTGGCAGAGAAACTTCTGCTTCGGATTGAAGCCCTCGGACTGATGCTTCACGACCTTCAGAAAGTCATCGATGAAGCCGACGATACCGAAACCGACCGTGAGAAGCATCACCGGAAGGATCTTCGGATAGCGGCGGACATAAACGAGGCTGACGATCACGATGGCCAGTACGAACACGAGGCCACCCATCGTCGGTGTGCCCTGTTTCTTAAGATGTGCCTTCGGTCCATCGTCCCGGACCTCCTGCCCGAATTTCAGCTTGTGAAGCTCCGGAATGGCGAAAGGCATCGCAAGGGCTACCAGCGCAAAGCCCATAAGAATAGAAACAACAAAATCAAGATACATAATCTAACTCCATATATAAATCTTCCACTGCCGGAGACCCGGATAAGCACTGAACCTTAAGAAAATCGTAATGGGGTCTGACCCCCTTACGGTGAGCTTAAGAATTTCGTAAAGGATTCTTAATGGGGTCTGACCCCATTAATTTTCGGCGGAGGTTTCGGTTTCGCCTTCGCTGCTCTCGCCCGGCACGGCCTCCGGGAGCGCGAAGCTCGCGTCGTCACCCGCCGGTTCGATGTACTCGTCGGTCACCGTTGCAGCCGTGGTCGGCGTCATCACATTGCCATCCGCATCGGTTTCGGTGCTCGTTTCGTCCGCCGTGGTTTCACTCTCCGCGCCGTTCTCACCGCCTACCTGTGCACCCATCGTCTCGGAGGAGATGCCCTCCGGGTTCTGCTGAAGCTGCGCGTTGATGGAATCCTCCGGATCGGTATCTCCGGATGGTGCGATATTCAGGAACTGCAGCGCATCGTTCATGATTTCACGCTCGATGTTCACGGCGAAGGAGGCCGTCGCCTGTGCCTCTCCGACGAGGTTCGGCGTATCGACGATGACGTAAACAAGTAACTGCGGATCCTCCACCGGCGCGAAGCCGCAGAATGAGACGAGGTAGTTCTTCGCCGAACGTGGCAGCTTCTCGGCGGTACCGGTCTTGCCACCAACATGGTAGCCCTGGATCTTCGCCTTCTTACCGGTACCCTCTTCTACGGTGGTATAGAGGGCCTGCTTCAGGAAGTTACTCGTCGACTTCGAGCAGGTGGTGCGGAGAAGCTCCGGCTTCACATCCTCGATGACGGTGCCGTTGCCGTTCAGGATCTGCTTCACCACATGTGGCTTGTAGTAGCTGCCACCGTTGATGATGCTGCAGTACGCAGCCGCCATCTGAATCATGGTGACGTTAAAGTTCTGGCCGAAGGAGTTGGTCGCGAGGGCCGTACGTCCCATGTTTTCTGCATTGTACACGAGGTCCGTGGTGTCAGCCTCTGCCGGCAGGTCGATGCCGGTATACTCACCGAAGCCGAAGATATGCTGGTACTTCACGAAGTTCTCGGCGCCTTCATTGAACGCGGTATTCATGAGGTATACGTTACAGGACTTCGCAAGCCCCATCGTGGCATCGAGCACGCCGTCACCGTTCCGGTTATGACAGCGGATACGCCAGGTATGGATACCGTCGTTCAGCTCGATGTAGCCCTGGCAGTCGAAGGTCGTATTCGGTGTGATGGACTTCTCCTCCAGTGCACCGGCGATCGTGATGCTCTTCGCTACCGAACCCGGCTCATAGGTATCGGATACCGGGATATTTCGCCACAGCTGGTTCCAGGTCACCTGACGGCCATAGGACAGGATGTCCTCGGTCGAATAGTACTTCGACACCTCATCCTCTGTGATCGCGGCGGCATCCGGATTCTCTCGACGATATACGCCGACGGCCTCCTTGCGGCCGAGCTGCATGAGATACTCATCGGTATAGACCGAGCTGTCCAGCGCACGCGGATCGTTCAGGTTAAACTGATTGGTGGAGCCCATCGCGAGCACCTCGCCGGTGTTCGGATCCATGACGATCGCCGCCGCCATCTTTGAGCCCACATCTTCTGTCTGCCACTTGTTGAGGTACTTCTCCAGCGACATCTGAATATTCGTATTGATGGTCGTCACGACGGAATTACCGTCGGTCGGCTCCTTCAGTACGGACTGCAGCTTCGTATCGCTGTCGAGGTAGCCGTACTCCCGGCCATTGACGCCCATCAGGGTATCGTTGTAGTACTGCTCGACGCCACCGGTTCCGCTGGAGCCGTCGGCACTCGAGAAGCCGATGATGTTGCAGGCGAGGGAATCGTACGGATAGGTACGCTTGTACTCATCCTCGAACCAGATGCCCTTGATGCGTGCCTTCGAGCCACTGCTGACATACGCGGCATTCTGCTCCTTCACATACGCTTCCCAGGCCGATTTCTGGTCGTAGCTCAGTCCCTTCGCATACTTCACATAGGACTTGTCGGCCTTTTCGCTGAGCAGCTTTCGAAGCTCGGTCTCATCGTATTCGAAGCAGGCGACGAGCGCCTGAATCGTCGGATCCACATAACGCTCATCCTGACCGGAGTAGATGACACGCGGGTCGATGATCAGGTTATATACCTTCTGGCTGGTCGCCAGCACCGTACCATTCCGGTCCATGATGTCGCCACGCCGGAACGGAATCGTACGTGAATCATAGGATGCCTGTCGCTGGGACAGAACGATCTTGTTGTACTCCTCGCTGTTGTTTTTTACCAGATTATAAATCGCCAGGATAAGCGCAATTAAAGCTAGCATGATCACACATAGTGTGACGGCTAGCTTTCTCTGCATGTACGGGGGAAGAATCTTCCCCCGGTTTCGTCTCTGGTTTTGATCAGTACTTCGGGATGTCCTCATATTGTCTTACGTACTCGCTTTCCGTCTTGTCATAGGTAATCGTCTGATCCTTGCCGGCATATACCATGCCGAGCTCCTGCGTGGCTACCCGATAGATCTCATCGAGATTCACGGACGTATCTATGCTGTTCTGAAGCGCGTCGTTCTCAGACTTCAGCTTGTCCAACTGCTGCTTTTTCGTCTCAATCGACGAAATCCGCGTATTGATCGAGGTCTGCATCTGAATATAGGAAAAGCAGAGTCCCAGCGTAAACAGAGAGGCGATGATCAGCACCGCAAGGTAGGTCCGATCGACCACGACCGTCTTATGGCGAAGTCGCTCCTGCTGCGCACGGTACTCCATCTCACGCTCGTCGAGGATCCGCTGCCGCTCCCGCATACGCGCCTGCCGTCTCCGCTCCAGTTCCTCCGGATTCGGACGACGCTTCGGCTGGATGCGACGGACCGTATTACCATCTATATAGGTCCCTGTCGTCCGCGGCGCACGTACCGCGGCTGCCTGTCTCGTTCTGGTCATACTACTCTTTCTCCCATTTTCCGGATCGGTTCCGGATTCTAAACTTTCTCATCATGTTTCTCGAAGATCCGAAGCTTCGCGCTCTTCGATCTCGAGTTCTCCTCGAGCTCCTCGGCACTCGGCAGGATCGGCTTTCGGGTGATCACCCGGCCCTTCGACTTCCGGCCACAAACGCATACCGGAAACTCCGGCGGACAGATGCACGGCTTCTCAGCAGTGCGGAACTTCGTCTTCACGATCCGGTCCTCGAGGGAGTGGAAGGTGATGATACAGAGGCGTCCACCCTCTGCGAGATCATCGATCATGCGATCGATGCTGTCCTCCAGTACATCGAGCTCACGATTCAGCTCGATTCGAATCGCCTGGAAGGTACGCTTCGCCGGATGGCCTCCGGTGGCACGAATCTTCGCTGGAATCGCACCTGAGATGATCTCGGACAGCTCCAGCGTCGTCTCGATGCGCTTCGTCGCACGATACTGGCAGATATGCTTCGCGATGTTCTGTGCGAAACGGTCCTCTCCATAGTTTCGAATCATATGGAAAAGCTCGGATTCACTATAATCGTTCACGATATCGGCAGCGGTGATCGGATTCCGGTCATCCATCCGCATATCGAGCGGTGCATCGCTCCGGTAGCTGAAGCCACGCTCCGCGGTATCCAGCTGGTAGCTCGATACACCGAGATCGAGGTAGATCCCATCGACCTTTCCGATGCCGAGTTCCTTTAACACATCATCGATTCTTTCGTAATTACTGCGGACGATCGTCACGCGGTCCCGTACATCCGAAAGCCGCTCGCTCGCTGCCTGAATCGCATCCTTATCCTGGTCGATGCCGATCAGGCGACCGGCCGGTGAAAGATGGGTACATACCTCATGGGCATGTCCGCCACCACCTAAGGTTCCGTCGACATAGATGCCATCGGGCCGGATGTTGAGTCCATCCACGGTTTCGTGGAGAAGTACGGAATAATGCTTAAACTCAGACACCTAAGCCCTCCCAGTCTGCTTCTAATGCAGCTTCATCATCGAAGCTGTACTTTTCTTCGTACGTGTTTGTATCCCAGATCTCGATATGGTCACCCACACCGAGTAAGGTGATATCCTTGTCAAGGCCCGCCCGATCACGGAGGACCTGTGGAAGAAGGATTCTGCCCTGCTTATCCAGCTCACAGATCGCGGCTGACCCCAGCAGAAAGCGCTTCAGGCTTCTCGCCTTCTCGTTCGTCATCGGAAGCGCATTCAGCTTCTCTTCGAGCGCCTGCCACTCCGGAGCTGCGTACATAGCAAGACAACCGTCCAGGCTTCTAGTGACCGTAAACTCGTCTCCGAGCTGGTCCCGAAATCTGGCCGGTATGATCAGTCTGCCCTTGGCATCCAGATTGTGGCGATACTCTCCTGTGAATGACATTTCCCTTTTCTACCACTTTCTACCACTTCTTACCACTTCATGACATAATAATGCGCTAATTTGGGTTTAGTGTCAAGGCAGGATACAGCAATAAATTAAAAAAAGAAGCCTCTCGAATGAGAGACTTCCTTCTATATAACGATATATTATCTGTCCTGAAAGGTCTGCAGCAGGCAGGCGGCATGCTTTTCCATAAATTGATCAGCACCCGCACCAGAGCTGCTGGACGGCGGCAGGCGGCACACTTCCTTCTATAGAATGATGGCGAATTATACGTTGAAGCGGAACTCAACGACATCGCCGTCCTGCATCACATAGTCCTTACCCTCCATGCGGACGAGGCCCTTTTCACGTGCTGCCGCGATAGAGCCACAGTCGAGGAGATCCTGGTAGTTGATGACCTCGGCCTTGATGAAGCCACGCTCGAAATCGGAGTGGATCTTACCGGCCGCCTGCGGTGCCTTCGTACCCTTCCGGATGGTCCATGCTCTGGTCTCCTTCTCACCGGCGGTGAGGAAGGACATGAGGCCGAGCAGATCATAGGAGGCACGCACGATCTTGTCGAGACCAGACTCGCTCATACCGAGGGACTCGAGGTACTCTGCCTTCTCATCGTCCTCGAGCTCGGAGATCTCCTCCTCGATCTGCGCAGAAATCACGAAAACACCGGAGCCGTTCTCTGCCGCGTATTCACGCACCTTCTGGACGTATGCATTGGACGCACCATCATCGGCGACGGAATCCTCGGAAACATTCGCCGCATAAATCACCGGCTTACGGGTCAGGAGGTCGAGGGTGTCAATGAAGGCGTTCTTATCATCATCACCGGCGTCGAAGCTGATCGCCAGCTTATCTGACTCGAGGTGGTCGTGGAGCTCTGTGAGGAGCGTATACTCTGCCTTCGCATCCTTATCGTTCATCGCGAGCTTCTTCGTCTTCGCGAGACGACGATCGAGGAGATCGAGGTCGGAGAAGATGAGCTCGAGGTTGATGGTCTCGATATCGCGAATCGGATCCACGGAACCATCGACATGCACGATGTTGTCATCATCGAAGCAGCGAACGACATGCACGATCGCATCGGTCTCACGGATGTTCGAGAGGAACTGGTTACCGAGGCCCTCTCCCTTGGAGGCACCCTTGACGAGACCTGCGATATCGACGAACTGAATCACCGCCGGCACGATCTTCTGCGTATTATAAAGTGCGCCCAGCTTCTCCAGACGCTCATCCGGCACAGCGACGACACCGACGTTCGGCTCGATCGTGCAGAACGGATAGTTGGCTGACTCTGCGCCCGCCTTCGTGATTGCGTTAAACAGTGTAGACTTACCGACATTTGGCAGTCCGACGATACCTAATTTCATAATCTAAATCTCCTTTATCCTTCCCTGCATCCCCCGTTTCCGACAGTGCCGAGAAGGTCGATAGCAGTTCCATCTATAAAATACAGCTAAAAAAGCATCGCTATTATAAACCAGAAGTTTCCGCTTTACAATGCCGGATATGCAACGCCCGTGTTCATCCCCTCGGCTGCAGTAAGCGTTCAGGCAGGCAGGGGGACCCGGAGCGGCGGCAACGGAGGCACAGTACTCCGAGACCGGTGAACGGTTACAGGCTGCATCCTCACTTCGCCTTCCGCACACCACGGAGGATCATCGCGAGGCCGAGTACGGCGAGGGCCCCTGATAGGGCCTGTGAAACGGCGATGTTCGTCCCCCAGAGGAGCAGCGAATCCGTGCGGAGCCCCTCGATCCAGAAGCGACCGATGCCGTAGAACATGAGATACTCCCAGAAAATCTGTCCGGTGAACTTCTTCTTCGGCCCGGTGATCCAGAGGAAAATCAGGGTGCAGAGATTCCAGACCGACTCATAAAAGAAGGTCGGGTGCACCTGGATGAACATCTCGTCACCGATCCGGATCGCATGTGTGAGCACGTTCTCGTTCAGCATGTTCGGGTTTACGATGGATTCCTTGATCCGCATCGCGAGCAGTGAATCCGTATAGCGGCCGAAGGCCTCTGCATTGAAAAAGTTTCCCCAGCGGCCGATGAGCTGTCCTGTGAGAAGGCCGAGCACCGCAGAGTCCGCGATGGAGAAAAACTTCACCTTCCGCCGGTAGCAGAAAATCACGCAGCAGAGGATGCCGGTCAGGATGCCGCCATAGATGGCGAGACCGCCCTGCCGGAGGTTGAGGATCTCCCCGAGATGCTGCGAGTAGTAGTCCCACTCGAAGATGACATAGTAGGCACGCGCACCGAGAATGGCGAAAATGATGCTGTACAGCGCGAGGTCTTCGATGTCCTCTGACTTCTGTCCACGGCGCTTGTAATCAAAGCTCGCGATGAGCACGCCCATCAGCATACCGATACCGATGATGATGCCATAGTATGCGATGCGGAAGCCGAACACGGAAATCGAGTTTCCGAGATGCTCGACGCCGATCCCGAGATGCGGGAAATAAATATCATAATTGTCTGTATTCATCCAGTCTGTCCCTTTCCTGCAGTGCCAGGCGAGTGCGATCTATGCCCAGCCCGCGTCTTTCTGCCGTTACGGCATCCACGACGCTTATACTTCTCCCTTTAAGATCCGAAGAAACTCTTCCTCGGTGACGATCGGAACGCCCAGCTCCTTCGCTTTTTTGTTCTTGCCAGAGGTCGATGTGATGTCGTTGTTGACAAGGTAGGCGGTCTTCGCGGATACCGAACCTGCTGCCCGGCCACCGGCCTCTTCGATGAGCGCCTGCAGCTCCTTCCGGTTCTCGAAATGCTCGAGCGATCCGGTAATCACGACGGACTTTCCTTCCATCGTCTTCGGCGTCGTATGGTCTTCCACCTTCTTCTCGATGTCAAGATCCTGCAGCAGCGCATCCACCTGCTTCATCAACGTTGCATCCTGGAAGTAGCGCACGAGGTTCTCTGCGAGCACCGCGCCGATGCCGTCCACCTCCTGCAGCTCATCCACGCCTGCTGCCCGCAGCTTCGTGAAATCATCCCCGAAGTGTCGGCAGAGGACCTTCGCGTTTGCGAGGCCAATGCCGGCGATCCCGAGTCCATACACGACGCGGTAAAGCTCCGTATGGCGGGCACGCTCTGTCGCCGCCATCAGATTTTCATAGCTCTTCTCACCGAAGCCCTCCATCGTCACGATGTCGGCACGGCAGCGATCGAGATGGAAGATATCACTGTAGTGATGAATGAAGCCATGCGCGATGAACTTCTCCAGCGTCTGCTCGCTGAGGCCCTCGATGTTCAGTGCATCACGGCTCACGAATAGTGAGAAATTCTTGATCTTCTTCGCCGCACAATCCGGATTCGGGCAGTACAGGAACTTCGCCTCATTATCCGAACGAATCTCCGTCGGCTGTCCGCAGACCGGGCAGACCTCGACCGGCTTCAGATTTCCGGAGCGTGTCCGGTTTTCCGCAATCTGCGGGATGATCATGTTTGCCTTATACACGGTGATCCGGTCCCCGATGCCGAGCTCCAGCTCCTCACAGTAGGAGAGGTTATGGAGACTTGCACGACTGACCGTCGTGCCCTCGAGCTCCACCGGGTCGAAAATCGCCACCGGATTGATGAGGCCGGTACGGCTCGGTGACCACTCCACCTCACGAAGAACGGTCTCTGCCTGCTCGTCGCTCCACTTGAAAGCGATGGCGTTTCGCGGGAACTTCGCGGTACGGCCGAGGCTGAGGCCATAGGCGATGTCCTCGTAGATCAGCACGAGGCCATCCGACGGGAAATCGTTGTGCTGAATCGCCTCCGAGAACCACTGTACCGTTTCCGCGATCGTAGCATTCGTCACATGCTTATACTCGACGACATCGAAGCCCTGGGCACGAAGAAATTCATACTGCGCCGCACGGGAGTTCTGGAAATCCACATTTTCGCCCTGCGCATCCACGGCACTCACGAGTGCGAAGGCCATCAGATTCACATGTCGGGATTTCGTCACCTTCGGGTCCAGCTGACGTACCGAGCCAGAGCAGAGATTCCGCGGATTCTTATACTTCGCATCCGCATCCGCGATGGTTTCGTTGATCTTTTTAAATTCGGAATACGTGATGATGGCCTCCCCGCGGAGCACCAGATCACCGGCGAAGGAAATCCGCGTCGGGACGTTATCAAACATCCGCGCGTTCTGTGTGATGACTTCACCGATCTCACCGTTGCCACGGGTGACTGCCTTCACCAGCTCCCCGGCATGGTAGCTCAGGACGACGGTGAGCCCGTCCATCTTCCAGCTGAGAAGGCCCTCTTTATCCCCCAGCCAGGAGGCCAGTTCCTCGACGGACTTCGTCTTATCGAGGCTCAGCATCGGGCTCGGATGACGCTCCTTCGGAAGCTCCGACAGCACCTCGAAGCCGACACGCTGGGTCGGCGAGCCGCCGAGAATCATGCCGGTCTCCTGTTCGAGCTTCTCAAGCTCATCATAGAGCTGGTCATAGCTCAGGTTCGACATGATCTCATTGCCATCCACATAGTACACACGGGCCGCTTCATTCAGGGTGCGGATGAGCTCCTTCATGCGTGCAAGCTTCTGGTTTTTCTCTTCGTTATGGGAAACACTCATAGTATCTTTACCTGTTCCAGTTTACTGTTTTTTATTTCCATGTCCGATGGAGGACGCGAATCACCCTCCATGGCAACGCCGCTTTCGAAAAATTTCTCTGCCCACTACTTTCCGGCATTTTCTTCCATATCCTCTTCCCGGAGGCCGAGCTCGGACAGCTCGATCTCGCGATACTGCCCCGGCTTCAGTCCATGCAGGGTGAGGTCCATGATACGGATGCGCTTCAGCTTCTTCACCTCATAGCCGAAGGCTGCACACATACGACGAATCTGACGATTCAGTCCCTGTGTGATCACGATATGAAACTCCTGCTGACGAAACTTCGGCGGACGGGTCATGTCCTGCCACACCTCACATGGGCGGGTCGTCGCATGCAGTTCCTTCAGCTCGACGCCATCGGCGAGCGCATCCAGGAACTCCTTCGTGCACGGCTTATCCACGGTCACGACGTATTCCTTCTCATGGTAATTCCGTGCACGGTTGATCCGATTTACGAGATCGCCCTGATTCGTCAGAAGGATGAGTCCCTCCGACTCCTTATCGAGACGACCGATCGGGTACACTCTCGTGTGGTAGTGGATCGCTTCGATGATGTTCGGTGCTTTATCCTTATCACTCGTCGTGCACACGATCCCACGCGGCTTGTAGTACGCGAGCAGCACCGGTGCCGGACGGTCATAGTCCTGCCCCACCGTCGAAATCTGCTCTCCATAACGCTTCGCCATCCGGCGCGACTCCGTATGGAGAAGGTACTGTGCTTCCGGATTGCCGGCAGCGGCGTTCAATGCATGCGGATTCACGCACTGTCCGTCCAGCTCGATCGAGTCTGCTTCCGTTACCTGCTGGCCGAGCTCGACCGGCTTCTTATTTACAGTGACACGGCCCGCAGCGATCAGCTTATCCGCCTCGCGGCGGGAGCAGACGCCGAGCTCCGATAAACGCTTATTCAGTCTCATCTCGCATCCCCCGCGTTTTCCGCCGTCTTCCAGAGTGGCGCTTCATCGGCTGCGAGCGGCCAGCTGTAGCTCTTTCCAGGGATACCCTCGACCTCTGCGACGGCATCCTCCGGAAGGAAGGTGACTTCATGGTTCCGGTTCGGATCCAGCTCCGCCGGAAGCTGTGCGTCGTTCTTGAGATCTGCGAAGAAGCAGGCATCGCCGAAGCTGAAGAAACGGTACTTCTCGCGCACCGCCACCTTATACGCGCGGAGCACGTGCTCACGCTTCGTAAAGGCAGAAACCAGCATGACGAGGGTGGATTCCGGCAGATGGAAGTTGGTGATCAGCGCATCCATGCACTTAAACTGATAGCCCGGATAGATGAAGATATCGGTCCAGCCGGAGGTCGCCGGCATGGTGCCATCCGGAAGTGCTGCGGCCTCGACGGTACGGCAGCTGGTGGTGCCGGTGCAGATGACACGATGGCCCTCTGCGTGGGCGCGATTGATCTTATCCGCTTCCGACTGCTCGACGATGTAGTACTCGCTGTGCATATGGTGTTCCTCGATCTTGTCCGCCTTGACCGGACGGAAGGTGCCGAGGCCGACATGCAGGGTGATGTGGGCGATCTCCACGCCCTTCTCCTTCACGGCCTGAAGCAGCTCCTCGGTCCAGTGGAGACCGGCGGTCGGGGCCGCCGCAGAGCCGTCATTCTTTGCATAGACGGTATTGTAGCGTGCCTTTTCCTTCAGCTGATGATGGATGTACGGTGGGATCGGCATCTCGCCGAGGCGGTCGAGCACCTCCTCCCAGATGCCCTCGAACTCGAAGCGGATGATGCGGTTGCCATCATCGATCGTGTCGATGATCTCGCCCTTCAGCAGGCCCTCGCCGAACTCGACGCGCGCACCATTCCGGAGCTTCTTTCCAGGCTTGACGAGGCACTCCCAGTCAGTCGTGCTGAGGCGGCGAAGAAGCAGTACCTCGACATGTGCGCCGGTACCGGACTTCTCGCCATGCAGACGTGCCGGGATGACCTTCGTATCGTTGATGACGAGGCAGTCACCCTTATGAAGATAGTCGATGATGTTATAAAAATGACGGTGATTGATCTCGCCGGTGAAGCGGTCCATCACCAGAAGCCGGCTGTCCGAGCGCTTCTCGAGCGGATCCTGCGCGATCAGCTCCTCCGGCAAGTCATAGTAAAAGTCTTTCGTTTCCATACTGTGTTTTCTCCTTTTCTGCTGTCTCACGACATGTACACGGTGCAGAGCGCACCATAAACCTTATTATTATATACTGTCTTTCAGGTTTCTTCTACATAAAAGAGCAGGCGAATGCTTCTGCATTCGCCTGCATTTGTAAGTGTTCAGCCGACCGGGCCGTCATCGGAGATGACGGCATCTCCTGCCGGTGCGTTATCTGCAGCCCCCGGCTCTGCGATGGTCTCGCCGGAAGCCGCCGCTGCGGTCGTTTCTGCCTTTCCGCCTGCGCCCGTGTTTTCGGAGATGGTTTCTCCTGCGGTCGTCGTTTCCGTCGACTTTTTCGTCTCGGTCGTGCTCTTCTCCGAGCTCTTCTGATCGCTGTTCTTCTTACTGCTCTCCTTCGTTTCTTCGTTCGCCGTATCTCGATCAGACGGTGCCGTGGTTTCTGCCTCGGTCACGGCGGCCTTGGTTTCTACAGAGATCAGGGAAACCTCGCTGTCGATTTCTTCCTGCGAGTCTGTGTAGATACGTCCGCTCTGGATAGCATCATAGATGACCGCGAGCCGCTGATCACTCGAGATGGCCTCCAGCAGACGCGAGTTGGTCGCATTGATCAGCTCCTGTACCTCACTGTGATTCGTGATATAGCTGTTCACAAACTTCGTCTGCTCCGGCGACATGTTCTCGACGATTTCGAAGCTGTTCTGATCGTTTACCTTCACATAGCAGTACATGATGCCCGGTGCCAGCGTATCTGTCCGGCGGAACTTCACATTATAGGTGACGAAAACGAGCTTCGTGTTCTTCTCGAGTCCATCTACCGCATACTGCTGGATATCCTGGTATGTCTCGATGTAGCCGGCCTGGGTCTTCAGCTTCTTCTGAAGACTCGCGGTCTGCTCCTCGGTCTGATTCGTGACGCCGGTCAGACGGTACAGTGTATCGGTATCACCCTCGAGACGTGCGTTAAAGTAATCCTGGAAAAGCTTCGTCATATACTCGTCATTATACTGACGTACGAGTGACGCGTCCTCGTCGGCACCCGCGTTGCCGTCGGCAATGCCGGGAGATGCACTCTCATCGTCGCCCCCCGCGTTTTCAATTTCGGAAGCGCTGGCCACCTGCGGACCACCACTCTGTGCATCCGGATTCTTCGGATTCCGATCCAGAATCAGGATGATGATGATCAGCACGACCACCAGTGCCGGAATGCCCAGGAGACCAAGCATCTCATGAAGCTGCTCCTGTTTCTGACGTTTCCTCATATTCGCGATGCGACGCGCACGCTTGCGCTCGATCACACCCTCGACCGGTTTTTCCTCCAATGCCCGATCGACATCATCCAGATCTTTTAATTCTCTGTCCATTCTTTCTGCCTCATCTGTTTCGTCAGTTTACTCTCGCACCGTCCGCTCCGAAAAAGAAGCTTCCGATCCAAGCGTTCTGCAGCAGTGCACCATCCTGACCTGCATAGTAGTATCTGCCATCTGCGAGCAGCAGTCCCGGTCCCTGCAGCTGTCCACTGTTCGGTTCAAAATAGTATAGCCGGCCACTGATATTCTGCAGCCCACGAAGCATCTTCGCATCTGCCCCTACATAATACCAGGCACCATTCGCCTCGTAGATCCAGGTATTCACCTCGAGGTAGCCACCCTGGTTAAAATGATAATTTGCGCCATCGATACTGCGCCAGGAGCTGACCGGATAGGTCCCATCCGGATAGAGGTACCACATACCGTTATTTTCGAACTGCCAGCCGTCCTTCAGGTAGGTGTTCGCCACCACACGACGTGCATTGATCACCGTCGAGCTCGAGCTGTAGTGATTTCCCGCCGGATTCATCTGCGACGGATTCGTCACCTGTGCGAGTCCCGTCGCTGCCTGGTTTCCCGCCATCGGCCCGACGTTCAGTGTATTATACAATACCCCATTTACATAGTAGCCGCCCGTCGTACCGGTATAGTTCGTCGTATACATGGTATGATTCGTACTGCTGCTGTTCAGATACGGATTTGTATTCGCATCGGATGAAGGCGTCGCATGATAGACGACACCGCCCTGGCCATCCGGACTCACCGCGGACACCTGTGTCACGCTCTGTCCAGATGTCATCCCGGTATAGGCCACACCACCGCGGCCATCCGGACTCACCCCAGCTAACGCTGGACCCGCAAGCACCAGTGACATCACGATCGCCACGGTGCACACTCTATGTACTCTCATAAAAACTCCGATTCAGCATCACATAATTTTACATACATCATCATACTATATGCGATCCGAAGATGATAGTAGCAAAGTTCTTACAAAAATGTCATCCGAAGTAACTGTTCAGGCAGGAGGCTTTACTTCAAACTTCCGAGCAGCGCTTCTCTCTTCCAGCTGATCAGCCCGATGATGACGAGCTGCGCGACGAACACGATCGCCGCTCCGAGGTATTGCCCGAGAATCAGAAAATAACCACAGAGACAGTTCGTGACACACTGCAGCCAGGCGGTCGCCGCAACGGCGCCGACATACCCCCGACCTGTAATATCCGCACGCGACGCAATATACGGTATCGCGCCATTCGGCACGGCCGGTACCATGCAGGCGATGGCAACCACAAACGCCGGATGCGTCGAGTTGATTTTCTGTGTCAACCAGTTCTGGCGGTTCAGTCCCGGAATGAAATTCCCGAGTCGACGCCCGAGCCGCCTCGCCACAGCAAATACAAACGCATTTCCCAGGACAAAGCCGATATAGCAGGCGATCGACGCTTTCAACCAGCCATAAATCATACCAACCGCCAGGTGGATCGGAAGTCCCGGCAGAACGATACTCACCACCTGCAGCGCAGACAGTACGACTGCCAGCATCAGACCCTTCCACTCTCCCTCCAGCTCGAGATAACGTGCGATTCCCTGCTCATCGCCAGCCTTCAGAAGCGGCCATAAACCAGGAAAAATGTGGTTAAAAGTCACATAGAAAATCAGGACGATCAGGAGCAGAAGCAGCACGATCGCAGAAATACCGATCAGTTTCTGGTGAAATTTCGGCTGATCTTCAGACGAATCCGATCGTATCTGACTGCTGTTCTGCGCTTCATTCTCCCGCTCAGAAACATGCACCTGCTTCATGACATCCTTCAGCCTCCCGCGGTTCTGCTTCATGCGATCTTCTCAGCAAGCGCCTGATCGATCGCCTTTGAGAGCTGATCAGCGCAGGAGGTCGGACGTGGTCCACATGTATTTCCGCGCAGAATCTCTGAAACCTTCGACGCCTCCTGACCCTCTACGAGCCGCCCGATCGCCTTCAGGTTGCCATTGCAGCCACCACGAAAGCGAAGATTGTGAATCTTATTTTCGTCATCCAGCTCAAATGTAATCTCCGTAGAACATACCATCTTCGGTCTATATGTAAATTCCTGTGTCATATGATTTCTCCTATATTTCAAAAAACAGCGTGGAGATTTCTCTCCACGCTGTTTAAATGCTTAGCTTATCGCCTGACAGAATTAGTCGAGGATGCTGATTACTCTACCAGAACCAACGGTTCTACCACCCTCACGGATAGCGAAACGGAGACCCTCCTCCATAGCTACCGGGTGAATAAGCTCAACAGTCATCTCGGTGTTATCACCAGGCATGCACATCTCTGTACCCTCTGGAAGCTCGCAGACACCAGTTACATCAGTTGTTCTGAAGTAGAACTGCGGTCTGTAGTTTGTGAAGAACGGAGTATGACGACCACCCTCGTCCTTGGTAAGAACGTAAACCTGAGCGGTAAACTTCTTGTGGCACTTTACAGTACCCGGCTTGCAGAGAACCTGACCTCTCTCGATCTGATCACGGTTGATACCACGAAGGAGAAGACCTACGTTATCACCAGCCTCAGCCTCGTCAAGAGTCTTACGGAACATCTCGATACCAGTTACGACAGTCTTCTGAGTCTCCTCGGAAATACCAACGATCTCAAGCTCATCGGATACGTGAAGAACACCACGCTCTACACGGCCGGTAGCTACAGTACCACGACCTGTGATGGTGAATACGTCCTCGACTGGCATAAGGAATGGCTTATCAGTCTCACGAACTGGCTCAGGGATGTAAGAGTCAACAGCGTCCATGAGCTCCATGATCTTATCGCCCCACTCAGACTTCGGATCCTCAAGAGCCTTCAGAGCAGAACCGTGGATTACAGGGATCTCATCGCCTGGGAACTCGTACTCGTTCAGAAGGTCTCTAACCTCCATCTCAACGAGCTCAAGAAGCTCAGGGTCATCAACCATGTCGCACTTGTTAAGGAATACAACGATAGCCGGAACACCTACCTGACGAGCAAGAAGGATATGCTCTCTGGTCTGTGCCATAACACCATCGGTAGCAGCTACAACGAGGATAGCACCATCCATCTGTGCAGCACCAGTGATCATGTTCTTTACGTAGTCAGCGTGGCCCGGGCAGTCAACGTGAGCGTAGTGACGCTTCTCAGTCTCGTACTCAACGTGAGCGGAGTTGATGGTGATACCTCTCTCTCTCTCCTCCGGTGCCTTATCGATCTGATCGAAAGGAACAGCTGGCTCCATGCCAAGTCTGTCAGCGAGAACAGCTGTGATTGCAGCTGTAAGAGTGGTTTTACCGTGGTCTACGTGACCGATGGTACCAATGTTACAATGTGGCTTCGTTCTGTTAAAATGTGCCTTTGCCATTTTAAAATACCTCCATTAAATGTAATACAACGAGAATCATGTCAAGCACTATGCATGCGCTTGCATGCTCCGTGCAATACATTATGCTTCTGAGCGCAGTGTATGCTCAATCAGCAAACATGATTTTATCATCGTTATTCTATTTTATCAAGTATTTTTAGGCGTCCGAACGCCGTCGGAGGCCCAAAAACACTTGATTTTTATGATATGGACTGAAATCATCCACCGCGGTAATTACTTACCGTTACGCTCCTTGAGTACAGCATCCTGAACGTTCTTCGGGCACTTCTCATAGTGATCAAAGAACATAGAGTAGTTTGCACGACCCTGGGTCTTGGAACGAAGATCGGTTGCATATCCGAACATCTCAGAAAGCGGAACATACGCGTTTACCTGCTTACCGGATGGGATATCCTCCATGGACTCGATACGGCCACGACGAGAGTTGACGTCACCGATAACGTTACCCATGTACTCCTCCGGAGTCGTGATCTCGACCTTCATGATCGGCTCGAGAAGAATCGGATCAGCCTTCGCCATCGCGTTCTTGAATGCGATCGATCCGGCGAACTCGAATGCACGCTCGTTAGAGTCGACATCATGGTAGGAACCGTCGTATACGTTTGCGTCTACGCCGAGTACCGGATAGCCTGCAAGTATACCAGACTCTGCTGCGCTGCGGATACCCTTTTCGATTGCCGGGATGTACTCCTTCGGAATCGATCCACCGACAACGGTCGACTGGAACTTGAAGGTCTCCTCGCCGTTCGGATCCATCGGTGTGAACTTAACCTTACAGTCACCATACATACCGGAACCACCGGACTGGTGAACGTAACGGCCCTGTACATCGACAGCCTTGGTGAAGGTCTCCTTGTACGCTACCTCTGGTGCACCTACGTTTGCCTCAACCTTGAACTCACGGAGAAGACGATCAACGATGATCTCCAGGTGAAGCTCACCCATACCGGAGATGATGGTCTGACCGGTCTCTTCATTGGTTCTTACACGGAAGGTTGGATCCTCCTCGGCAAGCTTTGCGAGTGCGTCGGTCATCTTGCCCTGAGAAGCCTTGGTCTTCGGCTCGATCGCTACGGAGATAACCGGCTCCGGGAACTCCATGGACTCAAGAATGATCGGATGATTCTCATCGCAAAGAGTATCACCAGTCGATGTGGTCTTGAAGCCTACCGCAGCTGCGATATCACCCGAGAATACCTCATCGAGATCCATTCTCTTATTTGCATGCATCTGAAGCAGACGGCCTACACGCTCCTTCTTACCCTTGGTAGAGTTCAGGCAGTAGGAACCGTTCTTGAGGGTACCGGAGTACACTCTGAAGTAAGCAAGCTTACCTACGAACGGGTCGGTCATGATCTTAAATGCGAGTGCAGAGAACGGAGCATCATCAGAAGAAGGTCTGCTATCCGGATTTCCATCCTCATCGGTACCCTCAACATCCGGGATGTCGGTAGGAGCCGGAAGGTAATCGATAACCGCATCGAGCAGCTTCTGAACGCCCTTGTTTTTGTAAGCAGTACCGCAGAGGCACGGGATCGCATCGCCGGCGATGGTTGCCTTACGAAGGACAGCCTTCATCTGCTCTACGGTCGGCTCCTCACCCTCGAGGTACATCATCATCAGATCATCATCGAGCTCACAAACCTGCTCTACGAGCTTGTCGTGATACTCCTGCGCTGCATCCTTGTACTCCTCAGGTACGTCGGTAACCTCGATATCCTGGCCCTTGTCATCTCTGTAGAAGTAAGCTCTCATCTCGAAAAGATCGATGAGACCTACATAGGTATCCTCAGCGCCCATCGGGTACTGAAGGATAACGCAGTTCTTACCGAGACGATCAACGATGGTCTGTACAGAGTGGAAGAAATCTGCACCGACGACATCCATCTTGTTGATGAATGCAAGTCTCGGTACGTGATAAGTATCCGCCTGTCTCCATACGTTCTCAGACTGAGGCTCAACACCGCTCTTCGCGTCAAATACGCCGACAGCGCCGTCAAGTACACGGAGAGAACGCTCAACCTCTACGGTAAAGTCTACGTGGCCCGGAGTATCGATGATGTTGATACGGTACTCAGGTGCACCGGCGATCTTCTTATGCTCATGCTCTGGGATCCAGTGACATGTGGTAGCGGCTGATGTGATGGTGATACCACGCTCCTGCTCCTGGGCCATCCAGTCCATGGTTGCAGTACCGTCGTGGGTATCACCGATCTTGTGATTAATTCCAGTGTAGAAGAGAATACGCTCTGTAAGTGTGGTCTTACCGGCATCGATATGTGCCATGATACCAATATTTCTTGTATGCTCAAGTGAATACTGTCTCTTATCAGCCAAAGTATTTCCCCCCTATCAGAATCTGTAATGAGCAAATGCCTTATTAGCGTCCGCCATTCTATGCATTTCCTCTTTACGCTTTACAGCTGCACCCGTGTTGTTTGCAGCATCCATAATCTCGTTTGCCAGTCTCTCAGCCTGTGTCTTCTCAGATCTCTTACGTGAGAACTCAGTAAGCCAGCGAAGACCAAGGGTCTGACGTCTCTGAGGCTTAACCTCCATCGGTACCTGGTATGTAGCACCACCGATACGCTTAGCCTTAACTTCAAGAACAGGCATGATGTTGTTCATAGCCTCTTCAAATACTTCTGTTGCTTCCTTGCCGCTCTTCTCAGCGACAATGTCGAATGCACCATAGACGATCTTCTGAGCAATACCCTTCTTACCATCAAGCATGATGGAGTTAACCAGCTTGGTTACAAGCTTGGAATTGTAAACCGGGTCTGCAAGTACGTCTCTGTGCAGAGTATGTCCTTTACGTGGCACGTTACTTCCCTCCTTAAAAATTTGTTTTAGATCATCGGTACTCTTCGCAACTGCAATCTATCATTGTGTTTTGCGAGTTCATGCGGACTTCTGGACATCTCTTCTTATATAATAATGAGTTCCATTATCCGTCATTTTAACCATGTCTTTTTACAACGTAGATCGAGGCTGATTACTTCTTAGCCTTCGGTCTCTTGGCACCGTACTTTGAACGGGCCTGCATTCTGTTTGCAACGCCGGCTGTATCCAGTGTTCCACGGATGATATGGTATCTTGTACCAGGAAGATCCTTAACACGGCCGCCACGAATCATTACAACAGAGTGCTCCTGCAGGTTGTGGCCCTCTCCAGGAATGTAGGATGTAACTTCGATACCGTTGGAAAGTCTTACTCTGGCGATCTTACGAAGAGCGGAGTTCGGCTTCTTCGGTGTTGCTGTCTTAACAGCTGTACATACACCACGCTTCTGAGGAGCGCTATTGTTAGTTGCAACCTTCTTTAAAGAGTTGAAACCTCTCTGAAGTGCAGGCGCTGTGGACTTCTTCTTAGCAGAAGTTCTGCCCTTTCTTACTAACTGGTTAAATGTAGGCATTTGGTTCTCCTTTCATTAGGTTTATTCTCTCGTTTTGGTCCCTGGAAACAAAAAACAGGGCATGCTTTTGCGCATGCCCTAGTAATATACTTCAATCGAATTTTCTTGTCAATGAGTTTTACAGAATGTTTTCCTTTTCCTTCTCGATCCGGCGGCGTGCAGCGATACGCTCTACGCCCTCCGCATCGATATCGAAGGCCTCATCCGCTGTGAACATCTGATCGTGATCATCCTGAAGATCCTGCTCGTCCTGACTGAGCTCTACATTTCTGTAGCGTCTCATACCGGTACCAGCCGGAATCAGCTTACCGATGATAACATTCTCCTTGAGACCGATCAGCTGATCTGACTTACCACTGATGGCCGCCTCGGTCAGAACCTTGGTGGTCTCCTGGAAGGATGCAGCGGACAGGAAGGAATCGGTCGCGAGGGACGCCTTCGTGATACCAAGCATCACGCGCTTACCCTCTGCCGGCTTCTTGCCCTCGGCGATCAGGCGCTCGTTCTCATCCTCGAAGTCGAGGCGATCGACGGTGGTGCCAGGGATGAAATCGGAATCACCGGCCTCCATGATACGCTCCTTCTTCATCATCTGATGAACGATCATCTCGATATGACGATCCTGAATCTCTACACCCTGCAGACGGTATACACGCTGAACTTCAGAAATCATGTAATCCTGTACTGCCTTGGTGCCCTTGATCTTCAGAAGATCGTGCGGGTTGATGGAACCCTCGGTGAGAACATCACCGGCCTCGAGTATCTGTCCATCCATGACCTTCAGTCTGGAACCATACGGAATGAGGTAGGTCTTCGACTGGCCTCTCTCCGCATCCGTGATGACAACCTCTCTCTTCTTCGCTGTTTCCTTGATCTCTACGACACCCGGAATCTCAGTAAGAATTGCAAGTCCCTTCGGTCTACGAGCCTCGAAAAGCTCCTCGACTCTCGGAAGACCCTGTGTGATATCACCACCCGCAACACCACCGGTATGGAAGGTTCTCATCGTAAGCTGAGTACCCGGCTCACCGATGGACTGTGCAGCGATGATACCGACGGCCTCGCCGACCTGTACCGGCTGACCCGTTGCCAGGTTCGAGCCGTAGCACTTCGCACAGATACCATTCTTCGAACGGCAGGTGAGGACGGTTCTGATCTTCACCTTCATCTTCTGCTTCGCATCGTGCTTTCCTTCCGCAACCTCCTGATCGAAGCGCTTCTGGAGTGCAGCGATGACCTTCGGTGCCCGCTTCGGGGTAACCATACGGTCTGCCTGTACGACAAGCTTGCCGGTCTCCGGATCGTATACATCCTCTGCGATGTAACGACCGGTGATACGCTCCTGCAGTGACTCGATCTTCTCCTGGCCTTCCTCCAGTGCGGAGATCTCCAGGTATGGAATCTTATCCTTATCTGCAGAGCAGTCAAGCTCACGGATGATCAGATCCTGGGTAACGTCAACCATTCGTCTCGTAAGGTAACCGGAGTCTGCCGTACGAAGCGCGGTATCGGAAAGTCCCTTACGTGCACCGTGTGCGGAGATGAAGTACTCGAGTACGTCAAGACCCTCACGGAAGTTTGACTTGATCGGGAGCTCGATGGTACGTCCGGTCGTATCCGCCATGAGTCCTCGCATACCAGCGAGCTGCTTGATCTGCTTATCGGATCCACGGGCTCCGGAATCGGCCATCATGAAGATGTTGTTGTAGGCATCGAGACCGCCTAGAAGATCCTTGGTCAGCTGATCATCGGTCTTCTTCCAGGTATCGATTACCTCCTGGTAACGCTCCTCCTCGGTAACGAGACCACGACGATAGTTACGTGCGATCTTGTCAACAATAGCCTGTGCGTCTGCCAGCAGCTTCTGCTTGCTCGCCGGAACGGTCATATCCGAGATGGATACGGTCATCGCCGCGAGGGTGGACTGCTTATAGCCCATCGCCTTGATATCATCCAGGGTGAGGGCCGTCTGGGTAGCGCCATGTACATCCATGACTCTCTCCAGAATCTTCTTGAGATCCTTCTTCTTTACGATGAAGTCAATCTCCGGAAGAATCTCATTGCCCGGAATCGAACGATCCACGAAGCCGAGATCCTGCGGGATGATCTCGTTGAAGATCAGACGACCTACCGTGGTATTCACCACGCCCTCGATAATCTTCTCGCTGCCATCCTCTGCCTTTACGACCTTACGGATTCTGCACTTGATCAGGGTGTGCATCGAGATGTAGCCATTCTCCTTCGCGAGGATCGCCTCGTTGATGCTCTTGAAGAACATACCCTCGTTCGGCTCACCCGGACGCGCCTGTGTAATATAGTAGATACCCAGTACCATATCCTGTGAAGGAACGGCTACAACACCACCATCCGACGGCTTCAGGAGGTTATTCGGAGAAAGCAGCATGAATCTGCACTCTGCCTGTGCTTCCTGTGTCAGTGGAAGGTGGATCGCCATCTGGTCACCATCGAAGTCGGCGTTGAAGGCCGCACATACGAGCGGGTGAAGCTTGATGGCCTTACCCTCGACGAGGGTCGGCTCGAAGGCCTGGATACCGAGTCTATGCAGGGTAGGGGCACGGTTCAGCATAACCGGGTGGCCCTTGATGACATCCTCGAGGATGTCCCATACCTGCGGATCCAGACGGTCAACCATCTTCTTCGCATTCTTAATGTTGTGGGCCTTACCGGACTGTACCAGCTCCTTCATCACGAACGGCTTAAACAGCTCGAGGGCCATCTCCTTCGGAACACCGCACTGATAGATCTTCAGCTCAGGTCCTACGACGATAACCGAACGTCCGGAGTAATCTACTCGCTTACCGAGCAGGTTCTGACGGAAACGTCCCTGCTTACCCTTTAACATATCAGAAAGGGACTTCAGGGCACGGTTACCTGGACCGGTCACTGGACGGCCACGACGGCCGTTATCGATCAGCGCATCGACCGCCTCCTGCAGCATACGCTTCTCGTTACGTACGATGATTTCCGGAGCGCCCAGCTCGAGGAGACGAGCCAGACGGTTGTTACGGTTGATGATTCTTCTATAGAGATCATTGAGATCCGAGGTTGCGAAACGGCCACCATCGAGCTGAACCATCGGACGAAGATCTGGTGGAATCACCGGAAGGTTCGTGAGGATCATCCACTCCGGCTTATTACCGGAGGAACGGAAGGCCTCCACGACCTCGAGACGCTTCACGATTCTGGTTCTCTTCTGTCCGGAAGCGTCGTCGAGCTCCTGACGAAGCTCTGCATACTCCTTCTCGAGATCGATACCACGAAGCAGCTCCAGTACAGCCTCCGCGCCCATGCCAGCACGGAAGGAGCCATAGCCATACTGCTCGATCGCATCTCTGAACTCCTTCTCGGAGAGGATCTGCTTGTAATCCAGGCCGGTCTCGCCCTTATCGAGTACAACATAGCTTGCGAAATAGAGCACACGCTCCAGAATACGCGGGCTGATGTCGAGGATCAGACCCATTCTGGACGGGATACCCTTGAAATACCAGATATGAGAAACTGGCGCCGCCAGTGCGATGTGTCCCATACGCTCACGACGAACGGAGGACTTGGTCACCTCAACACCGCAGCGGTCACAGATGACGCCCTTATAGCGGATCTTCTTATACTTGCCGCAGTGGCACTCCCAGTCCTTGACCGGTCCGAAAATACGCTCACAGAAGAGTCCATCCTTCTCCGGCTTCAGCGTTCTGTAGTTGATGGTCTCCGGCTTCTTCACTTCGCCGTGGGACCACTCCAGAATCTTCTCCGGAGAAGCCAGGCCGATCTTGATCGAATCAAACTGAACAGGCTTATTTATATTATCAAGCTGTGCCATCTTTCCTCCTATTATTCATGATCGCCGTCGCCGTAGTCGTCATCCGACTGGGAAACCGCGCTGTCACCGTCATCGAACATATCCGAGTCCATATCCTCGCTGAAATCGCCATCATCGGAGAGATCTGCAGAAATTGCGGATGCAAGTGCATCGTCGCCTTCATTGACATAATCATCCTCCGCTGCGTTCTCTTCAGCGCTGTTTACAAGCTCGCCGTCCTTAAACTCCTGGGTCTCGTAGCCGTACTGTCCGTAATTTTCATTACGCTCATAGCGGCTGTCACCACCGGAAAGGAGACGGTGCATATCCTGGTTTGCATCATAGAGATCCTCTGTGATCTCGATCTCGTTCTGATTCTCATCGAGAACGCGTACATCCAGGCAGAGAGCCTCAAGCTCCTTCAGCATAACCTTGAAGGACTCTGGAACACCCGGTGCCGGGATATTCTGGCCCTTGATGATCGCCTCGTAGGTCTTTACACGGCCTGCAACATCGTCGGACTTCATGGTCAGAATCTCCTGCAGTGTATATGCCGCACCGTATGCCTCGAGTGCCCATACCTCCATCTCTCCGAAACGCTGTCCACCGAACTGTGCCTTTCCACCGAGCGGCTGCTGTGTAACGAGAGAGTACGGTCCCGTGGAACGTGCATGGATCTTATCATCTACCAGGTGATGCAGCTTCAGGTAGTGCATGAATCCGATCGCGGTTCTGCCGTCAAATGGAAGACCGGTACGTCCATCGCGGAGCTGAACCTTACCATCGGTCGAGATCGGAACACCCTTCCACTCCTCACGGTGATCGAGGTGTGCACCGAGGTACTCATAGACCTCCGGATCCAGCTCATCCTTATGAAGTTCCGAGAACTCCTCCCAGCTCTTGTTTGCGTAATCGTTCGCAAGAATCAGGGTCTGGGCGATATCATTCTCGTTTGCGCCATCGAAGATCGGGGTAGAAACATTGATACCCAGAACCTTCGCAGCGAGGGAAAGATGCAGCTCGAGCACCTGTCCGATGTTCATTCGGGAAGGTACGCCGAGAGGGTTCAGTACGATATCGAGCGGACGACCGTTCGGAAGGTAAGGCAGATCCTCTACCGCAAGTACGCGTGAGCATACACCCTTGTTTCCATGACGGCCGGCCATCTTATCGCCGACACCGATCTTTCTCTTCTGTGCAATATAGATACGAACGGACTCGGACACACCCGGCGCCAGCTCGTCACTGTTTTCTCTTGTAAATACCTTTGCGTCTACGACGACACCATATGCGCCGTGCGGAACCTTGAGGGAGGTATCACGAACCTCACGTGCCTTCTCACCGAAGATTGCACGAAGCAGTCTCTCCTCCGCGGTCAGCTCGGTCTCACCCTTCGGTGTCACCTTACCGACGAGGATATCACCGGCACGAACCTCTGCACCGATGCGAATGATGCCGCGCTCGTCGAGATTCTTCAGTGCATCGTCACCGACACCCGGAACGTCCGAGGTGATCTCCTCCGGTCCGAGCTTGGTATCACGTGCCTCACACTCATACTCCTCGATATGGATGGAGGTGTAGACGTCGTTCTGGATGAGCTTCTCGGAAAGGAGAACCGCATCCTCGTAGTTGTAGCCTTCCCAGGTCATGAATCCGATCAGCGGGTTCTTACCGAGTGCGATCTCACCCTGGCAGGTGGACGGACCATCGGCGATAACATCGCCCTTCTTTACATGGTCACCGGCGAACACGATCGGCTTCTGGTTGTAGCAGTTCGACTGGTTGGAGCGCATGAACTTGGTGAGCTTGTACTCATCGAGGGTTCCATCGGAATCACGACGGATCGTGATCTTGTTGGATGCGGAGATCTCAACCACACCGTCATACTTTGCAAGGCAGCATACACCGGAGTCGACGGCAGCCTTTGCGGAGATACCGGTATCGACAGCGGCACGCTCGGTCACCATCAGCGGCACGGCCTGACGCTGCATGTTCGATCCCATCAGCGCACGGTTCGCATCATCGTTCTGAAGGAACGGAATCATGGAAGTCGCCACGGAGAATACCATCTTCGGGGATACGTCCATCATATCCACGCTTGCCTTCGGGAATGCCTGCGTCGCCTCTCTGAAACGACCGGAAACGTTATCATGCACGAAATGTCCGTCGGCGTCGAGCGGCTCGTTTGCCTGTGCTACGACATAGTTATCCTCTTCGTCTGCCGCGAGGTATACGACGTCCTTCGTAACCTTCGGGTTCTTCGGATCCGACTTGTCCACCATACGGTACGGAGCCTCGATGAAGCCGTACTCGTTGATACGTGCGTAGGATGCCAGCGAGTTGATCAGACCGATATTCGGTCCCTCAGGTGTCTCGATCGGGCACATACGACCATAATGTGTATAGTGAACATCTCGAACCTCGAATCCGGCACGGTCTCTGGAAAGACCACCTGGTCCGAGGGCGGAAAGTCTACGCTTGTGTGTAAGCTCCGACAGCGGGTTGTTCTGATCCATGAACTGTGACAGCTGGGATGATCCGAAGAATTCCTTCACGGATGCCGTCACAGGCTTGATGTTAATCAGAG
Source organism: Oribacterium sp. HCP3S3_B9 (assembly GCF_052064255.1). Taxonomy (NCBI): domain Bacteria; kingdom Bacillati; phylum Bacillota; class Clostridia; order Lachnospirales; family Lachnospiraceae; genus Oribacterium; species Oribacterium sp. HCP3S3_B9. The sequence goes on from NZ_JBQHVY010000001.1 coordinate 216,591, forward strand.
ACTGCGGTGTGATCTCCTCGATGTCCTGTGTCGCCATACGCTCGCGGACAACACGCTCCATACGGGAAAGACCGATGCGATACTGATTCTGAAGCAGCTCACCGACCGCACGGATACGACGATTGCCGAGGTGATCGATATCATCGTGGCTGCCGATCTCCTCTTCGATGTGCATGCAGTAGTTGATGGAAGCGAAGATGTCTTCCTTCGTGATGTGCTTCGGAACGAGCTCATGGATGTCCTTGATGATCGCGATACGAAGTGCACGCTGATCGTCGGCGTTCTCCTCCATCAGACGCGCGAGCTCAGGATAGTAAACGAGCTCCTCCGGTACATCCTTATCGATGATGGCCTGCTTCTCTTCTACAGACAGGGCATCCCAGAGCTTCTTCTCTGCGTCCTGGCTCAGGAAGCTGTTCGTACGGTCAGCCTGGCGCTGGAAGTACTCACGTACGTGGTCGTACTCACGTGCCTCCTCGTAATCGATCTCCTGTGCCTCGAAGCTCACATACTTCGAAAGGTCGACCTCCATCGAGGAAAGTACCTTCTCCTTACGGGTCGGTCCCTCGATCCATACGAACGGAACGGCTGCATCCTGGATCTCTACAGCCTTCGCGAAGCTGATCTGATCACCCGCCTGCGCGATCACCTCACCGGTGGTTGCGTCGATGACGTCCTCTGCCAGTGTGTGGCCCTTGATTCTGTTTTTAAAATGAAGCTTCTTATTAAACTTATAACGTCCAACCTTCGCAAGGTCATAGCGGCGTGGATCAAAGAACATGCCGTTCAGAAGAGAGCTTGCGGAATCGACGGACAGCGGCTCACCCGGTCTGATCTTACGATAGAGCTCGAGCAGACCACCCTCGTAGTTCTGTGCCTCCGGCTGCTCCTTCTCGAAGGAAGCAAGAAGCTTCGGCTCCTCACCGAAGAGCTCGATGATCTCCTGATTCGTGCTGACACCCATCGCTCTGATAAATGCCGTCACTGGAACCTTACGGGTTCTATCCACACGTACCCAGTAAATATCATTGGAATCGGTCTCGTACTCGATCCATGCGCCACGGTTCGGAATCACGGTACAGCTATAGAGCTCCTTACCAACCTTATCATGGTCTACGCCATAATAAATGCCAGGAGAACGAACGAGCTGTGATACGATTACACGCTCGGCACCGTTAATTACAAATGAGCCGGTATCTGTCATCAGTGGCAGATCGCCCATGAAAATCTCGTGTTCATTGATCTCATCCTTGTCCTTGTTGATGAGACGTACTCTTACCTTGAGCGGTGCGGAATAGGTAGCGTCGCGCTCCTTGCACTCCTCAATGGTGTACTTCTTCTCATCCTCGCAGAGCTTGAAGCCTACGAACTCGAGGGACAGGTGTCCAGCGAAGTCCTGGATCGGTGAGATGTCATCAAATGCCTCTTTCAGGCCGTCCGTCAGGAACCACTTATACGAATCCTTCTGAACTTCGATCAGATTCGGCATCTCCAGTACTTCGTCATGCTGAGAGAAAGTAAATCTGACGTTTTTGCCGTTTTTCACGACACGCATCTTGCTTTTTTCCATTGACCGTTCACCCCATAGTAAATTCGTTTCACTCTCTGCCGGAAACGCGGCAGCTCGAAAAACTCATTTACTTGATCACTGTGATTCATAGAAAGATGTGGATTTCAAAATGTGCATTCATCGTTACGAGCATTGTATTTCGATGTATCAACATTTCAATGAATCGGTTTTCGTTTCATCTTATCTTAAAGGAGCGGTGGTGCCGGGCGTATCTAAAAAAAGGCGCACTGAGCCCACGTCTCCAAAATAAGCAAACTTTATCCTACCATGGCAGTGAATTTTCGTCAATACGTGAAATTTAATTTTTTGCAATGCATCGCAATAGACGGTGAGACGATGCCATCTGATGCGCCTGCGGCGTGGGCATCGTCGTTTGATTTTGCCGCCTCCGCGGCAAAACGGGCTAAGTAGCTTTGCTAAAGCAAAGCTCTGAATACGCTCGCCGCTAAGGCCTCCCAAGGGAACTCTAAAGGATATTCCCTTGGGAGCTGTATCTCGCCGCCCGGGGGCATCCATGCGCCTCTCCGCGCTTCGCGCGGCCCTCTCATGGATATGTACAAAAAAGGAATCGACGATCGTCGATTCCTCTCTGCTTTCGTGATTACTTTCTGGAAGCCATCTCTCTGGCGCGTGCCAGGATGCCCTTCTTCTTTTCCGGTGCCTTCGGGATGCTGCCGCCACGGACAGACTTGATTCCACGGATGTAGAGACCGGAGATGGAGCACTTGCACTCCTTGCCCTTCGGAAGCTGCTCGAATACGTTCGGGTCTGCGATGAGGGTCATCATACGTGGACCGATCTTCGCCTTCACGACCGGAAGCTTCTGCCACTTGAGATAGAATGGTGTCTGCTCCTTGATTGCCTCCGGAAGGCCGGCTGCGATCGCCTCTTCGATGGAGAGCTTTTTCTTATCGATGATCAGCATCGATACATCCTGCGTGTTTGCATCGATGATCGGCTGCTGCTCTGCCTGTTGACGGGAGAGCTTCTTACCGTAGTAGTACATAACCGCCATTAGTACAACCAGGATGATCGCGATAACGACCAGTACGGTTGCCACGGTATTCCAGTGGATCGCCATTAATGTCATAGAGTAAATCCTCGTCTTTCCATAAATCTGCCCTTAATCTTACTATTTAGCGCATCAAAATGCAACCTTAAAAGGGGACGCCCCTCCGGGTTACCTGCCCGCACGGTTACCGTTCGCTGATCCGAATCCGGACTTCATTGTCGCTCACCGGCTGTCCGCCCTGGGTGATGGTATAGACGAGGCGTATCTCCATCAGGCAGTCCCGATGGATGCGGTCGATCTCGACATACTTCGTGTCGAAGCCGAGCTCCATCATTCCCATCGGGGTCTCATAGTTCATGATGTGGTGCTTATTCTGCTTATAATGAAACTGATTTTCCTGCTTCCAGTTCCGGGTCACGATGATCTCCTCGCCGGAGACATCAATCCGCATCTCGTTATGGATGCCATCCTGAAAATAGGTCAACACATGCTGTCCCTCGGAGAGGTCGCGCAGGATACCCTCCGCACTGTGCTCCATGATGTCCGTATCGCCGTCGATGGTCTGGCGTGTCTGCATATCGATTTTTACTCTCATTGTTTCTCCGTCCTGTCTTCCTTCATCCAGCGGTTTTCGTCCGTCACCCGCTCTCCGTCTGCCGGCGCTGACGCCGAAGCAGGTGACCCGCCCGCAGCGGATGCCCGCTCCCGCCGCGTGTTCTCCTTCCACTCCGCCAGCATACGCTTCTGCATCCGAAGCTCATCCGAGCGCAGCTCGCTCGGCTTCAGCTCGCTGAAATCCACCTCCGAAATCAGGTCCTCCACCGAGCAGTCCAGCACCTGTGCCATCCGAAGAACGGTCCGCGCCTTCGCGGCTCCCAGATCCTTATGTCCCTGTTCGTAGTCCTGAATCGAGCGGTACGACAGCCCCGTCTGATCCGCCAGTTCCTTCCGACTGATTCCCTTTAATTCTCTCAGCGTTTTAAGATTCATACGAAACCCTCCGCTCCCCTGCAGCAGCAAAAGCCCACCGTGCAGAACACGGTGGGCTTTTGAATCGCGCTGGATTACTTCTTATCGTCAGACTTTACAGCCGTGGTCGGCTTCTCAAGCTGTGCGATGGCTGCCTTCTGCATCGGGATACGGCAGTTCTTGTTATTACCGAACTCAACGATCACCGTGTCATCGGTCATATCGATGATCACACCATAGAAGCCGGATGTGGTCAGCACTGTGTCGCCGACCGCTACGGATGCAAGGAGAGCCTCCTGCTTCTTACGCTCCTTCTGTGATGGCTTGATACCGATAAAATAAAACATCGCCACGATGGCAATGATGTAAATTACCCAACCAATTACGCTCATTCTTTTTTCCTCCATGAAAGTATACTATCGGCGCAGGCAAAAATGGCGGATACCAGTCGCTCACCGAATCGTCTAAATCAACATTCTACCATAGTAGTCCTCAAATATCCAGCGAATATTATCGCCAGCGCGCCGGCGTCGTGCTATAATAGCAGGCACATCTGAAAGCGCTTTCAGTACAGACCGTTCATGCGAAGTATGCGCCATCCGTAGCGCGCAAGGATCACTCTATGTCCTGTGTTTAAAGGGGAACCACTATGCGAAATATGACCTCCGGCAGTATCTACCGCCATCTTCTTGCCTATGCCATCCCGCTGATTTTCGGAAATTTTCTTCAGCTCACCTATAACGCCGTCGATTCCATCCTCGTCAGTAAGGGGGCCGGTGTCGCAGCGCTCAGCGCCGTATCTGTCTCAAATCCGGTATCGGTCCTGCTGGTGCAGAGCATCTCGGGCCTCGGCATCGGCGCGTCGGTCTACATGAGCAAGTTCTATGGTGCAGGCGAAGGCGAGAAGCTGAAGCGCTCGCTCTCCACCACGATCCTCTTCGGTACGATCGCCGGCGGCATCACCACCCTGCTCGGCATCCTGCTTGCAGCGCCGATCCTCGAGGCCATGCATACCCCACTCGATATCATGCATGATTCCGCGGTCTATCTCCGGCTTCTCTTCCTCGGTAATTTCTTCACCTTCCAGTACAACATCATGTCGAGTGCACTGCGGGCAGTCGGGGATTCGAAAACGCCGGTGACCTTCGTCGGCATCTCGTCGGTACTGAATGCATGCCTCGACTGGGTCTTCATCTTCCTCTTCCACTGGGGCGTCTTCGGTGCCGCACTCGCGACGGTCATCGCCGAAGCCCTCTCCGCAGTGCTCTGCTATATCTATGTCTACCGGCATATCCCGGCACTCGCCCTCCGCCGGGATGAGCTGATCCTCGATCACAGGCTCCTCCGCAGCATCCTCTCCAGCGGCCTCATCACCGCACTGCAGCAGTCCTGCCAGCCGATCGGAAAGCTGCTCGTGCAGAGTGTGATCAATGTTCAGGGCATCGACGTCATCGCGGCCTTCAACGCCGGCTGTAAAATCGAGGACTACGGGCGCATTCCTGCCCAGACGATCAGCCATGGCATGATGACCTGTGCCGCACAGAATCGTGGTGCCGGTGACCGGAAGCGGGTGAAGGAAACGCTGTGGAAGGGCATCCTGATCGGACTCATCTACTATCCGATCATCTGTGCGCTCATCCTGCTCTTCCGTCATCCGCTGATCCAGCTCTTCGCTCCGACCAGTGGCGGCGAGGAAATGGTTCGTCTCGGCGTGAGCTACCTGTCCATAAAGGCCTTCACCATCATCTTCCCATGCGTCACGAATGCGATGCAGGGCTTCATGCGTGGCATGGGCAACATGACCATCACGCTGATTTCGACGATTCTGCAGATTTCGATCCGCACCCTCTTCGTCTATATCCTGGTTCCGAAGATCGGCATCACCGGCGAAGCCTACGCCTGCGCGATCGGCTGGACCGTGATGATCCTCTTCGAGTACAGCTACTACTTCCTCTGCCGAAAGAAGCTCTACGCCGCGATGCAGTGAAAAAAAGAACCGTCGGAGGCCTCCGGCGGTTCTTTTCAGTATTCAGGCATCGGCCTTCGGGAACTTCCGCCGGACGCGGAGGAAGGTGATGAAGTGCGCGGTGAAGGTGATGATCCAGGTAATCGGATAGCTCATGTACAGCCAGTTCAGAGAGTGGAAGTACGGGAGCCGGAACAGGGTCAGGATGAAGATGATCCGCAGTCCGCAGGCACCGATCAGGCTTACAAACATCGGGATCACCGAGTAGCCGAGTCCACGGAGCGAACCAACCATGACATCCATGATGCCGCAGAGGAAGTATGGTCCGCAGACCACCAGCAGTCGCTCCTGTCCATAACGGATAACTTCTGCATCCGTCGTAAAGAAGCGCAGCAGCCATGGATCCAGCATCACCGCACCGATGCCCATGACGAGGCCGATGAGGACGACGGCGATCAGGCAGTCCTTCAGGATGCGATTGATGCGACTGTACTTCCGGGCGCCCAGATTCTGTGCGGTAAACGAAAGATTCGTCTGATAGATCGAGTTCATCGAAGCATATACGAACGATTCGATATTCTGTGCCGCTGTCGCACCCGCCATCGCAACCGATCCGAAGGAGTTGATGGAGCTCTGGATGACGACATTGGACAGACTGAACACGGTGCTCTGGAGACCAGCCGGCAGACCGATTTCCATAATGGAGCTAAGAAGCTTCCAGTTGACATGAAGCTTCCGAAGATCGAGGTGCAGCGCCCCCTTCTCCCGCATGAGCGTGATGAGCAGGGCGATGCCGGAAAAGCCCTGTGAAACCGTCGTCGCGATCGCAACACCCGCCACGCCGATGCCCACCACGAGGACGAAGAACAGGTTCAGAATGACATTGATCACCCCGGCGATCATCTGAAAATACAGCGGGCGCTTCGTATCACCGACGGCACGCAGAATCGCCGCTGCAAAGTCATACAGCATGATCAGTGGCATACCGAGGAAGTAGATGCGAAGATAGAGCACCGAGTCTTCGATGACATCCGCGGGGGATCCCATCAGCTCCAGCATCGGTCGTGCCAGAAACAGGCCGGCGACGCAGAGAATCGCACCGAAAATCACCGACACCAGGATCGATGTGTGGATGGTATCGGACATGTCCTCCTGACGCTTCGCTGCATAATACTTTCCGACGCAGACATTGACACCGATGGAGAAGCCGACAAAGAGCTGGATGATGAGGTTCACCAGCGATCCGGTCGATCCGACGGCGGCCATCGCCTGCGGGCTCACGAAACGGCCGACGACCACGATGTCGGCCGCATTAAACAGAAGCTGAAGCACAGACGCCACTATCAGCGGCAGTGCAAAGGTGATGACCTTCGGCATGATGACGCCGGTGGTCATATCCATCTCATATTTCTTACTCATATCACATACCAAGCAGCTTATGAAGCTCGTTCTCTACTGGTTCGACCGAAGGGCCGATGATGATCTGTACAGCGTTTTTACCCGGGCGAAGCACGCCGCCCACCTGGGCAGAGCGGATCTTCTTCTCATCGACGGCATCATACTGCCGGATCGCCACCTTGAGCCGTGCACCGTCATGCTGTACCTCGCTGACGTTCTCGCGGCCGCCGAGGCCTTCCAGGATGATCCGGGCGACCTCCGCCGCGTCGGATTGATCATCGAGTGTGATATGAAGCTTCTCGTCCTCACGGAGCTTCATCGAAAGCTTATCTGCATTTTTCCGCTTCTGATTTCTCTGTACGATGTACAGCCCCACGGCAAGCAGCAGCACGAGTGCGACCACTGCCATGATGATGACCGACGTATTCAACATAGTATTCCTTTCTGCACCCAGGGGTGCCGGCATGCCACACCGAGATGCACCTTCGGCATTACGAGACCTGCAGACGAAAGTGCCTGTGCTTATGGGTGTGTATGTAAAACCTCTGCAGACTACAGTGCCTGCGCCTTATATTTCTGAAGCTCCGCCACGTAACGTGCGCCGATCCCGGACAGCGGAATCTTCTTTTTCTTGATGTAACCGATGGTCATGATCTCATCCGTATCGAGGCGGACCGCCGTATACTCATCGCCGTTCAGCTCCTGGCATATGATGCCGGAGCAGAGCGTATAGCCGTTCAGTCCGACCATCAGATTCAGGAAGGTCGCCCGGTCATCACACTTGATGATCCGCTTGTAATCGTAGGTGCTCAGCACCTCCTCCGAAAAGTAGAAGGAGTTTCGCTCACCCTGATCGAAGCTGAGGCAGGGATAATCCGCGAGCTCCTCCATGCGGATGATGTCCTTCCCGGCCAGCGGATTTCCCTTACTCATGAACACATAGATGTTACAGTCGAAGAGCGGGATAAACTCGAGCGAATCCTCCCGCAGGATCTTTCCGATGACCTTACTGTTGAAATCATTCATATAGATCACGCCGATCTCCGAGGTCTGGTTTCGTACGTCGTTGATGATTTCCATGGTCTTCGTTTCCTTGACCGCGAACTCGTAGGTATCCATGCCATACTCCCGTGCGAGGTGGATGAAGGCCTCGACCGCGAAGGTATAGTGCTGCATGGAGACGGAGAATTTCTTCTTCCGGGTGCCGACATTGACATACTTGTCTTCCATCAGCTGATACTGCTCGACGATCTGTCGTGCATACCCCAGAAACTCTTCGCCGTCGGCTGTGGTCACGATCCCTCGGTTCGACCGGAGAAAGATCTCGATCCCGATCTCCTTTTCCAGTTCCTTGATCGCCGCCGAAAGGGACGGCTGTGTGATATAGAGACGCTTTGCGGCCTCGTTCATGGAGCCGCTGTCCGCGACGGCGATCACCTGTCTAAGCTGCTGTAATGTCATGTATGTCCCCTCTCCCAGATGACAGAATAGCGCTGCCGATGGCAGCGCTGTGATGTTGTTTACGTTGAAGCCCCGACCAGGCTCTATGATCCGGGGATGCCTGGTTCGTCAGCACGTTCACTGTAGATGGACATGACCGGACCCTGTCAACCCTCATCCGATGCGTAGCTGATGAAGCCCGCCGGATCGATCTTAATGTGTGCCGCCGTCCACTGCTGGCGGTCCTCCTGGATCAGCCCGAACGGTCGGATATAGCGGATGCTGCCATCGCTCTCCTTTCGCTCGATCAGCGCGTCGAAACGGAAGGCACCATCGCCCTCGAACACACGCTTCCCCTTCTGTCCGTCCTCGGTCGGCTCATACAGCTTCATCGTCGCATAGATGACCCAGGTAAAGCCCCGTGCGGTCTCCCGCAGGATCTGATGACCTGTGCCGCTCGTACGATCTGAGAATTCCGCGATCAGATTCGGATTCTCCCTGAGAAGCTCCCGGTAGGTGTAGGTCTTCTCGTTCATCTCCTCCACCGGATACTTCCCGTCCATGCGCGAGCCGTTGTAGGCGAGCTTTACGCCGTCCGGGGTCGTCGTGTCGCTCATCGCGGCACCATCCTCGCCGACATAGAAATTACCCACCATCTGACTCACCGCCATCGCGCCCGTCGACGGGTCGAGATAGTAAAACTTCCCAGCGTCGATGATCCAGCCCGTGGCGAGTACGCCATCTTCGAAATAATAGCAGCTCCCGCTGTTCGGATCCTGGTACCAGCCCTGGTATTCACTCGCGGCGCCGTTTTCGTCGCAGGTGACGAAGCGACTCGCGCCATCCGCTGTCGTGATCCACATTTCCTGTGCCAATGCAGGCACTGTGGATGTCATGGCTGCGGCCGCGGCGATCATGGCAGCGGCCAGCAGCTTTCTGAATTTTCTCATCATAAACCTCTCACATTCCGCGTCAGCTGACAGCCGCGCAGACAACGTATCGTTCGGGTACGTCACTTCATGTCGTCGCACACGCGATCTGTGATACTGATGCCTGCTTACAGGAGCGTATGACGCTGCTCCTCCTCGGACTTCGGGTTCAGGTACTTCGGTGCGACATCGAACACGCTGATGCAGCCCGTCTCGCCCTTCGCGGCCATACGGCTCACCGCTCTCGCATACGCAGCGAGTACCGAGCCCGTAAACTCCGGATTCGAATCCAGCTTCAGGCTGTACTCGATCAGCTCATGGTTGTTTCCATCCCCGGTCACACCGGAACGCATCACGAAGCCACCGTGTGGAAGTGCGGCATGCTCCCGCTGCATCTCCTCCTCGGAAATGAAGTGGATCGTCACATCATAATCGGCATAGTAGTTCGGCATGGACTTGATCTCCTGCTCCACCTTCGCTGCATCCGCGCCCTCCTCGAGCACGACGAATACCTCTCTCGTATGCATCTCACGTGCCGTAAAGTTCGGCTGGCTGCCGCTGCGTACGGCGTCCATCGCACTCTCGACCGGAAGCGTATAGGAGCGAGCATCCTTGACGCCCTCTACGCGACGTGCGGCATCACTGTGGCCCTGGGAAACGCCCTTGCCCCAGAAGGTATAGTGCTTTCCATCCGGCAGTACCGACTCCGCGTAGATACGTGCCAGGGAGAACATGCCCGGGTCCCAGCCACAGGAAATCATCGCGAGCTTTCCGGCCTTCTTCGCTGCTGCGTCGACGGCGGCGAAATGCTCCGGAATCTTCGCATGGGTATCGAAGCTGTCGATGACGTTGAAGTACTGTGCATATGTCGGCGTCTGGGTCGGGAGATCTGTCGCCGAGCCGCCGCAGATCATGAGTACATCGATCTCATCCTTATATGCGAGGATATGATCGACGGAATCGACCTTGACGCCATCGGTGTGAATCTTTACACTCGCTGGATCGCGACGTGTAAATACCGCTACGAGCTCCTCATCCGGGTTCCGCTTGATGGCAGCCTCGATGCCGCGGGACAGGTTTCCATAACCAAGTAAGCCAATTCGAATCATATTTTATCTCCTTATGTGCTGTAACATTCCGTCTATTCATCTTTTGATAAGACGCGAATATTATAACACAGCTGTCTGCGTGCGCAAACAGCTGCCTGAGAACCGTTATAGAACAGTAAGGAATTCCAGGCAAAATCAGAAGGTGGCTGCACTCTTAGAACTCATCACCGAAAATTCGATTCATCGCATCCTGAATTTTCTCTTCCGACGCCTGGAGGCTGCCCTGGATCATCTCCTTCTGTCCGCCGCCACGGCCGTTAACAAGGGCGTTAAAGGCCTTCGCCTGTGCGCGTACATCGACGTTCGTGGAGCCGATGACGTAGCTGTAGGAAGCGATGTCCTCTACAGGCGCTGCTCCGTCCGTATCGCCTTCGTCCTTCCGGCAGAAGACGCCGACGACGGAGGCTTTCGTGTGCTTCATGAAGTAGTCACAGCACTTCCGTACCTCGACCGCGTTCATACCTTCCTCGAAGTCGATGAGTACGCCGGTCTCCTCCTGCAGGGACTGTGCCTTCAGCTCGTAGTAGCGGGTGTTCAGCGCAGCGATGCGGCGATCCTTCCGGAAGCTGTCTGCCATGTAGGTCTTCAGTGCATCGACGATATCGGATGGCGCTACATTCAGCAGGCGGGAAATCTCCACTACCTGCTCGTGCTTTCGTGCGGCGTCCTGAAGTGCATCGTCGCCGCAGAAAAGCTCGAGGCGGACGCCGCCCTTATGGCCGAGTACGGAGAGGATCTTGATCGGGCCGATCTCGCCGGTGCTGAGGACATGGGTTCCGCAGCAGGCGCAGAGATCGGCACCACCGAGGTCCACGATGCGGACATCTCCGGAGAGGGGCTTCTTCGAGCGGTAGTCGATCACCTCCAGCTCTTCCGGGGTCGGCCAGATCGCGCGCACACGACGATCCTCGAGGACGACGGCATTGGCCTCCTGCTCGATCAACATCAGCTGTTCCCAGCTGAGCGGACCGTCGAAATCGATGGTCATCACCTCGCTCATGTGGAAGCCGACGTTGTGATAGCCATAGTGCCGGTGCACGAGGCCGGACACGATGTGCTCACCGGAGTGGTTCCGGCTGTTTCGCATGCGGCGTGCCCAATCGATCACGCAGTGATATGTCTCGCCGACCGTCAGCGCCCGGTCCACGGTATGCAGTACACGGACGACGACATTGCCCCGTACATCCCGCTGCTTCTCACCGCTCGCCGGGTCGGTCACCGGCACCTCCTGCACATCCAGCACGGCTGCCTCGCCGATACTACCGTGGTCCGCGTCCTGACCACCGCCCTCCGGATAGAAGCCATGGACACTGAGCTCGACGAGATACTTCCCGTCGGCAGCGGTGCAGCTCGTCACCTCCGCGTCGAACGCCTTCACATAGTGATCCTGATAATAAAGCGCGTTTTTATCCATTAAAGCTGTACCTCACGTGTTGCATGCTGAAGCCATGCGAGCTTGTCACCGCTGAAGTATGGTGCCAGTGTCGCATAGACCTGCTGGTGATACTGATTGAGGAGCGCGAGCTCATGCGGCTCGAGCAGACGGACATCGATCGCGTCGAGGTCGAGCGGGACCATCGTGAGGAAGGAGAGACGGAAGAAGTTCCCGAACTCATTCTGGAAGGCCTTCTCAACGAGGGTCAGATTCTCGAGACGGATGCCGTGGGAGCCCTCGATGTAGATACCCGGCTCGTCGGAGGTGATATTGCCCTCGTGGAGCGGCATATGTTCCATGCGTCCCTGCGCCTGACGATAGCGGAATGCATTCGGACGCTCGTGGACATTCAGGCAGAAGCCGACGCCGTGGCCGGTGCCGTGGTTATAGTTGAGGCCCTCACGCCAGAGCACCTCCCGTGCCGCGAGGTCCAGGGTGATGCCGGAGGAGCCCTCCAGGAAGATCACATCGCCGAGGCGAAGCATGGACTTCAGTACGAGGGTGAAGTGCTTCCGCTCGATCTCCGTGATCGGTCCCATCGCGATGGTACGGGTGATGTCGGTGGTACCCTCGAAGTACTGTCCGCCGGAATCGAGGAGGTAGAGTCCCTTCGGCTCGATCACGCGGTAGCTCTCCGCCGTCGGAGCATAGTGTGGCAGCGCCGCATTCGGACCATAGGCTGAAATCGTCGTGAAGCTCGGTTCAATGTAGCCATCCTGCTCTCCACGGTAGCGCTCGGACAGCTTCGCCGTATTCCACTCGTTCATCTCCTCGCTGCCGAGCAGCTTCTTCGCCTCCTCTGTAAGCTGTGCATCGGCTGTGAATGCATGCTTCATGAAGTACATGAAATTCGTGACGGCGACGCCATCCTTCACATGTGCCTTCTTCGTGTTCTCGATCTCCACCGGATTCTTCTGGGATTTCCACATGGATGTCGGCAGCATCTCATCGAGGATACGCACCGAATCCGGGAGCTCGCTGATCGTCGCGTAGTTCGTCTTCGCAGATTCGAGCAGGACGGTGGTATCCTTCAGCTGATGCACCGCCTCATAGAAGCGATCGTACGGAGCGACCTTTACCCGGAGGTCCTCGAGGTAGGCTTTCACTTCCTCATCGAGGTCAGCCGGATTCACGAAGAGGTAGGCACTCTTCGGATCGATGATCATATAGGACAGGAACACCGGATTGCACGGGATATCGTCGGCACGAAGGTTCATAAGCCATGCGATGTCGTCGAGGCTCGTGATGATATGGAAGCCGGCACCCTTCTGCTGCATCAGTGCACGAAGCTCCGCGAGCTTCTCTGCGGCACTCTTGCCAGCGAAGCGATCCTCGAGGATCCATACACGGGAGCTTGCGAGGGCCGGACGGTCCGTCCATACCTGACCGACGAGGTCCTGCTCTGCCTTCACGGCGACCGCCTTCTCCGCGAGACGATCCCGCAGGGTCATGCCGTGATGGAAGTCGACACAGCGGCCATCGAAGCCGAGGTAGCCTCCCTCCGGGATCACGGAAACGAGGTAATCATCGAGCGCCGGTACCCCCGGCTCGCCCATACGCATCAGCTCGACATCCCGACCGGCCATCTCCTGCTCCGCCTGGATAAAATAGCGGCCATCCGTAAAAAGCGCGGCGCTGTCCTGCGTCACCACCAGATTTCCCTCACCGCTGAATCCGGACAGGAAGCGGATCGCACGGAAGTACATGCCGACATACTCGCTCAAGTGAAAATCATCCGTCGGTACCAGGTAGGTATTGATGTCATACTTCTTCATCTGCTGACGCAGAGCATCCAGTGCTACATTCATTTCAGTACTCCTTTTATATCATTTTATTATGGTTTACATTCTTTTCTATATTTCTCCCTAGTCTATCATTTTTCTCATGGAGATGGAAGCGGTGGACGATGGAATAGGCACTTCGTTTGATACAGCAAGGGCCCCGGAGGACCGACAGCAGAAACCATACGGAGAGTTCGTGAATAAATCCAAATTGGGCCCTTAGAACCAGTTAGAGTAATTTTTCCTTAGCACCCTCTGCAACGCTGAGTTTTCATAAAGAAAACTCAGTGATTGCAGAGGGCTTACTGGTTCTTAGGGCCCAATTTGTGATTTTTCCGAACTCGGAGTACTGTGTTTCTGATGCCGGCCCTCCGGGGCCATGGCGTACGATGATGTATTTACTTCAGCTCTTCGTTCCGTACGATGGTGTCGCAGTACGCGCAGCGATAGAGTGCGCGGTTCCGGTCGACGATCTTGAAGACCTGCGGAAGCTCCTGCTCGGTCGAGCTGATGCAGCGCGGATTCTTGCAGGTCAGCACGTTTGTGAGGGTCTCCGGCAGGCTCAGTGCCTTCTTCTCCACACGTGCACCGTTCTTGATGTAGTTTACGGTGATACCCGGATCGATGTAGCCGAGGACATCGAGGTCGATATCGAGATCCTCAGAGATCTTCACGATGTCCTTCCGTCCCATCTTTCCGGAGCTGCAGTTCTGGATCAGCGCCACCTGTGACGTGAGGCGATCGAGGTGCAGGTACTTGTACACCAGCATCCCCTTTCCAGCTGTGATATGGTCGAGTACGATACCATTCTCAATTCCATCTACCTTCATGTCATGCCTCCTTACTTATCCAGTCCTAAAAGATACAGAATCAGTGCCATACGCATCTGCTTGCCGCAGCGGGTCTGGTAGAAGTACTTCGCACGCGGATCCTGGTCCACCGCAACGGAGATCTCGTTGACTCTAGGGAGCGGATGAAGGATGGCCATATCCGCCTTCGCGGTCTTCAGCTTCTCCGGGGTCAGGATATAGATATCCTTCAGACGAAGGTAATCCTCCTCGTTGAAGAAACGCTCCTTCTGCACGCGGGTCATGTAGAGGATATCGAGCTCCGGCATCGCCTCCTCGAGGGATTTCGTCTCGACGAACTCAGCACCCGCCTCCTTCAGCTTATCGATCTCATACTCCGGAAGACGAAGCTCCTCCGGGGAGATCAGGATGTAGCGGTTATTCGGATAGCGGAGCATCGCATCGATGAGGGAGTGCACGGTACGGCCGAACTTGAGGTCGCCGCAGAAACCGATGGTCAGGCCCTCGACGGTGCCCTTCGTACGACGGATCGTAAGAAGATCCGCGAGTGTCTGGGTCGGATGGAAGTGTCCGCCATCGCCTGCATTGACCAGAGGAACACTGGTGTGCATCGCTGCCACGACCGGCGCGCCCTCCTTCGGATGACGCATCGCGATGATGTCAACATAGTTCGATATCACCTCGATCGTATCGGCCACCGACTCACCCTTCGACGCACTCGTGTTCGATGCACCGGCGAAGCCCAGGGTCTGTCCCCCTAGTGCGAGCATCGCGGACTCGAAGCTCAGTCTCGTACGCGTGGACGGCTCGAAAAACAGTGTCGCGAGCTGCTTATGTGCGCATCGATCCTGATACTTCTCCGGGTGCTGGTCGATATCATCGGCGAGATCCAGCAGATGATGAATCTCATCTACTGAAAGATCCAGAATATTTACAATACTTCTTGCCATCAGAAAGCCTCCTTCAGCCTTATATCTTGTGCCAATGTCTCATGTATGTATGTTTTATCCCTTGTGGGTCATCCAGGATTCGTCGGAAGGATTATCACGGAACTTGAGCAGCTTCGCCTCATCCTCCGGCTTGATGTAGTTCTCTTCAACCGCTACCTTGACGAGCGTGTCGAGGTCGCAGAGCGAGGTGTTCACCACGTTCGCTGCACTCAGGCGGTCGATGCCCTTCTGCATGCCATAGGTGAAGATGGACACGATGCCGAGCACCTCTGCGCCGGCCTCACGAAGTGGCTCCACGCAGTCGAGCACGGAACCACCGGTGGAGATCAGATCCTCGATCACGACGACCTTCTCACCCTTCTCGAGTCTTCCCTCGATCTGGTTCTTGCGGCCGTGATCCTTCGCAGAACCACGCACATAGCCCATCGGGAGTCCGAGGATGTCCGCTGCGATCGCTGCATGTGCGATACCCGCGGTGCTGGTGCCCTCGAGTGCCTCTGCCTCCGGGTAGAGCTCCTTCACCTTATCGGCGATGGCATGCTCTACGAGGGAACGAACCTCCGGGTAGCTCAGTACCAGACGGTTGTCACAGTAGATCGGGGACTTGATGCCCGACGCCCAGGTAAATGGATCGTCCGGCTTTAAAAATACTGCCTTAATCGATAACAGACCTCTTGCGATATCTTCCTTCGTTGCCATAGTCATACTCCTTATTCTAAGCGGATCAGCGGCCGTGCTTCGGACACCGATCTGTTTCTTCTGTTCTTATGTTCCTGCGTCCAATGCTTCCGGCTTCACATCATCACGAAGCGCCACAGCGTCTCAGCCGACGAAATCCGCCATCGCGCGCTCGTACGCCGCGACCGGATCGGCGGCTGCCGTGATGGAGCGGCCGACCACGATGTAATCAGAGCCGATCTCACGTGCCTTCGCCGGGGTCGTCACACGTGCCTGATCACCGACCGCATCGCCTGCGAAACGGATACCCGGGGTGATGGTCTGGAAGTCTGCACCGACCTCCTCATGGATACGACCTGCCTCGAGCGGCGAGCATACGACGCCCTCGAGTCCGGCTGCCTGCGCGTTCTTCGCATACTGTACGACGACGTCTGCGATCGGACGATCGATGAGCAGCTCCTCGGTCATGGTCTCCTGGGAGGTAGAGGTGAGCTGTGTCACCGCGATCAGGATCGGACGGGTGCCATCCTCTCTGGTGAGTCCCTCGACCGCCGCCTTCATCATGCGGATACCGCCGCTCGCATGTACGTTCGTCATGTCGACGCCGAGATCACGCAGGGACTGCATGCCGCCCTTCACGGTGTTCGGGATATCGTGGAGCTTCAGATCGAGGAAGACCTTGTGACCGCGCTTTTTGATCTCACGCACGATCTGTGGTCCCTCGGCATAGAAAAGCTCCATACCGATCTTTACGAACGGCTTGCGGCCGGTGAACTGATCGAGAAAGCGGTAGGTTTCCTCCGCGCTCGGAAAATCCAGTGCAATAATTACGTCCTTACCCATATATTCCTCCTATATATTAAATATTTATTCCACGCAGCCGATGATGTCGCTGAGGCGCTCGATGCCGAGCTCCGCGCATACCTCCGGCAGGTCCTCGATGATGTCACGGCAGACATACGGATTCACGAGGTTCGCAGCGCCGACCTCGACCGCACTGGCACCGGCCATCATCATCTCGATGACGTCCTTCGCCGTGGAGACACCGCCCATACCGATGACTGGAAGCTTCACCGCGTGCGATACCTGGTAGACCATACGGACCGCAACCGGGAAGATCGCCGGACCGGAGAAGCCGCCCATCCTGTTCTTGATCACCGGCTGGCGATGACGGATGTCGATACGCATGCCGAGCAGGGTGTTGATGAGGGCGAGACCGTCTGCACCGGCCTCTTCTGCCGCCTTCGCGATCGATACGATGTCGGTGACGTTCGGGCTCAGCTTGATATACACCGGCTTCTTCGCGACCTTCTTCACCTCACGGGTGACCGCCGCCACGTTTTCTGCGCTGGTACCGAAGGCCATGCCACCGCCATGTACGTTCGGGCAGGAGACATTGACCTCGAGGATACCGACCTCCGGCACCTCACTCATGGCCTCCGCGAGCTGTACGTACTCCGGGATACTGAAGCCGGAGATGTTCGCTACGAGTGGCTTGTGGAAGTGCTCCCGAAGCTCCGGAAGCTCCTTCTCGATGACCTCGTGCATGCCTGGATTCTGGAGGCCGACGGAGTTGATCATACCGGACGGGCACTCAGCGATACGCGGAAGCTCGTTGCCGTAACGCTCCTCGACCGTCGTTCCCTTGAAGGAGATGGAGCCGAGGATATCGAGATCATAGAGATCCCAGTATTCCTTTCCGTAGCCGAAGGTTCCAGAGGCCGGAAGAACTGGGTTTGTCAGTTTGATGCCAGAAAGCTCTGTCGTGATATCTACCATACGATCTCCTCCCATGTGAAAATAGGGCCATCCTTGCAGACGCGCTTGAAGCCGTGCTTCGTCTTCTTGCTGCAGCCCATGCAGGCACCGAAGCCGCAGCCCATGCGTGCCTCGAAGCTGAACTGTCCATCCTTTACGCTGTTGTATACGGCCTTCAGCATCGGCTCCGGGCCGCAGGCGAAGGCGTAGTCGTGGTGATCACCGAAGATGTCGGTGACGAAGCCCTTCGCGCCGTGACTGCCATCGACGGTGGCGACATTGACCGGCACCCCGAGCGCACGGAACTCCTGCTCATAGAACACATCGTCCTTCGAGTTGAAGCCGAGGGCTACATACGGGGTGATGCCCTGCTGCTTCAGTGCCTTCGCCAGTGCGTACATCGGCGGTACACCGACACCGCCGCCGGCGATGACCGGGTTCTTCGGGATATTCCGGAGGTCATAGCCGTTGCCGAGGCCGGTCAGTGCGGTCAGGTACTCGCCCGGCTCCATGAAGCTCAGATCCTCGGTGCCCTCACCGACGACCTTATAGATCAGGGTCAGTTTCCCCTCGCTCCAGTCACACACGGAAATCGGGCGACGGAGATAGCGTCCCGGGATCTTGATTTCGACGAACTGCCCCGGCTTCGTGATGTCCGAGGTGTCGCCGTCCAGCGTCATACGGAAGATGTCCTGGGCGATCATTTCGTTGCTCAGTACTTTAAATTCAACGTCCTTCATAGGTCTCTGATTCTCCTCCTGTTCTGTATTCTGATAAAAAGGCTTCGTCCGCGCCCTGCGGGCTCTGCCTGGTAATCAAATGATACCATGTATGCGGTCGTACGATGCGTTTTTGTGATCAATGCCATTTCGGTCAGCCAGTCAACGCTCGATGCCCTTTTCGCGGTCATAGACCTCGCGGCCGCCGACGAAGGTCTTCACGACCTCACCCTGCACCTCCATACCATCGTAGAGGGTGCTGTGTCCTTGTGAGTAGAACTTCGTACTGTCGACGGTCCATACCTTATCGAGGTCGAGGATCGTGAGATCCGCTTCGACGCCATCCTCGATGTACTGCGGGCCGGCGATACCGAAGATCTGACGCGGGTTCACGCACATGAGCTCGATGAGCTTCTCCAGTGTGATCGCGCCCTTCCCGGATGCCGGATGCTCCGGGTCACGCAGCACGAGATTCCGGTACAGTGCCGGGAAGCAGGTCTCCAGTCCGACGATACCGAAGGAGGACTGATCGAGTCCTCTCGACTTCTCCTCCGCACTGTGCGGTGCATGGTCCGTGATGATGCAGTCGATAGTGCCGTCCTTGATGCCCTCGAGGAGCGCATGACGGTCCTCCGCGCTGCGGATCGGCGGATTCATCTTCCAGCTGCCAGACTCCTGAAGATCCATATCCGTAAACATCAGATAGTGCGGGCCAGTCTCACCGGTCACGTGGGTGCCGTCCTTCTTTGCTTCGCGGATGATATCCACAGATTCCTTCGTGGAAATATGGCAGACATGGTAACGCACACCCGTCTCTGCCGCGAGACGTACATCGCGCTCAACCTGCTTCCACTCAGACGCGGAGTTGATGCCGATATGGTGGTGCAGACGTGCATACTCACCGTCATGGATGCAGCCGCCCGGTACGAGCTCACGCTCATCCTCGCAGTGCGCGACGATCATACGGTCGAGGCGCTTCGCCCGCTGCATCGCCTCCCGCATAGAGGCTTCGTCCTGCATGCCCTTTCCGTCATCGGAGTAGGCGATCACATACGGCGCGATCTCCTCCATCTTTCCGAGAGCACCGCGGCCGGTCTGCTGCTCGGTGATGGTGCCATACGGATACACATGCACCAGTGCATCCTTCCGGATCGCCTCAAGCTCCGGCTGCAGGTTCTCGAGACTCGATGGTGCCGGCTTCAGATTCGGCATCGCGCAGACCGCGGTATAGCCGCCGTGCGCCGCAGCATCCGTGCCGGTGCGGATCGTTTCCTTATACGAAAAACCGGGCTCACGTAAATGTACATGTACATCAACGAAGCCCGGAATCATGAACAAACCGTTTAAATCATAAACGGTATCAATGGTATCAGCTGTTAAATTATCAATGGAATCTGTAAACAGTACTCTATGATCAGAGATCAGAACGTCCTGCTTTCGAAAGCCCTGTTTCGTGAAAATCGATGCATTTTTAAGAAGAGTAGACATGGTTCCTCCTATCCGTGCGGTCCTTAGTTCCGAGATACTATAGCACAGGGAGTACCCCTTTGCAAGGGGCGAAATCGGTCATTCAAACTGTCGGAGCGTCGGCAACTGAAGCACAGTACTACGAGCTCGGAAAACTCTAAAATTGTCCCCCTAAGAACCAGTAGGCCCCACTCAATCGCAACTGTTTTCTTGATGAAAACAGCTGCATTTCGCGGGGGGTCAAGGAAAAATTACACCAACTGGTTCTAAGGGAGACAATTTTGATTTTTCACGACCTCTTCGTATGGCTTCAGTTGCCGACGTTCTGACAGTTCTGACAGAACTTCTATTCATCCCAGCCTTCGCGCGGCATGATGATCATCATGTCGATGAATTTCTCACCTGGTGCCAGGTGAACATCCGCCTGTACGGTGTGTGGTGGGAGGTCGTTGGTGTCCTCGAGTTCGAGCTGGATCCAGTTGATGGCGTT
The DNA here is from genome assembly GCF_052064255.1 of Oribacterium sp. HCP3S3_B9. Taxonomy (NCBI): domain Bacteria; kingdom Bacillati; phylum Bacillota; class Clostridia; order Lachnospirales; family Lachnospiraceae; genus Oribacterium; species Oribacterium sp. HCP3S3_B9. The sequence continues at coordinate 237,071 of NZ_JBQHVY010000001.1, forward strand.
ATAGCGGGCATCGGCGAGGGCTTCCTCTTCGGTCGGGCCGACGCCGTAGCAGTCGTCGAGGTCCAGGAAATCGACACGATAGCCTTCGCTCGTCTTATTACGAATAATTGCAGGATAGTATAAGGTCATGGTTTAATCGTCCTCTCTTCCAAACTGTTTACGATATTTATGTGGTGTCTGTCCCATGAAGGACCGGAAGATCTTGATGAAGTTTCCGATATTATGGAAGCCGCACTGCTCCGCGATCTCATAGACATGGGTGTCGGAGTCCTTCAGGAGTCGGGCCGCCTGCTCCACGCGATAAGCATTGATATAATCGAGCGGAGACTCGCCGGTTACGCTTCCGAAGAAGCGGATGAAGTACTGCTCGTTGAGTCCGGTGAGCTCCGAGAGGTTCCGGACATAAATCTTCTCCTGGTAGTGCGCACGGATGTACTGAATGGTCTCCTTGATGGCGAGCACCTGCTTCTCGGAGTCGCTCTCCTCGCGTTCGTGAACGAGGCCATTCGCATCGAACATGGCGATGAGGCGCAGAAGGTCGGCCATGATCATCAGCTGATCGGCGACCGCCGGCAGTGCGTAGGTCCGGACACTGCTGTCCTCCTGCTCGGTCTTCGTTCCGTAGTCCCGGAAGCGGCGCACCATCTCGTTAAACAGGCGCAGGATCTGCAGGAAGCCGAAATCTGACACGGTGATAAAATCCGAAAAGCAGAGCTGTCCGCCGGCGAGCGGCTCGAGCAGGGCGGTATTGACCGGGTCCTCCGCCTGACGGAAGCAGAGATCCGCGAGATGAAAGCGGAGGGAGTAGGCATTGCCCTTCGTCCCGATGGACTCGAGCTTGCGCAGCACGCCAGCGTTCACGATGCAGATGCACTCATCCTGGATCTCATACTCCCGGAGGTTCAGGGTCAGCTTGTAGTGCCCGTTTTTAAAATAGATGATTTCCGGGTCATCATGCCAGTCCAGACTGACCTTCAGCTGCTCCTCTGCCGTATTGATTGACTCATAAAGTATCGCGTTCATCCTGTCTCCGATTCCGATTATCGACGGTCTATACTCTCCCAAAATAGTATGAAGTCATGATAGCATAATTTTTTTACGCAATCAAACCATTTTGTGTGGGGGTGATTTTTCGAAAAATCAGTTTGGTAACAGTATATTATTCTTCGCCACGGTCGTAGGTCTCGAGCTTATCGAGGGCCTCCGCCTTCCAGCTGTCCCAGTAGCCTCCACGGATCGCACCGCGGATTTCCTCGGTCAGGTGGTTGTAGAAGTACAGATTATGCAGTACGCACATACGCATACCGAGAATCTCCTTCGCCTTCAGGAGGTGACGGATGTACGCACGGCTGTAGCCGCCGGTGTAGCTGCCATCCGCAAGCTTCCGTCCGGCACATACCGGACACTTGCAGCCCTCCTCGATCGGACGATGGTCGAGCTCATACTTCTGGTTGAAGAGATTGATTTTCCCCTTATGCGTGTAGACATGACCATGACGTCCGTTTCTCGACGGATATACACAGTCGAAGAAGTCAATGCCTCTGTCCACGGCTTCGATGATGTTCGCCGGGGTACCGACGCCCATGAGGTAGGTCGGCTTCTCCTTCGGCAGATGCGGCACCACGACATCGAGGATGTGGTACATCTGCTCGTGGGTCTCACCGACCGCGAGGCCACCGACGGCATAGCCGTCGAGGTTCATCGCAGAAATCGTGTCGGCATGCGCCGTACGGATGTCCTCGAAGATACCGCCCTGGTTGATGGCGAACAGGAGCTGCTCCTTATTCACGGTATCCGGCAGACTGTTGAGACGGGCCATCTCATCCTTACAGCGCTGCAGCCAGCGGGTCGTACGCTCGACGGATGGCACGATGTACTTCCGGTCCTCGAGGGCCGGCGGGCACTCGTCGAAGGCCATCGCGATGGTCGAGCCGAGATTTGACTGGATCTGCATCGACTCCTCCGGTCCCATAAAGATACGGCGACCGTCGATGTGACTGTGGAAGGTGACCCCCTCCTCCTTGATCTTTCGTCCGGTACCGGCGAGTGAAAATACCTGGAATCCGCCGGAATCCGTCAGGATCGGACGATCCCAGTTCATAAACTGATGAAGACCGCCGAACTCCTTGATGAGCTGATCGCCGGTACGCACGTGGAGATGGTAGGTGTTGCTAAGCTCGATCTGGGTGCCGATCTCCCGAAGATCATCTGTCGACACGCCGCCCTTGATGGCAGCGACCGTGCCGACATTCATGAAGACCGGTGTTTCGATGTTTCCATGTACCGTCTCCATGTGAGCGGATTTCGCGCGTCCGCTGGTCGCGACAATTTCATACTTCATTCTCTGAACCTCGATTGCTTGATTCTCTCAAACGCAGACCGGGAAAGCAGCCCGGCGCGCATAGTTCCATTTTTTGATAGGGCTTCCCTCATGAAGAATCCATAACATATGGGGGTCAGACCCCCTTTCTGAAAGGCGTAAGTGGGATGCATCCCTCCGAGAGGGGGTCTGACCCCTTGGCCAGGATTTCAGTTATGTATAGCTACAAAAAGACCGGTCCAAATGGACCGGTCTCTAATGTAACGGAGATTTACAGATACGTCAAGCGCTCTGTCGAAAGCCGCGGGGCTTAAACCTGCCGGCCCTTCTGCATCTTCTGTGACTTCTTTTCAGCCTTCGCTGCCTTCTCGGCGGCCTTCTTCGCTGCCTTCTTCTTCGCAGCGTACATGCTGAGGTCATACCAGAGCGGACCTGCGATCGTTACGGAAGACCAGCATCCGGAGACGATACCAACCATCAGCGGCATGGTGAAGTCGCGGATGGAGGATACACCCATCACGAAGAGTACCAGCACCATGATGAAGGTGGTGAGGGAGGTATTGATCGAACGGGTGAAGGTCTGGGAGATTGCGTCATTCACAACATTTGCCAGATCACCACGCTTCGTCGGATCCTCGAGATTCTCACGGATACGGTCGAATACAACGATGGTTGCATTGATCGAATAACCCACGATGGTCAGGATGCAGGCGATAAACGTAGAACCCACGGCCCACTTCAGTGCTGCATAGAACGCGGTCGTGATCAGAACATCGTGCGTCAGTGCCATAACCGCTGCGGATGCAAACTTGATATCCTTGAAACGGATCCAGATGTAGATCAGCATGCAGACGATGGCGATCAGGAATGCCCAGACGGCATCCGCCTTCATCTCCTTCGATACGGCACCGGAGATGTTCTCGGTCGTAATCTTCGCTTCATCTACCTGGAACTCGTCGACGAGATCCTTATAGAGCTCGGTACGCTCCTCAGTCGTCAGTGTTCTGGTCTTGATGATGACCTCGTTCGTGCCGGCAACCTTCGAAGCCTGTACGGAAGCGGTGCCACCCGTGATGTTCTTGAAGATCGGTGCAACCTTCGCATCGATCTCCTCAAGGGACATGTCCTCGTTGAAGGTGACGTTCGTAGAAGAACCACCCTGGAAATCGAGGTCATAGTTGAACAGGTTTCCGAGAGAAGCCTTATTCATGCCCATGAACAGGAAGCCTGCGATGATAACCACCGCGGAGATGGTGTAGGCGATCTTACGGAACTTGATGAAATCAAGGATCTTCACATCCTTACGTACACCATAGAGTGCCGGGCTCGTGCAGCCGAAGCTGATAAAGCATGCAAGGAGTGCTCTCGTAACGAAAAGTGCCGTGATCAGGGAGATCACGATACCGATCGCCAGGGTCGTTGCGAAGCCCTTGACGGTTCCGGAGCCTCTCAGGTAGAGAACGGCTGCTGCGATGAGGGTCGTAACATTACCATCGATGATGGCAGAAAGTGCCTTGCTGTAACCCGCCTTCACGGCCTGCTCGATCGTGCGGCCGGCGCCCAGCTCTTCCTTCATACGTGTGAAGATGATGACATTGGCATCCACTGCCATACCGACAGAAAGGATGATACCGGCGATACCCGGGAGTGTCAGGGTGACCTCAAAGGCCTGCAGAAGCACGAGCTCGAGGCCGGTATACATGATCAGCGCAAGGGATGCTACGAAGCCCGGCAGTCTGTATACCGCGATCATAAAGAGCATAACGAGGACGAGGCCGACGAGACCTGCACGAAGGGAGGTCGAAATCGCTTCCTGTCCGAGGGTTGCACCGATCACGTTCGAACGAAGCTCCGTGAGCTGTACCGGAAGTGCACCGATACGGATCGTGGAGGCGATACGGGTCGCCTCATCGTAGTCGGTAATACCGGTAATGGAGGCCTGTCCACCCGTGATAGCTTCCTGTACGTTCGGTGCGGAGATGATCTGATCGTTATAGATGATGTAGAGTGGCTTACCGACATTGGCAGCAGTTGCATCTGCAAACTTCTTCGCACCGGCCTCGTTAAACTGAAGCTGGATGATATACTGACGGGATCCGTTCTGATCCGTCATACCCGCACTTGCGTTCTTTACATCATCACCGGTCAGGAGCACCTGGCCCTGCGAATCTGCGAACTGGAGTGTACCCGGCTCACCGAGCTCCTCGAGAATTTCATTTGCATCGGTTGCACCAGGGATATCGATGTTGATACGATTGCTTCCCTCCTGGTAAACCTGGGCCTCGGTCGAGTAGCCCTGTGCCTTCAGCTGGAGCTTATAGACGGTATCCGACATCTGCTCAGAGGTCGGGTTGTCTTCGGTGGTCTGGTAGGTGATGGAAACACCGCCGTTCAGATCCAGGCCCAGCTTAATGTCCTTCGCACCATGAACTCCGAGGAAGCAGAAACCGACGGTAATCGCCAGCACTGCCAGAAGTCCCAGTGCACCCTTCATCTTCTTGTTCATTGGAAAATCTTCCTTTATTATATAAAATTTGCCGGCTCCCGGGCGTGTACAGAGACCTCACCTGAGGGCAATGGCAAACGATATTATAACAAAACGCGGTATGACTAGCAAGGTTTCTGCGAAAAGACCTGTGTTTTCCGGGCTTTCCGGTCTCGTGTGACCAGGACAGGAGCGCCCGGAGGGCTGCCACCAGAAGCACAGTACTCCGGGCTTTCCTGCTTCTCATCCCTCTTCCGGGAGCAGGCTGCGATAGGCGGCGAAGGCGGAAGGGATCGAGTAGGTTTCGGCGAGCTCCTTCAGAGAGACGAGGAGGAGCTGATCGCTGTCGAAGGGGGCGAGTTCGTCAACGGTGATGGCGTAGCCGATCATGTGCCACTCGATGTGGCTGAAGATGTGCTTCGCGGCCGGCAGCGGGCGGATGCGGAGCGCCTGGATGCCGAGGCCGGCCACATACCGGAGGGCGTCCGCTTCGGAGAGGTGGCCTTCGGTGTTCGGAAACTCATAGAGGCTTGCGAGCAGGCCTTTCGGCGGTCGCTTGCCGATGACGATTCTTCCTGCGTCATGAATCAGAAAAACCGTGCGGTCCTCGATGCGACGTGCCTTCTTCTCTGGCATGACAGGGTAGGCGGTCTCTTCTCCACGGGCGTGCGCCGTGCAGAAGTCCCGGAGCGGGCAGTCTGTGCAGAGCGGTGCACGGTTCGGGAGGCAGATCGTCGCCCCAAGATCCATGAGGGCCTGGTTAAAGCTGCCCGGTGTGTAGAAACCGTGAGCAGCACACGTCGCCCGCTCTGCAACACGGTCTGCATCCGGAACGCCCGCCCCCGTATCCGTCAGTGACAGACGCGCTGTCTCAAGACATTTTTCTGCTGACGCCGTACCCTGCGTGGTGCGTACGCCCTCCGGCATCCAGCGAAGGTAGTATTCGGCAGCCACCTTTCGTGCCTTCTCCGTCTTGATATTCTCCGGATACGCGCTGAGCCGGGCGAATACGCGCAGGAGGTTTCCATCGACCGCCGGTACTTTCTCCCCGAAGGCGATGGAGGCGATGGCCGCCGCGGTATACGGTCCGATGCCTGTGATCCCGAGAAGCTTCTCATAGCTTCCCGGCATCTCCCCGCCATACGCTGTCATAATCTCCTCTGCCGCCTTATGCATATTCCGCACGCGGGAGTAGTAGCCGAGCCCCTCCCAGAGCTTCATGTAGACGTCCTCCGGGGCCTCTGCCAGCGCACGGATATCCGGGCAGCTCGCGAGAAAGCGTGCATAGTAGCCCTTCACGGTATCTACCCGGGTCTGCTGCAGCATGATCTCGGAGATCCACACATGGTACGGGGTCGGATTCTCACGCCACGGGAGGATCCGGCGCTTCTCCGCATACCACTCGATCAGCTTCTGTGTCATCTGTTCTGATATTTCCATCATTTGATTCCTATATGTCCTGTTGGTTCTGAAGCTATAGTATATACGCTGATGCCGATTTCGCACATCGAAATTTTCATGTTATAATCTGATTATAGATTTTCACGTCAGAAAAGAGAAGTTATGCGACCAGCAGATGAAACGAAACGACCAGCCTATCTGAAGATTTACGAAGCACTCCGCGGCGACATCACGAGTGGCGCCTATGCGCTCGGTGAGCGCGTACCGTCGAAGCGGACGATGGCGGAGCAGACCGATACCTCGGTCATCACGGTGGAGCACGCTTATAATCTCCTCATCGACGAGGGCTACATCGAGGCGCGCGAGCGCAGCGGTTACTTCGTCTGCTACCGCTCAGAGGATGCCTTCCCCGTCGGGGATGCTTCGGACGATGCAGACGGCCGGCACGCAGATGGCACGCCTTCCGGCTCTTTCGTCGCCACCGGAGACAGTCGGCCGGCAGAGAATATGACCTTCCGAGCTTCAGCAGAAGCAGCGGGCGGAACCATGATCTCTGCATTGACCCAGGCAGAAGGCGTACCGGCGACGGATCAGTACGAGGCAGCCGCCACAGAGCTTTCCTTCGCGGGCTTCGCACGGACGATGCGGCGCGTACTGTCGGAATATGCGGAGGAGTGCATGCAGCGCTCACCGAACGAGGGAACACTCTACTTCCGCGAGAGCATCGCGCGCTACCTGCAGCGGAGCCGAGGCATCCATGTCGATGTTTCGCAGATCATCGTGGGAGCCGGATCCGAGTACCTCTACAGCCTGATCGTACAGATGCTCGGGCGTGAGCGGGTCTATGCGCTGGAGGATCCTTCCTACGAAAAGATACGGAGGGTGTATGAGGCGAACGGTGCGCACTGCGAGCTTCTGAAGCTCGGCCATCACGGCATTCACTCGAGTGAGCTCCGGCGTTCGAACGCAGGCGTACTGCATGTGACACCCTTCGACTCCTATCCGAGCGGTGTGACGGCGACGGCCGGCAAGCGACAGGAGTACATCTCCTGGGCGAAGCAGCGCCAGGCTATGATCATCGAGGATGATTACGCCTCCGAATTCTCACCCTCGACGAAATCGGAGGACACGCTCTTTTCGCTGGCACCAGAGGAGACGGTCATCTATATGAACACCTTCACGAAAACCATCTCCCCGGCGATCCGAACCGGTTATATGCTGCTCCCGAAGAAGTGGGCGGCGGAGCTGAAGGCAAAGATCAGCTTCTACTCCTGCACTGTTCCGACCTATGATCAGTATGTGCTCGCGGAGTATCTGAACAGCGGTGCCTTCGAGCGATATATCAACCGGGTGCGCCGGAAACGTCGTCAGGATCGAAAAAAACTGATATAATATAGTTTATAAAAGGAGGTGCCTTATGGGACTGATCAAGAATATGAAGACCACACATCTGATCTGGACGATTTCAGGTGAGTTCATGCACTATACGGCGATTGCGAGCCTCATCTGCTCCATCGACCAGATGTTTAAGACAGCGATCGATACCGAGCCGGAGGAGAACTTCCCTCGCGAGATGCCAGGCACGAAGGGCTATGTGCAGATCATGCGCGCACATAATCCGGGCTTCTCGAAGGGGCATCTCAAGGAATATCCGGAGTTCGTAAAGCTGAGCTCCATGGCCGCGGTCGGCTTCCTCGCCGGTGGACTCCAGTATATGACCGCCTACTTCCCGAAGCGCTATAAGCTCCGGAAGCTCGGCATGTCCATCGTGATCGGCGGTGCGCTCAGTAACGTTCTCGACCGCGGAATGCATGGCGAAGTCACGGACTACCTGAACATCCGCATCGGAAGCCTGAAAAAGATCATCGTGAACATCGGTGACATCGCGATCTGCCTCGGCGGCGCGCTGTATGCACTCGCTTCGCTTTTTGGGAGAGACGACTGATTCACAGAAGACGCCGCGCCACGTGTGCTTCACTCATGCCTATAAGAACAGCCAGCGGTCGAAAGGCCACTGGCTGTTATCATACGTACGACTATTCTGTCATGATCGGCAGATACCGCTGGTGAGCAGCTCATCCGAAAAACAGACCGCTGACGAAAATCTCGATCCCGATGCCGATCAGGATCACACCGCCGAGGATGGCCGCCTTACCGCTCAGCTTCGTGCCGGCCACGCGTCCGATCTGGAGTCCGCCGCTACAGATCACAAAGGTCACGACCGCGATGAGGATGGTCGCGGCCAATGCTTCCATCAGGTGGTACTCCGAAATCGTGAAGCCGACCGAAAGTGCATCGATCGAGGTAGCGACGCCCTGCATCGCGAGCTTCCCGAGCGGAAGCTTCGCATCCGTCTCTTCGATGCCACACTCCTCTCCCTCCGGGTTCCGAATCCCCTCCAGCAGCATGCTGCCACCGATATAGCAGAGAAGAATCAGCGCGATCCATGGAATCAACTTCTGAAAGGCCTGAAAGTACAGCACGATCGTGTGGACCAGCACCCAGCCGAGCATCGGCATAAGCCACTGGAAGAACGCGAAGCAGCCGGCGATCCGGACCATCTCCGCGCGCGGCATCTTCGGATTCGAGAGCCCATCCGCCATCGATACGGAAAAGGCATCCATCGCCAGACCGACGCCGAGCAGCACGCTGTTTACTACAAAAGAAATTCCCATATACCTGTTCTCCAGCATCACATCAGCTCTGCAAAGAGGCGAAGGAAGAGCTGCCACAGTCGCTTAAAGGTGCCTCGGCGGCCGATGCGGTATTCATCCGTCACCTCACGGCACTCCTTAAATGTACGGTCGAAGTCCGCCTTGATCTCCTGTACCGCGGAGCAGTCCGCCAGGAAGCAGCCGTTCTCGAAGTGGTGATACAGGGAACGATAGTCAAGGTTGATGGTACCGCAGGTCGCCATCCGATCATCGGCCACGCTCATCTTCGCATGGCAGAAGCCCGGCGTCCACTCGAAGATGCGGACACCATTCCGCACGAGGCCGTTATAGAAGGAGCGAGTGACACCGTAGACCATCCGCTTATCCGGGATACCCGGCGTGATGATCCGCACATCCACACCTCGCTTCGCCGCGAGTCCGAGTGCATGATTCATCTCATCCGTGATGATCAGATACGGTGTGATGAAGTAGCAGTACTTCTCTGCTTTGTTCGCCATACTGATGTAGACATTCTCCCCGACCTGCTCGTCATCCATCGGACTGTCGGCATACGGCTGGATGAAGCCCGTCGGCTCCTTCGCGGTATAGTGATAGCTCTTCAGGAAACGAAGCGCATCCGGGTCGTCCCAGTCGGTCGCGCGGACAGCATTCCACATCTCGAGGAAGGTGAGGGTCATGCTCTGCACCGCTGGTCCCTCGATGCGGATACCGCTGTCCTTCCACTGCCCGTATGGGTGTGTCACATTGAAATACTCATTGGCGAGATTATAGCCACCGGTGAAGCCGACACGGTTATCGATGACGGTGATCTTTCGGTGATCACGGTAATTCAGGAAGAGGTTTGCGCCTGGTGCGAACGGATTAAATACACGGCAGTGAATCCCGAGTCGCTCCATCTTCTTCACGAAATCCGTCGTGATGAAGCCGATGGAACCCATATCATCATAGAACACACGCACATGGACGCCGGCCTTCACACGCTCGACGAGCACCTCCTCGATACGCCACCAGGACTCCTTATCCTCGATGGCATGGTACTCCATGAAGATGAACTGCTTCGCCTTCCGAAGGTCGCGAAGCTGCGCCTCCAGGCCCTTCGCGGCATCATCGTAATACTCGACATCCGTGTTCCGGTAAACCGGGTAGGAGGCATAATTCTGAAGATACTGTGCGATGGAGGCCGCTGCCGGATTCTCCTTTTTCAACGCTTCCAGATCCGCCGGATCCGCAGTATCCTTCAGTGCCGGGAACAGCACATGATCGATTTTCTGGTAACGCTCCCGCATCTTCCGTGTCGACACATCGAGACCGATGAGGAAGTACAGGACGATACCGAACACCGGAAACGCCATGATGAGGATGATCCACGGCATCTTCATCGAGCTCGTCTTATGCTGCCCGTAGATGACAAGCACCATGAGCAGTGCGATCACCTCCGTCACATTCTGTACCCACTCCGCGTACCGGCTCAGTCTCGTAAAAAAGGAGATGATCAGAAGAATCTGAATGATCAGTGCCAGCCCGACGAAAAGTGCCCGCAATATACCGTTTTTATTCGCTGCCTTTCCTTCTTCCGTGCTGAAATCTGCCATATATTCACATCCTTTCGATTTTTAAAAACGAGGGGCTATCGAAGCGATAACCCCTCGTTCGTATAATTGTGGAAAAATCCTTTAGAACTTGCCAGCCTTTGCAGCCTCAGCAACCGCTACGGCAACGGATACAGTAGCGCCAACCATAGGGTTGTTGCCCATGCCGATCAGACCCATCATCTCTACGTGTGCAGGTACAGAAGATGAGCCAGCGAACTGTGCATCACTGTGCATACGGCCGAGTGTATCGGTCATACCGTAGGAAGCAGGACCTGCTGCCATGTTATCCGGGTGAAGTGTACGTCCGGTTCCTCCGCCTGATGCTACGGAGAAGTACTTCTTACCAGCCTCGAGGCGCTCCTTCTTGTAGGTGCCTGCAACCGGGTGCTGGAATCTGGTCGGGTTGGTAGAGTTACCAGTGATGGAAACGTCTACGTTCTCCTTCCACATGATGGCTACGCCCTCTGGAACAGAGTTTGCGCCATAGCAGTTAACCTTCGCTCTTGGGCCATCGGAATAAGCGATGCGCTCTGTCTCGGTGACGGTGTTGGTATATGGATCATACTCAGTCTCAACGAAGGTGAATCCGTTGATTCTGGAGATGATCTTCGCAGCGTCCTTGCCGAGGCCGTTCAGGATAACACGAAGCGGCTTCACACGAACCTTGTTTGCGTTGTTTGCGATACCGATCGCACCCTCAGCGGCTGCGAAGGACTCGTGACCTGCGAGGAAGCAGAAGCACTCGGTTTCCTCAGAAAGGAGCATCTTGCCCAGGTTACCATGGCCGAGACCTACCTTACGGTTGTCTGCTACGGAACCAGGGATGCAGAAGGACTGAAGTCCCTCACCGATTGCAGCGGCAGCGTCAGCTGCGTTTCTGCAGTTCTTCTTGATTGCGATTGCAGCACCTACGATGTAAGCCCAGCAAGCATTCTCGAAGCAAATGGTCTGAACGCCCTTTACCATGTTGTAAACATCGAGGCCAGCGTCTTCTGTAATCTTACGAGCTTCTTCGATATCAGCGATACCGTACTTATTTAAAGCTTCATTGATCTGCTTGATACGTCTCTCGTATCCCTCAAATAATGCCATCTTAATTTCCTCCTTCTGAGCTTATCACTGCTTACGTGGATCGATGAACTTAACAGCATCGTCGATACGACCGTACTGGCCCTTTGCCTTCTCCCATGCTGTGGTAGGATCATCACCCTTCTTGATGAAGTCTGTCATCTTACCGAGGTTAACATACTTGTAACCGATAATCTGATCATCCTTATCCAGTGCGATGTCAGTTACATAACCCTCAGCCATCTCAAGGTAACGAGGTCCCTTCTTCAGTGTACCGTACATGGTACCAACCTGGGAGCGGAGGCCCTTACCAAGGTCCTCAAGACCTGCACCTACGGCAAGTCCGTCATCGGAGAATGCAGACTGAGAACGGCCATATGCAATCTGGAGGAACAGCTCTCTCATGGCTGTGTTGATTGCATCACATACGAGGTCGGTGTTTAATGCCTCGAGAACGGTAAGACCCGGAAGAATCTCTGCAGCCATCGCAGCAGAATGCGTCATACCAGAGCAGCCGATGGTCTCGACAAGTGCCTCCTGGATGATACCTTCCTTAATATTCAGAGAAAGCTTGCAGGCACCCTGCTGTGGTGCACACCAGCCTACACCGTGTGTGAATCCGGAAATATCCTTTACTTCCTTGGACTGTACCCACTTTCCCTCTTCAGGAATAGGAGCAGCACCATGATGAACACCCTGTGCAATAGGGCACATGTTCTCAACCTCATTTGTATAGGTCATATGAATCTCCTTTCAACAATCCACGCAAATTCGAAAACGTGAACGACGCAAAATTCAAATTTCCACAGCATAAAACACTGTCTTGGAAACTTTGTCTATTTTCTCACAAAGAAGGCGTGTATTCAAGTGAATACACGCCGAAAATTTCATGTATACAAAATTCTTTTATGATTACTCTGTGGTGCGGCCCATGAGATAATCATCGATGCCCTTTGCAGCAGCCTTACCGGCACCCATCGCAAGGATAACGGTTGCAGCGCCGGTTACAGCATCACCACCGGCATAAACGGCGGTCTTCGAAGTCTGTCCGTTCTCCTCCTTCGCGATGATACAGCCATGCGAGTTGGTGTCGAGACCAGCGGTTGTATCCTTGATGAGCGGGTTCGGAGAGGTACCGAGGGACATGATGACCATATCGCAATCCATGTCATATACATCGCCAGGGATCGCTTCTGGTCTACGACGACCGGATGCATCCGGCTCACCGAGCTGCATACGCTGAATCTGAACGCCCTTTACCCAGTCATTCTCATCGGTATAGATCTGAATCGGATTCTCGAGGAGATCGAAGATGATACCCTCCTCCTTCGCGTGATGAACCTCCTCACGACGTGCCGGAAGCTCTTCCTCGGAACGACGGTATACGATATGTACCTCTGCGCCGAGACGAAGTGCGGTTCTCGCAGCATCCATCGCTACGTTACCACCACCGACAACGACGACCTTCTTACCAACCTTGATCGGCGTATCGGAATCATCACGATAAGCCTTCATAAGATTATTACGTGTCAGGAACTCATTTGCGGAGTAAACACCGTTTGCAGACTCGCCCGGGATGTTCATGAAGCGAGGAAGACCTGCACCGGAGCCGATAAATACGGCATCGAAGCCCTCTTCTGTGAGCAGGTCATCGATGGTCAGGGAACGACCGATGATAACGTTGGTATCGATCTTTACACCGAGCTTCTTTACGTTCTCGATTTCCGGCTTTACGACACGATCCTTCGGAAGACGGAACTCTGGAATACCATATACGAGAACGCCACCTGGCTGATGGAATGCCTCAAAGATGGTTACATCGTAGCCGAGCTTTGCAAGATCGCCTGCGCAGGTCAGTCCGGAAGGACCGGAACCGATGACGGCTACCTTCTTGCCATTCGGTGTGCCCGGCTTCGCAGCCACATAGTCATGCTCTCTCGCCCAGTCCGCTACGTAACGCTCGAGCTTACCGATGGAGATCGCCTCACCCTTGATACCACGTACGCACTTACCCTCGCACTGTGTCTCCTGAGGGCAGACACGTCCGCATACTGCTGGAAGTGCAGAGGACAGTGCGATCACATCTGCTGCTGCCTCGATATTGCCTTCCTTTACGTGATGGATGAAGCCCGGAATGTTGATGGAAACAGGGCAGCCCTTCACGCACATAGGGTTCTTACACTCGAGGCAACGGGTCGCCTCAAGGTGTGCTTCTTCGTCATTATATCCGAGACAAACCTCTTCGAAGTTTGTTGCTCTTACCTTCGCATCCTGCTCGCGGACAGGAATTCTATTCTTAACGTCCATTCTCTGCCTCCTGATTATTTATCTGCTTCGCAGCCGCCGGAGTGTGTAGCACCCTCCTGTAATGCGAGCATCGCTCTTCCCTCTTCATCCTTGTACTGTCTCTGACGCTTCATCGCGAGGTCGAAGTCTACGAGATGTCCATCAAACTCAGGTCCATCCACGCAGGCAAACTTCACCTTATCGCCGACGATCAGACGGCAGGCACCGCACATGCCGGTACCATCGATCATGATCGGGTTCATGGAAACGATGGTCGGGATGCCGAGATCCTTTGTGGTGAGGCAGGCAAACTTCATCATGATGACTGGTCCGATGGCTACGCACTTCGTATACTTCTTGCCGTCTTCATTGACCAGCTTCTTCAGAATGTCGGTTACGACACCCTTCTCGCCGTAGGAGCCATCATCTGTACATACATAGACATTGGCCGCCACCTTGCGAAGATCCTCTTCCATAATCAGAAGATCCTTGTTTCTCGCACCGAGGATGACATCCGCCTCGATGCCGTGCTCATGCAGCCACTTCACCTGCGGATAAACCGGCGCAGCACCAACACCGCCGGCAATGAAGATAAATGACTCCTTCTTCAGCTCCTCGATCGGTGTGTCGATCATCTCGGACGGTCTGCCGAGCGGTCCTACGATATCCGTGAAAGAATCACCGGCCTTCAGGTGGCTCATCTTCTCGGTGGAAGCGCCGACTACCTGGAATACGATGGTGATGGTCTCTGCCTCCCGATCGTAATCTGCGATGGTAAACGGAATTCTCTCGCCCAGCTCTCCGAGCTTCGCAATCATAAACTGACCAGGCTCACACTTCTTGGCAACAAATGGTGCCTTGATGACCATAAGCCAGTCCTTGTCAACAAGGTGCTCAACTTTGGTTATTTCGTACATGATTTCCTCCATGTTCTTCGTTCTCTGAGATTCCAGAACGCAGAGCGACTTCTGCGACTGAATCACAATACTTTTATTATAACATTTCCCATCGCAATCTCAACAAAAGTTTCACAGGATTGCTGTTTATTTAACGATCTCTTTATGGCTTTTATACATATCATTCATATATTCTCCGGCTGCTTCACAGCAGAAAGTACGTTTTCTGCCACTTCTGTATCGTCAGTGATGCCGCTTCCTATATATAAGGAAAACGGTGGATGCTTATCTGTCCGTACAATTCAAAAAAAGGTTGCCATATCGAAGCCGAATTTTTAAAATGGGAAGAGAAGTAAACGGTATGCAGGGGTTTCTGCCCTCATGCATAGATCAGGAGGTGCGCCATGGATGAACTGAAGCAGCAGGATGAAGAACATAAGCTGAATCAGGAAACAAGCGCTGCAGGAAAGTCTGTTTCGAATGTCGATCCCCGTTCATGGGAAGACGACGAACCGGAGATTCCGGAGGAGTCGCGCCCGAACCTGACCGACCTTTTCGAGTCCATCCCGGATGATGATAAAAAATCAGACGATGATGAGCGAAGCCAGATCCATACTGATACCGATGACTTCGATGAGGACAGAGCAGACGAACCGGAACGTGAGGACGAACTCGAAGAGCTCATCGACGAGGGGAATAAGGAAGAGATCAGTGAGTACTACGAGGAGATGCAGCCGGCCGACTTCGTCGAAGAGGTCGATGACCTCGATGATGAGGACCTGCAGAAGCTCCCGAAGTTCCTGAATACCGAACAGCTGACCGAGATCATGGAGGAGGCAGATGATGACACGCGTCAGCGTATCAGTGAGCACCTCGATGATGATACCCTGCTCGCCATGTTCGAGGACATGTCGAAGGATGATATCGTAGATATCCTGGGCGAGATGGAAATCGCTCATCAGAAGCGACTGCTGAACCGCATGAAGTCCGGCGACCGTCGGATCATTCATACCCTCCTGCAGTATCCGGATGACAGTGCCGGTGGTATCATGACCACCGAGTACATCGCCCTGCGTGAGGACCGTACCTGTGCCCAGGCACTCGACACGATTCGTGACATCGGTCCGAAGACCGAGGTCATCGAAACGATCTATGTCACCGACGAGGAGCGCCTGAAGAAGCTGGTCGGCACCGTCGACCTCAGAGATCTCCTGAGCTCTCCGCGTAACACAAAGCTGTCCGAGATCATGGACGATCAGGTCGTGTCCGTCGAGCCGGAGGTCGATCAGGAGGAGGTCGCCCAGGTCGTATCGAAGTATGATCTGCAGGCCATCCCCGTCGTGTCCAGTAAGGGTTCCATCCTCGGCATCATCACCGTCGATGATATCATCGATGTCATCAATGAGGAGCACGATGAGGATATCGCGCACTTAGGAGGTACCTCCGCAGAGGAGGGTCTCGATACGACCCTCTGGGAATCGGTACGCATGCGTCTGCCGTGGCTGCTGATCAACCTGCTGACGGCATTCCTCGCGTCCTTCACCGTCAAGATGTTTGAATCGACCATCGCGAAGGTGGTCGCCCTCTCCGCGACGATGACCATCGTCTCCGGTATGGGCGGCAATGCCGGCACCCAGACCATGTCCGTCATGGTCCGTGAGCTCGCAAACGGCGAGATCACGTTTAAGGAGAACTGGAAGCCCTTCGTGAAGGAGATCCTGCTCGGCGTCGTCGATGGTGCGGCTACCGGTCTCGTTACCGGCATCGTGGTCGCCCTTCTCTATGGCAATGTCTATCTCGGACTCATCATCTTCCTCGCGATGATCGGCAACCTCGTGGTTTCCGGCATCTTCGGCTTCCTCGTACCGCTCACGCTCGAGAAGCTGCATGCTGACCCGGCCCTCGCGTCGAGTATCTTCGTGACAACTGCGACGGATGTCCTCGGATTCTTCATCTTCCTCGGACTCGCCAGCGCGTTTCTCCCATATCTTGAATAATCTGAATCTTCATGGGCGCAGGGCCTCCAGGGCCCTGCGCCCATTGTTTTACCCAAAAAGGAGCGCCGCCCGGATGGGCGGCGCTCCTTTTAAGAGAAAAAGTCATTGACTAAGCTTTCGTATGGATCAGATCAGGTCTGATTAGAAATCTACCTCTGTGTCATAGTAGCAAGCCTTCAGCAGCTTCTCCATCTCTTCCTGAGACGGCTGACGAGGGTTGGAACCGGTACATGCATCACCGATCGCTCTCTCTGCGATGCCAGGGAGTCTCTCAAGGAATACATCCTCAGGTACGAAGCCCTGCTCTGTCGGATAGGAATCTGCGCCATAGTTCTTGATGCAGTGCGGGATGTTCAGCTCATCGTTCATCTTGCGGAGATACTTGATGAGGTTTGCAACCTTCTCATCATCGTTTGCGCCCTCGAGGTGCATGTAATCAGCGATGACACCATATCTCTTCTTTGCGGTCTCGTCCTTTGCGTTGAAAGCGATAACCTTCGGAAGGTACATAGCATTTGCGGCACCGTGGATGATGTGTGCGCCGTAATCAGCGAATACAGCACCGGTCTTGTGTGCCATAGAGTGAACGATACCAAGCAGTGCGTTCGAGAATGCCATACCAGCGAGGCACTGTGCATCATGCATGGTATCACGCGCAACCATATCCTCGTTGTAGGACTTTACAAGGTTGTTCTGGATGAGCTCGATGGCATGGATTGCCAGCGGATCGGTGTAGTTGCAGTTTGCGGTAGAAACATACGCCTCGATAGCATGTGTCATCGCATCCATACCAGTGTGCGCAACGAGCTTCTTCGGCATGGTCTCTGCAAGCTCAGGATCAACGATCGCAACATCCGGTGTGATCTCGAAGTCAGCGATCGGGTACTTGGTGCCCTTCTGATAATCCGTGATGATCGAGAAGGCAGTTACCTCGGTTGCAGTACCGGAAGTAGAGGAAATCGCACAGAAGTGTGCCTTATGGCGAAGCTCCGGAATACCGAATACCTTACACATATCCTCGAAGGTGCAATCTGGATACTCATACTTGATCCACATTGCCTTCGCAGCATCGATCGGTGATCCGCCGCCCATCGCGATGATCCAGTCAGGCTGGAACTCGATCATGGCTGCAGCGCCCTTCATAACGGTCTCAACGGATGGATCCGGCTCGATACCCTCGTAAAGCTGAACCTCAAATCCAGCCTCCTTCAGGTACTCCTCTGCTCTCTGGAGGAAACCGAAACGCTTCATGGATCCACCACCGACGCAGATCATCGCCTTCTTACCCTTGAAGTTCTTGAGCTCTGCTAATGCGCCCTTACCGTGATAAATGTCTCTTGGTAAACAGAATCTAGCCATAGTATATTCCTTCTTTCTTTTTGACAAGCCTCTGTCGCATCACGAACGATGTGTCCGCCCGCCGAGGTTTGTTATTTCTTTAACATTCAAAGACATTATAGCATTTTGCTCAGTCAATAGCAATGGTGATTAAGTGATTTAGTATAATTTCAACAAATTATTCGCATTTTTTTGACAAAGTAGACGAAAGTTGAAGCCACTGCGGATTCGTCAGGAAGCCCGGAGCGCAGGCAGCAGAAGCCCTACGGAGAGGTCCCTTCTGCGTAACCGTTCCGCTACCTGATCTCCGGCCCATGCCTGATCTGTATTCCGTTTCCCTGCGATATCTGTTAATATAGAGGCATTGACCCAAACCTGATCGAAAAATCGATACACATAAGAAAGAGGTATACATGTTAAAAGTCGAAAGAACATCCGTGATGAATCTGGAAAACGCGATGCGCGGTGCCCGGAATCCGCTGAACTCCTGGGCACGCTCCGACAGCTACTACGATGAGGATGGAAACTATGTGCTGGGACCGAATGATCTCTCCCTCGCAAAGCGTCTCCGTCTCGCCGGCTCCGATCACCGGAAGTATGTCCGCCAGATCTTCGTCTGCTGTGATGTCACAGCACCGCTCTACTGGTGGAAGGAGTACGATACCTATAAGGTGGCGACCGTCGCAAACTCTACCTCAACCATGCATAAAATCCACAGTAAGCCGATCGAGCTCGAGGATTTCTCGCATGATCATCTGACCGACGATGCACTCGAGATCATGAAGAATTACATCGCGGAGATCGAGAAGATCCGCCTCCGCTATATGGAGAACGGGAAGGATAAGGCCGACTGGTATGATCTCATCGAGATGCTCCCGGAGTCCTACAACCAGATGCGCACCATCTCCCTGAACTATGAGACGCTGATCAACATCTACTTCGCACGGAAGAATCATAAGCTCGACGAGTGGCATACCTTCTGCCACTGGATCGAGACCCTCCCCTACGCGAAGGAGATCATCCTCGCGGAGACGGAAAACGCGGAACCGGAGGCCTGAGACCACGCACAGCGCACATAGATGCCTAGTAAAAGACCAGACGAGCGACTGCCCGCCTGGTCTTTTTATATACTTATGAAATATCATACCGGAATCGTCCGCTCGAGGATGATGGAGTAGATAAGCTTTTCCTTCACCCGGAGCCCGGTGATCTTCTCGAGGGCCTCCGCGTAGAGCTCGAGCTGCTTCTGGTAGCGTCCGATCAGCGTCTCCGCCTCCCGGACATGGTCGGACTTGTAGTCCACGAGAACGATCTCACCGTCTTCGATGAAGAAGGCGTCGATGATGCCCTGCAGGATGACCGGCTCCGACGTGTCACTGCCCGGGAAGAGATAATCATTCGGCACCTGCTTCATGAAATGCTGCTCACGGTAGAGTGTATCCGCCGCCTGCGCCTTTCGGAAGCGTGCCGCGAGCGGTGACTGCAGAAAGGCCTGAAAACGTTTCGGATTTACGAGCTTATATTCCGCTTCCGGCAGCTTCTTCTCGAGCTGCGCCATGAAATCCGCCGTATCAAGATAATCGTACTTCTCCAGCGCATGATGATAGGCATCGCCGACATCTGCGCCCGCCTTTTCCTGGTAGTGCACCGGCTTTTCCTGGGTCCTGCCGGACGGATCGGTCTCGCTGTGATCCACCTTGATCTGCCAATGCTCCCGGCCGGCACGTGCGTGGGCTTCCTCGAAGGCCTCCATCGCCGTTTCCTTGATTTCGGAGACGGAGTGCTTCGGATAGAGCCGGGTCGCCGCCGCATGCGGATAGTGATAGGAAAGATCCGCCATGGCCTCCACATAGGATGCCGCGCCCGGGTCCACTGCGGCGACGGCCTGCTGCAGCTTCTCTGCCTGGCGAAGACGGTTCAGTGCCGTCTGCTCCGCGGCGAGATGGATATCGTGCAGGGTATAATCGAAGAGCTCGATGACATCCCGCGTTGCACCGACCCGCTGCAGCTTTTCAGCACCCTCGGCCATCATGATCCAGTCGAGATAGCAGCGGGCGCTCTCGAGCGCCGCCCCGGAGAGCGGTGCATCCGCATCCGGATACTTCTGGAGAAGCTTTTCGATGTCGCCCGTCGTAGCGGTCAGGATCAGCTTCTCCTCGGCGCGTGTCATCGCAACATAGAGCACGCGAAGCTCCTCGCCGAGCTGGTCGGTCTCCAGCTTTTTCCGAATCGCCGCCCGCTTCAGGGACGGAATCTTCACTTTATTTTCGAGGTCCACATAATCACAGCCGATGCCCAGCTCCGCATCCACCAGCACCGCTTCGTTCAGCGAGCGTGTGTTGAACTTCCGGCTCATACCGGAGAGGAAGACCACCGGGAACTGCAGGCCCTTCGACTTATGGATCGACATAATGCGTACGAGGTCATCCTGATCGGAGAACACCGTCGCCTCGCCCTGGTCACTGTCGTACTTCTTCAGCTTTTCGATATAGCGGATGTAGTCGAAGAGGCCCTTGTACGAGGTCTTCTCGAAGGAAAGCGCCATATCGATCATCGCGTCGAGGTTCGCCTTTCGACGCCGACCCGCCGGCATCGCCGAGACATAGTGATCGTAGCCGGTCTCGTCGAAGATCCGGTACAGAAGCTCATGAATCGACAGGTAGTGGGCCATGGCGCGGTAGCGCGCGAGGTCTGCACAGAAGTGGTCGAGCTTCGCCTGCAGTGCCGGTGCAAGCGGAGGCTTCGCCTCGTTTTCCGCGGATGGGCCGTCGACCGCGTCGGCCTCCGCTCTTCCGCAGTCGCTCACATCCGCACTGCCATCGGCTGTACCGTCGGCAGCATTGGCCTCAGATACCTGCGGCAGCGCGGCCTGCAGGGATCCGAAATGTGCGACGAGCGCTGCCAGCTCCTCGTCCGTAAACCGGTAGATCGGCGAGTGGAGGACGGCCGCCAGCGGGATGTCCTGCTGCGGGTTATCGATGACATCGAGCAGCGCCAGCACAGTCTCCACCTCGACGGTATCGAAATAGCCCTCGTTGCTGGTGCAGTAGGCCGGGACGCCATCCGCACCGAGGATCTCCACGAGGGTATCCGCCCAGGAGCCCGGGGAGCGAAGCAGGATCACCATATCACGGTACTTCACACCATCCGCATGGAGGCGCTGGATGCGCTCCGCAATCATATGGGACTCCGCCTCTTCCTTCGACATCTGTGCACCGAACAGCTCCTCTGACGTCTCCTTCGAGACCTCGAGCAGCAGAAGCTCTGTCTGATAGCGCGGATCGATGTCCTCACTTTCCGGTGCCTTCGGATAACCATAGTGAAGCGCCACCTTCTCGTTGTAGTCGATGCCGCCCAGCATCGGGCGCATCACGCGGTGGAACACGCGGTTGACCGCCCGCACTACCTCGTTGCGGCTTCGGAAGTTCCGGCTCAGCTCGATCTTCGGATAGTCCGGATCCTGGTATTTCATGAGGAAAAGATCCGGGCGCGCCTGACGGAAGCTGTAGATGGACTGCTTCACGTCACCGACCTGGAAGACATCCGGACGACCGAAGCGTGCCGCCGAAAGGGCACGGATCAGCTCCTCCTGCACGAAGTTCGAGTCCTGGTACTCGTCCACCAGGATCTCACGATACTGCTGTGCGACATCATCCGCGATCGCCGACGGGTGGCGGACGCCCTCTGCATCCGTGGTATAGAGGATCTCCAGCGCCTTATGCTCGAGATCACTGAAATCCAGTACATGCCGCTTTTCCTTCTCCTCCTGGTAGCGCGCACTGAACTTCTTCGTGAGACGTACGAGGCCACGCAGGCTGCACTCGATGCCCGCCTCCATCTTCTCCTCCGCCTCCGGATCCAGGGCGACCGGCAGCCCGGCGATGTCCTTCGTATCCTTCTTCACCTCATCACGGATCGCCGTCACGCGTGTCTTCAGTGCGGATTTCGTCGGCTTCAGGCGGTCATAACGGATCGCCTGCGTTCGGAGAACCAGCTCTGAAAGATCCTCCGCTGCGGCCGCATACTGGAGGGCCTGCTTTTCCTGCGCCACATTCGTAAGATAGCTTTCCGGTCCATCCGGCTCAGCACAGATGGACAGCGCATAGCCCATCCGCTCCGCATCATCGCGAAGACGCGCTGCGAGCTGCTCCAGCAGAAACTTCTTTCCATCCGCGGATTCCGCCGCGAGACAGTCCTCGAGGTACTCCTCCGGCCATGGGTGGGAGGCCGCGCTCTCGTACAGCTTCTGGATCAGCTCTGCGATGCCCGCGTCGGTCTTTCCCTGCGCGAAGGTGTCGACGAAGTGAAGGAAATCCGCTTCGCCGGCCGCATACTCCTCCTCCAGCAGATCCTCGAGGATATCGCCCTGCAGCAGCCGGAGCTCTCCCTGGTCGCCCATGCGGAAGCCCGGGTCGAGGTCGATCGCCGCATAGTTTTCCGTGATGAAATGCTTACAGAAGGCATCGATGGTGGAGATGCTCGCATTCTGTATACTGCCGGCCTCGCGGATCAGCTCTGCGCTGTCCGGATGCTCCCGGAGCTTCTCCTCAAGCGCCGTCTTGATCCGGTCCCGCATCTCCTGTGCCGCCGCCTCTGTGAAGGTCATGATCACCATCTCGGACAGCTTCACCGGATCCACCGGGTCCATGATCCGGGAAATCACATGCTGCACGAGCACCGCCGTCTTGCCGGAGCCCGCCGCTGCGGCGACCAGCAGATCACCCGCTGTATGATTGATTACACTTTCCTGTTCAGTCGTCCACTGCATCACTCTTCTCCTCTGGTGAAATCTCGTTCCAGATTTCCTCTGCCGAAAGCTTCTCTCCGCTCCGGTAGGCGTAGCCGTCGATCCGCGGGTCGAAGCGACAGATACTATGATACGGACACCAGCTGCAGGCCGTCGTATCCGTACTGATCCGGATCGGGTCGACGCGGATGCGGCCATCGCGGATCTCCTGTGCGAAGCCCTGCATCTTCCGGTCGACGAAGCGTCCGAGGTCCCGGAAGCGCTTCGTCGAGGCGACATTTTTCTTCGTCGCATCGACGGCACCCGCCCGAATCGTCACCGGCAGGATATCCGACGCCTTCTCGATACCCGTATCCAGCTTCTGTACGACCGACAGCTCTGTGTTCACGAGGCCGTCAACCATCAGCTTCCGGAGACGTGCACGTTCACGGTCCTCCGCACTGGCTGCCGCATCATAATCGAGCACCGGATCGTCGATGCGATAGTAGAACATCGCCGCCGGCACGATCTCTTTCTCCGGATAGCGCAGCTGATACGCGTTCATCGCAACATTCATATAGGTCGTGAGCTGCAGCTGCGTTCCGTTGTAGACGCGGCTTAAATCGAAGCTCGTCTTTCCGGACTTGTAGTCGATGACCTTTACGTAGACATGGCCCTCGTCCTGGGCGACATCGACACGATCAATCCGCCCGGTGAGACGCATGCCGTCGCGGATGTAGTCGAAGTTCTTCTCGAGTCCGTCCACATGAAACTCGCCACGGCGCAGCTGCTCTGCCAGCGCCCACAGCGTCGTCCGCGTGATGGCCGTCGCCTTCCGTACGAGGTACTGGTTGCGCGCCGTATCCATCATAAGTCCATGATTGTAGCTCGCGGACACCTGTGTAACGCTCTCCTCCGCGAGTGTACCGAGCTCCTCCTCGCTGAGCGTCTCCAGCTTTTTCTCCGCCTCCAGCGTACGCCGGAAGCTCTGCTCGATCGCTCCGTGGTAGAGATTTCCGATATCATACATCTGAAGATCGAAGCTCTCCCTCTCCTGCAGCTTAAGACCATAGCGGAGGAAATGCTGGTACGCGCACTGGCTGTAGCGCTCGAGGCGCGTGATGGAACCGAGGATCCGTCCGCCATAGAGCTCCTCAGCGACCTTCCGGGACAGCATATCCTCCTCGTAATGCGTGAACGCCGCTGCCATCAGCTGCTGCGCCTTCGCATGCTGTGCCGGATCCCGGTCGAGGATGGCGAGATACTCCAGCAGACGTGTCAGCTTCGCCGTCTCCTGTTGCTGCGCCTTCGCACGATGATTCTGTGAAGCTGCCGCATCCCCTGTCCTGGTGCCCGCCGCCGTGTCCTGCGCCGTCCTCTGTGCTTCCGGCGTCAGCATTGGCCCTGCGTCCTGCGCGGCCAGTGTCTCGAGCTCCTGCATCGCGCCGGCGATCAGACGCTCGGCCTCCTTCATCGTGTAGGCGCGTGGCGCACGATCACGCAGCTTCTCCACCGGAAGCTCCGTGAACATATCGCGAATCTCCTTGATCAGACCGGACGCACGGCAGCCCTTGCCGTCACGCCCCTTCAGGGCATAGCTCAGCACCAGGCGCTCCGACGGATTCAGCAGTGCACGGTAGATATAGAAGCGCTGCACGAGCGCACTCTCCACCCGGTCCGGGGCGAGTTCAATGTCTAAGTCCCTGAACAGATGGCGGTCCCGGTCGGTCAGCAGCTTCGTGTCGGGCTCTGCCTTCGGCACCTCATCCGCCGTCAGTCCGGCCACGAAAAAGAGGCGTGGATTCGAGAAGCGCGAGCGCGTGAGATCACCGATCACGACCTGGTCGAGGGTCGCCGGAATCACGCGCACCGAGGCCTGACGAAGGCCAGCATCGAGCACGTCCCGGAACTCTGCGCGGGATACCGAGGTCTCCCCCAGCAGCGAGCGAAGCTGCCGGAGCACCGCATCGATCGCCGTCACACTCTCCTCGAGCGCCTCCGCACGGTTCTGATCACCGGCCGCTCGGAGTGCAGCTACCAGCGCTGCGATGGCCTCTGGGGCCGCAATTTCATGCATCAGCGCCTCCAGTGCTTCCACGCGGGTCGCCACGCTCGCACCACGCTCGCCGGACCGCGTGCGAAGATGCAGCAACGGCAGGATCAGCTCCTGACGGAGGGCCTCCCGCTCGCCCACACTACCATCTGCTTCCGTCCATACCGCGTCATATTTCGAAGCACCACGGATACCGGTGGCCCGCAGGATATTATCGAGCCGGTCGATATGCTGCTCCTTCTCCGGTGTTACAGACGGCAGGGCACGCAGGAAACGAAGGACCGCATCGAAGCTGAAATTCCGGTCGACGGCCTCCAGTGCCGCCCGCATGAGCTCCGTGTATGGAGAATCAAGCAGACTTGCCGGGTCATCGAAGAAGTACGGAATGTCCGCCTCGGAAAATACCTTATAGACGATGTCCCGGTAGCTCTCCGGATTCGTCAGGATGATGCCGATGTCCTGGTAGCGGAGACCATCCCGACGTACGGCCTCCTCGATACTGGTGGCCATCGCCTCGACCTCCTGACGGAGATCCGCCGCTTCGCGGATCACGAGGGAGCTGTCCGGGGCTGCTTTCTCACTCGCTGCATCGAAGCGGTAGAGGCGTGCCTCGATCGTGGAGAGCGCCGGTGCCTTCACGAAGCGCGGCAGTACCGCACCCGCCGGTCGCGGCTCTCCGGTGCGCGCATCGAAGCGGTTCACATCGATCGGTGCCTCCACCAGAAGCTTCAGATCGGAGGCCATCTTCGTCAGCTTCGCCACGGTCTGCCGTGAGAGATAGAAGAGGTCCTCCGGACCGCGCAGCTCATAGATCGAGTCGTGTGCATCGAGACTCACCTCGCAGCTCACGAGGGTCTCCGCTGTCACCGGCAGGATCTCCTCGAGAATACGAAGCTGGATCGGTGTGAAGCCGGTGAAGCCATCGAATGCCACGACCGCATCCCGCAGCAGCTGAGACTCTGGAAGGTGCGCATACAGCTGGTCGAGGATTTCCTCCTGCGTATGATAGCCGTGCTCCTCCATGTACTGCTGAAAATGCTCATAGATCAGCGCGATATCCTGGAGCTTACTCCGGGTATACTGCGACTCGGCGCGTTCTGCAGCGAGGTCCAGCATCTCCGGCGTAATGTGGTACTGATAGAACTCAGAGATCTGAGACTTCAGACTCTCGAGGAAGCCCGGCTTGTTGAGCTCACGCTGGTACAGGCGCAGTTTCCCCCTGACTTTCTCCGTTACGGAGCGGAGGATCATGATCTTTCCGGTATCGTCGATGATGGTCATCGCCTGAAGACTGAGCTCCTCGAAGACACGATAGGCCAGACGGTTAAAGCTCAGCACATCGATGTTCAGGATGCCGCCGCCCGGATTCGCCGGATGCGCGAGGATCTTCTTCTGCATCGCCAGGGTATCCTGCTCCGGCACGATCAGGAACCAGTTCTTACGGAAATTCTCCGGGGCGTGCTTCAAGAAGTACTGTAAAAGATATTCGGTTTTACCAGCGCCACTCGCGCCGAAAATGAAACGTAAGCTCATAAGCTACCTGCCTTTTTTCTGATAGCTCTATGATAGCACAGGGGCAGGTACATTTTTCAGCACATTGGTTGAAATAAAAATTGTGCAACAGACTGTTGCACAATTTTCTGGCAGCACAGCAGACTGTAGATGTCAGCATATCCTTCAAATAATGGACGAAAAAACCGGAAGCCTGGGGCTTCCGGTTTACGAGATGATCTGTGTTATGAAATTTTATCAGTCTCCGAAGACGGCCTTGAATGCGCGGTCGAGGTCGGCGATGATGTCCTCGACGTTCTCGATACCGATGGAGAGACGGATGGTATTCCGTTTGATGCCCTGGTCAGCGAGCTCGGCGTCATTGCACTCTGCGTGGGTCGTGGTTGCAGGGTGTACGACGAGAGACTTCACGTCGGCAACATTGGCCAGCAGTGAGAAGAGCTCGAGATTATCAATGAAGTCCTTCGCCTTCTGCTCGTCACCGTCGATGTCGAAGGTAAAGATGGAGCCGGCACCGTTCGGATAGTACTTCTGATAGAGGGCCTGCTGTACCGGATCCTTCGAGGCAGCCGGATGAGAAACGTAGGCCACATGCGGATTCTTCGACAGGTAATCGACGACCTTCAGTGCATTCTCGGTATGACGCTCTACGCGGAGCGCCAGGGTCTCGATGCCCTGCAGGAGCAGCCATGCATTGAGCGGTGCAAGGGTTGCGCCCTCGTCACGCAGAATGATGGCACGAAGATAGGTAGCGATGGTGGCCGGTGCGCAGTCGGTAGCGAAGGTCACACCATGGTAGGACTCGTTCTTCGTGGCAAGCCATGGCCACTTCTCCGGCTGGTTCCAGTTGAACTTGCCGGCATCGACGATGACGCCGCCGATGGTGGTTCCGTGACCACCGATGAACTTCGTCGCCGAATGAACGACGATGTCGGCACCGTGCTCGATCGGACGGATCTGTACCGGGGTTGCGAAGGTGTTATCGATGATGAGCGGGAGGTCATGCTTGTGAGCGATCTCTACCCACTTGTCGAGGTCGAGGACCTCACCGTTCGGGTTACCGAGGGTCTCGGCATAGAGGGCCTTCGTGTTCGGCTGGATGGCTGCCTCTACCTCCTCGTAATTGTACGGATCGACGAACGTGGTCGTTACGCCGTAGTCGGTAAAGGTATGGGCGAGGTAATTGTAGGTTCCGCCGTAGATGTTCTTCGCGGAAACGATGTGGTCACCGGCATGCGCAACGGCCTTAAATGCGTAGGTAACCGCAGCTGCACCGGATGCAACACCGAGGGCGGCGACACCACCCTCGAGGGCGGCGACTCTCTGCTCGAAGACATCCTCAGTCGGGTTCGTCAGTCGCGCATAGATGTTACCTGCATCCTTCAGCGCGAAACGGGCGGCTGCATGATCCGCATCGTTAAATACGAATGCGCTGGTCTGGTAGATCGGAACCGCTCTCGCACCGGTGGCTGGATCCGGGTTTTCCTGTCCTACATGGATGGCCTTGGTATCAAATCCGTAATTTCTGTCTACATATGGCTTCTTCGGCATGATGTTCTCCTTCTGCAGCTCCGGCTGCGCGTTCCTATCTGCGAGGCGCCCAAACTCTCCTCTATGATTCAGGTGGCTTCTGCAGTCTGCATCGGTGTTTTCATTCCGATGTTTTCATCTTTACGTTCATCAGTTTCTTAAGTGATTTCCTTCAGCTGATGGTGAAATCATAGCACCCGTATCTGCTATTGTATAATACTTGCTGTTTGGAGTCAGATATAAATCGGCTTTATATCAATGTCGAAGAGAAGACGCAGGGGACCGGTAACAGAAGCACAGAACTCCGCCGCCGGCAAAATCTAAGCCAGGTCTCCTGCGGCTCCCAGACGATCCATTGTCTATTCTATAGCAGATGTGGTCTCATCCAGCCATCTGGTTATATAAAATAAATATTATCTGGTAGTTACGATATCGCCAGCTGTAACCTATAATGCAGGGCAGAACAGGCAGATGCCTGAACACACCTGAGGAGGCAACACTATGAAAAACTCGAAAACCTATCAGCTCGCGCTTGCCGCTCTGTTCGCAGCGCTTTCCTATGCAGTCTTCACCTTCCTGCAGATCAAGATTCCGGTCGGTGCGGATATGACATCCATCCACCTCGGAAATGCCGTCGTGGTACTCGGTGCGTTCATCATCGGTGGTCCGCTTGGGGGTATCGCCGGTGCGATCGGCATGAGCATCGGTGATCTGCTGGATCCGGTCTATGCACCGCTCGTACCGAAGACACTGTTCTGCAAGCTGCTCATCGGTCTCATCACCGGCTTCGTCGCACACAGAATCGGCGGCATCACGACGACCGATGATCCGAAGCACATCCTTCGCTGGACCATCATCGCCGCTGCCTGCGGTCTGATCTTCAACATGTTTGCAGACCCGATCATCGGCTACTGGTATAAAATTCTCATCCTCGGAAAGCCGGCAGCGGATCTGTCCCTGAAGATCAACTTCGTCGCCACCACGATCAACGCGGTCGTATCCCTCGTCGTATCTGTGGCCGTGTATGCGGCACTGCGCCCGGCACTTCAGAAGGCCGGCTTCTTCATGAAGCTTACGCACTGATGGCAGCACAGGAAACAGAGAGAATGGACCCATACCGGACAGGCCTTCCAGTCCTATCTTCATAAGAATAAGAAGTTCCGCGAGCAGGAGCATGAGAACTTCGGAAGAAAAAAGTAAACATAAAGTATAAAAAGTGGCACTGCAGGCAAGATTGATACTGCCTGCAGTGCCACTTTTCCATTTCAGGAAATCAGTTTAAAACGATCACATCTCGGCGATCAGCTTCCGGAGCCGTGCTTTTTCATCCTCGCCACCGAAGATTGCGTCGGCTGCATTGAGCAGAAGTTGCTTTTCCTCGGCTGCGGTCAGGCCGATGGCCTGCTCGAGCTTCGCGAACTCCTTCGACTCCGTGGTATCGGAAACGGTCATGTTGTCGGTGTTGACCGTGGCCTTCACGCCGGCTTCGAGCAGCGCACGGATCGGATAATGTGCCATGTCCGGGAACATCTTCGTGTTGAGATTCGAGGTCGGGCAGCACTCCAGTGGAATCTGCTTTTCGGCGAGCTCCTTCACGAGCGCGGCATCCTCGAGCGCGCGGACACCATGGCCGATCCGGCGGGCACCGAAGGCAAGCGCGGTGCGGATGGAGTCTGGTCCAGCGGCTTCCCCGGCATGGATCGTAAACGGTACCTCGAGCTCTCGAGCCAGTGCGAAGACATCCTCGAAATCCCGCGTCGGGAACAGGGCCTCCGCACCTGCGAGATCGAGCGCCACCACGCCCTTTCCGAGGTACTTCGCAGCCACTCGAACGGTCTCCAGATTTGCTTCCTCATTACCAGCGCCACGCATCGCACAGAGGATGAGACCGGCATGAAGCTCCGGCGTCGTCTCCGTGCAGGTACAGCTGTACTGCTCCTTCTCGAAGCGACGAAGCCCCGCCACGGCCGCCTCGACCACCGCCGCCTGCGTGAGCCCCTGCTGACAGTGGAGCTGCGGTGCGAAACGGATCTCCGTATACACGAGGCCCTCCGCGCGCTGCACGTTCAGAAGATCATACACGATCTGTTCAATGTTTCCGGCGCTCTGCATGAGCTGAAGCGGAAAATCGAACTTCTCCAGATATTCATTGAGATCCCGGCAGTCCTCTGGCACCGAAAGCAGCGGATAGAGCTCCGCATCTGTCTTCGCCGGCAGTCCTTCCTTCTTCATCAGTTTATGGACGGTTTCGTACGGAAGCGAACCATCCAGATGGACATGTAAATCAATCAGTCGTTTCATCGTGTCACCTGCTTTCTATAGATAGTTCTATTTTAGCATGGTTTCATAGACAGAGCCAGGTCTCCCTGTGGACTGTCACAGGGAGACCTGGCGGATGCTTCGCAGTGTTAGGCGTTCACATCGTCCTTGTGCGCCTGCATATACTGGTCCATCTCCTCCGCGATCATCTTCGATACGTGAACGGCGTCGACGACGGTCTTTGCGCCGGTCACGACGTCGCCGGAGGCGAAGACGCCCGGCATGGTGGTTTCACCCTCGGCATCGGTCGCGAGGGTACCACGCTCGTTCAGCTTGAGGCCGGAGTTGTGCTCGACGAGACGGTGCTTCGGCACCTGGGAAACGGCGATCACGACGGAATCACACGGAACGAAGTGCTCCGTTCCCGGCTTCGTCACGACCTTGCCATCCTCCTGCACCTCCGTCTCGGAGAGCATCACGCCATCATCCTTGATGGCGGTAGCGGTCTCGTGGAACTCGAACTGCACACCATCAAGCTTCGCAAACTCAAACTCATCCGGGGAGGCGGTCACCTTATCACGACGCTCGTATACCGTTACGTTCTTCACGCCCTGACGGATCGCGGTACGTGCGACATCCATCGCCGAGTTTCCGGAACCGAAGATCGCCACAGACTGGCCGAGGTCGACAGACTCCGGATTATTAAGATAATTGATCGCATAATGCACATTGCCGAAGGTCTCACCCGGAATCAGCATACGGCGCGGACGCCATGCACCAGTGCCGATAAAGATGGAGCGATAGCCATCGTGGAAAAGATCCTCGAGGGTGATGTTTCCGCCGATGGTAAAGTTTGGACGGAAGAGGATCCCCATCTCACGCATCTTCGTGTAGTAGCGGTCAAGGATGCTGTGCGGCAGGCGGAACTCCGGGATACCGTAGCGCATGATACCGCCGATCTTATCACGGCTCTCGAAGACGGTGATCTTATAGCCCTTGCTGGCGAGCAGGATCGCGATGGTGATGCCGGCCGGACCGGCACCGATGACCGCTGCCTTCATGCCGTTCGGCTCCGCCATCTTCACCTTGATACGCTCGAAGCAGGAATCGGAAATATAGTTTTCGATGGACGAAATATGAACCGGGGAGCCCTTGATGCCGCGAACACAGTGGCCCTCGCACTGCTTTCCATGATTACATACGAGTGAGCATACGACGGAAAGCGGATTGTTCGCAAACAGCATCGCGGCCGCGGTCTCCAGCTCATTTTCCTTAAAGAGACGAATCATCTCCGGAATGTTGGTGTTGATCGGGCAGCCCTTTCGGCACTGTGGATTCTTACACTGCAGACAGCGATTGGCTTCCTCCAAAACATGAATGGGCATCTTCAAACCTCCCCTGATATCGAATCATCTGTACTTTTTCAAACTCAACACGCTCCATCCTAATACAGGATTTCACGAATGTCATGCGTTAAATACATAACTTATCTGACAAGAAAAGAACGTTAAATTTCTGACTTCCGCGTTAATTTTATAACCTGTGCCCGAATCGAATTTCAGCGCAGATCGTCATGCAAAAACGATCTGCGCTGATGTAAAAATAGATTTCACTCGTCCGAATAAACACTCTATTTCGTCTTTCGGACTATAAATTTATGTTCATTATATATTTATCCAGTATTAGTGCCTGTTCATCTGCATACCGGTCTGGAGGAAGCGGAACATGCGGATCGCGCCCTTATAGTAGAGTTCGCTGGCGTTGTCCAGGGCCTCCTTCAGTGGCATCGGGCCGTCGACGGTCGTCATGATCGAGCGGATCCCATGGGCATAGATCTTCTCATAGTCCGGGCCGAGTCCGCCGCAGAGTGCCGCTACCGGTACCTGGTGCTTCGCACTGCGATCACCGACACCCTGCATCACCTTGCCGAAGCAGGACTGCCAGTCGGTTCGGCCCTCACCGGTCACGACGAGGTCAACACCCTCGAGGCGTGCATCGAAGTCGATGAGATCAAGCACGGTCTCGATGCCGGACTTCATCTCTGCGTGCAGGAACACCTTCAGTGCGGCACCGAGTCCACCGGCCGCACCACTGCCCTGGATCTCATCCGGGTTGATACCGAATTCACGGATGATGACATCACGGTAGTTCTGCATACCCTTTTCGAGCCGGTCGAGGATTTCCGGTGTGCCGCCCTTCTGCTTTCCGAAGGTATAGGTCGCGCCATTCGGACCGCAGAGTGGATTCGTCACATCACACATGACGGTGAAGTGCGCCTTCTGTACCGCCGGATCGAGGCCGCTCATATCGATGTGCGCCACCTTCTCGAGGTTCTCGCCACGGCCTTCCAGTACATTTCCCTCCTGATCGAGGAAACGAATACCGAGGGCGGATGCAAACCCCATGCCGCCATCATTGGTCGCCGATCCTCCGATCGCGATCGCGATCTCCGTGTAGCCGGTATCCAGCGCCGCCTTCAGCAGCTCACCGGTGCCATAGGTGGTGGTGTTCAGCGGATTCCGCTTCTCTTCCGGCACCATTGGAAGTCCGGATGCCGCCGCCATCTCGAGGATGGCCTCCGTGTCCGACAGACGGCCATAGAAGCCCTGCTCCATCTCCATCAGCGGGCCATGTACCGGCACCGTGATGATCTCGCCACTTCTCGCCTTCACCACGGCATCAGTGGTACCCTCACCGCCGTCTGCGACCGGCACACCACTCGTCTCACAGCTTCCGAAAACCTCCTCGGCTGCCTTCGTGAGGAGCTCGATGGTCTGGTCGCTCGTGAGGGTTCCTTTAAAGGAATCCGAAGCAAAAAGAAATTTCATGTTATACCTCCTGCTGCCCTTCGGCAGTCATTATATGATCATTTTTACTGCTGAAATCAAAAAGATTCAGTCCGGTCCCCGTGATTTCGTCCTTCTTCCGGCCGACCTGCCCGTCGATGACCGTGAGGAAGATCTCCGCCGTTCCACCGATGCGCACGGACTTCAGATGTCCGCCGAAGGCATGTCCATCCACATCCGCAACCGTGATATGCACATGGAGATACGGCTTTCCATCCATCTCCGTGACGCTGCCGATGATGGACGTGATTTCGAGCGGCTGATCCAGCACGGTCTCCGTGAATTTCTGCGCCTCCACATCGTAGAGCCCCATCACGAGATGATCGGCCGCACCCAGTCCGCTGATGGACGCAAGATGTACATTTTCCTTTTCACAAAGTGCTGTAATCTCCGTCATGACCTCTTCATCACGATCCACACGTAACACGATCTGATTTCCGAATTTTCTGTAATCCATGCCAACCTCCTAAGAATTTAAATGATCTGATACTGTCGGAGCTTTCGCCACAGGGTCGTCTTACTGATACCGAGCTTCGCAGCGGCTTTCTCCCGGCTGCCCATGCATTCAGAGAGCACCCGGACGATGCGCTCCCGCTCCATCGCCTGTACGGATGTGACCGGCGTATGGCGTGCACGATCTGCTTCCGCATCAGAGCACGCTGCATCGCTTTCTGCCCTTCCCCCGACCGAAAGCTCAGCGTCCTCGTGCTGTCCACCGGCGTTCATCGCGCCGCCGTCAGTGCTTCTGTCCGCTTCTGTTCCGGAGGCCAATGTCTCTGCCCCGTAGATCGTCGCGTACAGCTTCGTGATGTCGTCCGGGCGGATACTTCGATGATCCGCCGTGATGACGAGACGCTCGAGGAAGCTCTCCAGCTGGATACGTCCGCCATTCCATGGAAGCGCCGCGATCGTTTTCATCGCATCCTTCGTCAGTACATGGTAGCGCCCATACTGCTCCGCAAGCCGCCGCATATAGAGATCCGCAAGAAACGGAATCTCTTCCGGCGTTTCCATAAGCATCGGAATGCGAATCGCAAACGCGATCAGACGCTCATAGAGCTCCGGCAGCAGATACGGTCGAAGGTCCGTCTTCTTCGTCACGACGATGACGTTCCGGAACATCAGGATCTCCAGCAGCTTCTTCTGCGAACGCAGATCCAGATGCTCGATAAAGTTGATCTGAAGGGTGCCCTTCGCGGCATCGTTCATCTTTCCGAGACGCCCGAACAGCGCCTCATAGGCAGACTCTCCAGCGATGCAGTCGTACTCCACGAGCTTCTCCTGCGAATGCTTCGACTTGTTGTGCATGGCATTGGCAAAGGCACGGTAGAGACGCCCCACCGGCTCGATCAGAAGCTTCGGACAGTCTGTCGCGGCCAGCTGCTCCGCCAGCGTCACCGCCGCCTGCATACGCGCACTGCTGTATGGGAAATTCACGAAGGACGAAGCCTTTCCGCCCATTTCCGGCTTCCGGTATTTCGCCTCCGGAAGCCCGCCATTTCCATCGAAGGTTGCTGCCAGCTGAAAGGCCTCCCGGATCGCTGCCTCGACGGCATCCTCCGTATTCGTGATAAAAATCGATGGAATCCCCGCATCATCCGCGACGGTCAGCACCGTCTGTCCCCCGATGATGAGGTCCACCTTATCCTCGATCGCCTGCATGGCCGCCGGTCGCAGCAGCTCCGGGTTCTGCACGAAGTACTCATGGAGATGTACCCCGCACTGCTCATCGAGCCCAGACATGTCGCAGGCCATGTTCTTGAAGGTCACGATCGCGATATGCGGATGGGACTTATGCACGACCCGCTTCGCACGCTCGAGCATGTCGATCACACCCTGCCTGGTCAGCACGATCTCCACCACCGGAATGTCCGTGTACTGCTTGATGATCGTCGCCTGCAGACCACGCGCGATGATGATATCGGCCCCCTGGTTAATGGCCTGCCGCGCCTCCATCACCGCCCGCTCCGACTCGATGACCTTCATCAGAAACAGACGCTTCTGCTGCTCCTGCAGCACATCATGCGTCAGACGGAACAGCTCATCATTCGGAACCAGCAGTGCAATGTTGGCCATGGTACACCTCGTTTTATTTCAATACATTTCAACTTATTCCATCATACCATAGTCGTGGCCATAATGTAAGAAAACGGAGCAGGGCACTCCGCTAAATTGCGAATTCAAAGAACAGGTTCCAGTGGAGTGTCCGCGTCCGATATGCAGAACGCGTTCTGTCAGATCGGACACGGACACTCCGCTGTGGTTCTGTACTTTGAACTGAGTGAGTGCGGAGTGCCCTGTCCGTTTTCGTATTTACTGCATGTCTAAATACTCTTTGTGCGTCGGCTTCGGATACACGCGGTCGATGGCCTGCAGCTCCTCCGGGCTCAGTGTGATCTGATCGGCGCCTGCATTGGCCAGCGTATGCTCCGCACGGGAGCTGCGTGGAATCGCAATGGTGTGTCCGTCACGGATGTTCCAGGCGAGCAGAATCTGCGGCACCGTCGCATGATGCGCCTCGGCGATGCTCTGCAGGGTCTTGTTTGAGAAGAGGCCACTCCGGAGTGAACCGGCCTGCGCGAGCGGACAGTAGGCCATGAGGGCCACCTGATGCTCCCGCATCCACGGAAGGAGGGAATACTCGATGCCACGGGAGCCGGTATGGTAGAGCACCTGGTTCACCTGGCAGTTCCGGCCCTCCGGGATCGCCCAGAGCTCCTCCATATCATCGATGTCGAAGTTGGAGACGCCCCAGGCCCGGATCAGGCCCTCGGCGCGCAGCTCCTCGAGGCAGCTCACCGTCTCCTCCAGAGAGTAGTTGCCCCGCCAGTGGTAGAGATAGAGGTCGAGGTACTGCTGCCCCATGCGCTCGAGGCTGCCCATCAGAGCGCGGCGCATACGCTTGCCGCCGGCATTGCCCGGAAGCACCTTCGACACGAGGTAAAGCTTCGAGCGATCCTCCGTGCTGAGCGCCTCTCCGAGCATATCCTCTGCAGCACCACTGCCGTACATCTCCGCGGTATCGATGAGGGTCATGCCGGCCGCGATGCCCTGGCGGATGCCCTCGATTTCCTGCTGACGCTGCGCCCGGTTCTCGCCGAGGTACCAGGTCCCCTGGCCGAGTGCCGGAACGACGGCACCGTTTGCGAGTGTGACTGTGTGCTTCATCAGATCAGACCTGCCTCCTTCATCACCTTCTTAAAGTGTTCAAGGGTAGCTTCGTTTGTGGTCGGAAGGGATGGAAGGTACGGATCACCGACCTCGAGGCCGCGGATCGCTGCCATATCCTTCGCAGCTACCGGGAAGGATGCCTTATCCATCGCAAGACGTACCGGATTCAGCTTGAACTGTGCCTCACGGGAACCCTCGAAATCGCCCTCGGTGTACTTCTTATAGACATCACCGATCAGCTCCGGCATGAAGTTACCAGCGGTGCATACGCCGCCGACCGCGCCGACGCAGAGCGATGCGAAGAGAAGGGTGTCCTTGCCACCGAAGACCTTGAAGTCGACGTCACGGTTTCTGCGTACGCACTCCTCGGTGAGGGTGATGTCGCCGGAGGTATCCTTCATGCCGACGATGTTTGCGACGTCATGTGCAAGCTCAGTCACGATATCTGCACTGAGGCCATAACCTACACGGCCAGGGTTGTTGTAGAGAAGCACCGGCGTCTCCGGAATCGCATCCGCGATGGCTTTGAAATGACGATAGAGCTCGTCATGGGTCGGCTTCAGGAACATCGGCTGAAGGATGGAAACGCAGGATGCGCCGTTTGCGACGGCCATCTTGGCGAGGCGGATGCACTTCTTCGTATTGATGGCACCGATGCCGAAGTAAACCGGCACACGACCAGCGGCCTGATCCACCATGATCTTGAGACCGCGCTCCATCTCGTCCTCCTCGAGCTGATAGAACTCGCCGTTGGAACCGAACGCCAGGATGCCCTGAAGGCCTCCATCGATGACATAATCCACCTGCTTCCGCATGCCGGCCTCATCGATCTTCTCATCCTGATCGATGACGGTAATAATCGGAACAACTACACCCTTGATAAACTCTGTATTCATGAAAATCCTCTTTCTGATTCTATAATCATAATATTGATTGACTGCTTTTCATTCTGGACGAATGATTTCTTATCCTATGGTAAAGCTTCAGTCCAGACCCTATCCGGCTGGATATTTCCGAATACAAAAAGCCCGGCAACCGGCGTTAAAATGGAAGGGAAAAGCGCTCGGTGCCGGGCTTCAGATCAGTATGAAGCTATAACACTAATTTGTAAGATTACTTTGCGATGGATACGCCAGTCATTCTCTCATAGTAGCGAACGATGTCGTCGTGATCGCAGGCACCCTCGTCGTGGTTCTTCAGCTCCTGCATAACCTCCATCATGTGTGCGGTCATCGGAACCGGCATGTTGATGGCATGGGAAGCATTGAGGGCGTTCGTAAGATCCTTGATGTGAAGGTCGATTCTGAAGCCTGGGTTGTAGTTGCCGGAAAGCATCATCGGAGCCTTTGCATCGAGAACGGTGGAACCAGCGAGACCGCCACGGATTGCCTGGTATACGAGCTCAGGATCAGTTCCAGCCTTCTTAGCGAAGGTCAGTGCCTCTGCAACGATGCCAATGTTGGCAGCTACGATCATCTGGTTTGCAAGCTTTGCAACGTTACCGGAGCCCAGAGGTCCGACATATACGACAGAACCAGCCATCACCATGAGCATGTCATAGTACTTATCGAAGGTCTCCTTCTTACCACCAACCATGACAGAAAGTGTGCCGTCGATGGCCTTTGGCTCACCACCGGATACAGGAGCATCGAGCATGTCTACGCCGATCTTCTCGAGGTCAGCACCGATCTTCTTGGACTCAACCGGGTCGATGGAAGACATATCGATGAGTACGGACTCACCCTTGCGGAAGCCCTCTGCGAGGCCCTTCTCGTTAAATACAGCGGCACGTACGTGTGGGGAGTTCGGAACCATGGTGATGACAACATCTGCGAACTCTGCAAGATCCTTACCGCAGGTACCAGCCTTTGCGCCAGCAGCTACCAGCTCATCAACTGCAGCCTGGTTGAAGTCAAATACCATCAGCTCGTGACCAGCCTTGAGCAGGTTCTTCGCCATCGGTCTACCCATGATACCAAGTCCTAAAAATCCAACCTTCATGTTTATTCCTCACTTTCTTAATAAAAAAATGTTTATGTACTTATGTAGTGGAGTGCTTTCGCATCTCACGCTGTTATCTTACTGAAACGGTAAATGTAAAACTAGAATGAAACTGACCAAAGATAATTTATTTTCTGCCCGATTCGTCAAATCTCTGTTATTCATTTCATATCATTTCATTTTAATTCGTATTTATTCCTTTGCTGCAACGCTCCGTTTCATCTGATTCAGATATGTTTCAAAATGCTTCTATGAGCTTCGACTATCTATAGAAGCCGCACTTATCTCACCAGTGCCGGTTTCTTGTGATCATACTTCCAGCCCGGAATCAGATACTGCATCGCCTTCGCATCATCACGATCATGGGATGGCAGGCTGTTGTAAAGCTTATTTGCCTTCATGACCTTCTCCATGTTGAGATGTACGCCGAGTCCCGGTGCATCCGGAACCTGCAGCTTGCCGCCGATGATCTGTGGCGTATCATCGAGGAGATTCTGACCGTCCTGCCAGATCCAGTGAGTATCCAGTGGTGCCGGATCGCCGACCGCAGCGGCACCCACCTGTGCAAAGGCTGCCAGTGTGATGTCGAAGTGGTTGTTCGAGTGTACACCCCAGGTAAGACCCCAGGAGTTGAGAAGCTGTGACATACGGATCGCACCATCGAAGCCCCAGAAGTGCGGATCTGCGAGGATGATATCGCAGGCATTAAGGCTTACGGTGTGATAGAACTGACGCCAGTCGGTTGCGATCATGTTCGTCGCCACCTGGAACTGCGTCGCATTCTTAAACTCACGCATGATCTCACGGCTGGAATAACCGGCCTCTGGTCCGCATGGATCCTCCATGTAGGTGATGATTCCATGCATATCCTTGCAGAGCTCGATGGCCTCCTTCAGGCTCCATGCGCCATTCGGGTCAATGTTGATACGTGCATCCGGAAAACGCTTCTTCAGTGCGCGCATCGCATCCATCTCCTCGGAGCCCTTCAGTACACCGCCCTTCAGCTTGAAGTTGCGGAAACCGTACTTTTCGGTCAGCGCCTCCGCCTCTTCGACCACTCTCTCCGGTGTCAGAATTTCCTCACGGCGCAGACGGAACCATGGATCCGAGCTGTCGCTCTCATCGAGATACTGCATCTCGCCTGCCGGTACTTTCTTCTTATCGGATACATAGAAGAGATAGCCGAGCATCTCGACTTCCTTTCGCTGCTGTCCCTCACCGAGAAGATCACACATCGGTACGCCCAGGAACTGGCCCATCAGATCGAGCATCGCACACTCCAGTGCCCACTCACTCTTTACGACAAACTTCAGCTTCGAGATATCCAGCGTCTGGATACCCTCGCCATCGTCCTCTGCGGCAGGGTTCGCCAGCTTATGGATCTTCTGGAGGATCTGACGATACTTCGCGATCGGCTGTCCCTCTACGAGTGGCTTTACTGCGTTCAGACACTCACAGGTGTAATCTCCACCATGAATCTCACCGATGCCCTGATGTCCCGCACTATCCTCGAGAATCACCAGATTTCTTGTAAATGCCGGTGCATGACAGCCCGACAGAGTCATCAGCATACTGTCGTAGCCGGCCACCGGGATGACCTGCATCTTCTTAATAATAGGTGTATCTGCCATTTTCATACCTCTTTTCTTCTATGGTGCATAAGCGTCGGAAAAATGAATCTTCCAACACAAATCGTATGCTCACCTTTTCTGCAGTAAAGGTGCTTATAAAAGCAGCAGCGAAGCTACTGAAATTATCGAATTAAAAATGAGACGAGCTCGAGAACGTGATGGAGCTCCGGATATGGATCTCTCGTGAGTTCCTGCTTCGTAACCGCTTCGCGAACAGAAAAACCGGCGCTTAAAAAGCGATTTCGGATATAGACGTCGAGAACATCGTCCTCGATGCTTACGGAGATTTTTCCAGGTGTATATTCTGAAAAGGCGCGAAGCTTCTGTAGGAAGGCACTGCTCGGAAGCTTCGCGTCCTGATCAGCGGTATAGAGATGCATCGACGAAGGGACGCCCTCCGGACGTGCTGCTTCGTCAAGCTGCTGTTTTTTATAGAAGTCTGTCTGAAATTCTACCGGGAACACGCCATCCTCAAGGATGCGTACATTCAGTCCGGTGGATTTCGGGAGTCGAATACGGATCCAGTTGCCGGTATTGATGTCAGCGGCAACGCCCTTTTCATGCTGGTGCTGTGCGACGGAGCAGTCCGTCGAGCGGATCTCGAGCTTTCCCTTCGTTCCATGAATGGATTTGAAAAAGCTCGCGGTTTTCGGCACAAACGGCAGAAGTCCGGCGGCTTCCAGATCCTGCTCGGAAAGCTGCGTTCCCTTTTCTTCGATTTCGGTATCGCTGAAATCCTTCAGTGTGCTCAGCTCGAGATTCGTGTTTTCACACTTTTTAAGATAGGCGCGCTGCTGCTTTCGTACGACGAAAATCTGATACAGGATGGCGACCACCAGAAGGATGGAGGTGAGCATAAACTGCTTTAAGACGGAAACCACGATGACGGCGATGAGCAGAACGATCAGCGCATACGCCATGTAATGAATGCGCTTGTTCTCCTGCGCCAGCTCCTGTACGTACTGATCCTGCGTTTTTCTGACTGCCATAAGTACCTCTTTCCTGTGATGAGCACGCAGGGAGTGCCGGCTGAAAACGCGGGGTTTCCCGTGATGCCCTGTATATAGATGATGTAAAAGGGTCATAGATCACCATATGATTCCTCATCCGATGATCTCTGATTCTTTTAAATTCCGGTTCCGGCAGACTGCCGGAACCGGGCTAAAGGAAGTTATATGGAGAAGATTACGTTTTTACTTTTCAACAGACTCAGCAATCTCCTTGAAGGTTGCAAGGTAGTTCTTATCGTTCTCTACAGAATCTGCAGCAGAGAGATAGTACGGATTGATCTCCATGTTCTTGAGGTCTTCCTGGCACTTCTCGTTCTCCGTAACAGCCTTGGTGGTGTTCTCAAACCATGCGATGACAGCATCATCGGTTCCAGCCGGGAAGTAGAAAGAGTAGTCAAGGTCAGGGTAAACGATGTCGATGCCCTGCTCCTTCAGAGTAGGAACATCCGGCATCAGTGCGGATCTCTCTTCTGTAGGGATACCTACACATACAAACTGACCTGCATCAAGATAATCCTTGGTATTTACGAATGCACCCGGCATCATATCTACCTGACCGGAAAGCATCGCCGTTACCTTATCAGAGTTAGATCCTACGTCTACGAGGTCGAGATCGATACCAGCTACCTGCTCAAACTTGAGGAGCTCGTAGTAGGTATATGCACCCACCTCGGTACAAGCCTTCAGCTGACCAGGATTTGCCTTGGCAGCCTCGATGAACTCATTGAGGTCCTTATACTTATCCGGATTTACATAGAGACCCTGTGCATCATTCTTTGCGAAGGTTGGTCCGAGTGTAAATGCGGTGTAGTCATAATCGGTGATGCCGGCAACATTAGCCACATTTACGAGGTTGTGACCATACAGAACGGTCTGGCCATCGTTGGCTGCGGACAGAACCTGATTTGCAGCAACGGATCCGGATGCACCACTTGCATTTACAACGACGAAGTCAACGCCGGTTGCTTCCTTCGCATACTGTGCGAAGATACGAGCAGAAAGGTCGGTGTCTCCACCTGCACCTGCCGGAAGAACCAGGGAAATCGGACCGGATGGCTGCCAGTCACCTGCGGTGGTGTTTGCAGCTGCGGTGGTGCTTTCAGCTGCATCTCCGGATGCAGCGCTCTCTGCAGCCTTCGTCTCTGCTGGTGCAGCAGCGGTGGTGCTACCGGTTGAGGAAGAGCCACATGCAGCGAGGCCGAGTGCCATGCTACCTGCAAGAAGTGCGGATAAGATTCTTTTTTTCATAGTTTTCTCCTTTTTCGGGGCGCCCCCCGGCGCCCATGATTTATTACTTCTTCCGTCTCGCGGAAGTTTAGTACAGTTTTTGTTTTCACTTAGTCATCGACTTTCTTGCCACCGTGCTTGAGCTCCTTAAACATAGACCAGAGGAGAACGCCGCAGGCGATGAAGAAGAATACATCGAAGATCGGATGTGTGAAGAATGCGCCGAAGCTCTTGTAGCTCATGATGCCTCGACGGAGGTAGGTCTCCGTCATCGAGCCGACCAGGAAGCAAAGGACGAACGGTGTCGTCGGAAGACTAAGCTTGTGATAGATGTAGCCGACCACACCGAAGACGATGATGGACTGCACATCGAAGACACGGTTGTTGGTTGCATATGCACCGACTGCGCAGAGTACGAGGATCAATGGCATCAGAATGTGCTTCGGAACCTTCAGAATCTGTACGAAGCCCTTGATACATGTCCACTCAACGATCAG
Source organism: Oribacterium sp. HCP3S3_B9 (assembly GCF_052064255.1). Classification (NCBI taxonomy): domain Bacteria; kingdom Bacillati; phylum Bacillota; class Clostridia; order Lachnospirales; family Lachnospiraceae; genus Oribacterium; species Oribacterium sp. HCP3S3_B9. The sequence goes on from NZ_JBQHVY010000001.1 coordinate 279,592, forward strand.
CATGATAAGGTCACAGACCATACATGCAGCGAAGATGCCGTATACGACGTCGGCGTTCTTTACGAAGAGGAGCGGACCGGCGGACAGGCCGTGAATCAGGAAGCCGCCAAGCATCATCGCGGTAACACCGTCGCCCGGGATACCGAGAACGAGAAGCGGAATCATCGCACCACCGATCGTTGCATTGTTCGCACACTCGGTTGCAACGATACCTTCCGGATCACCTGTACCGAAGGTTTCCGGATGCTTACTCATGTTCTTTGCCGTAACGTAAGCCAGCATACCGGAGGTAGAACCGCCGATACCCGGAAGGATACCGATACCAGTTCCGATGAGGGCTGCTCTCAGTGCGCCCGGAAGCCAGGAAACGAACTCCTTCATGGAGAAACCGAAGCCCTTCACCTTTGAAGTCGGGATGGTCTGTACGCCCTTCGCATTCATCTCCTCTGCGGACTTCAGAATATCCGCAACAGCGAAGATACCGATGAGGGTGGTCAGCTGGTTGAAGCCGGCAAGAAGATTCGCATTGCCGAAGGTAAAACGTGCCGTACCGTCGATTGGTGCCATACCGATGAAGCAGAACACCAGTCCGAAGAGGCCTGCGAGGAGACCCTTGATCATATTTCCTGAGGAGAGGATCGCCACCATCGTAAGAGCGAAAAAGCAGATACCGAAGTTCTCAACCGGAGTGAACTTCAGCGCAACATCTGCAAGCATCGGTGCGAAGAAGGACAGGATAAAGAACGAAAACAGTGATCCGAGGAAGGAGAAGACGATGCCGACACCAAGTGCCTTCATCGCTTCACCCTTCTGCGCCATCGGGTAGCCATCGAAGGTGGTCGCGATGGAAGAAGCGGTACCCGGCATGTTGAGGAGGATCGCGGAGATCAGTCCGCCGGAGATACCTCCGATGTAAACAGCAACCAGGGTGTTCATACCGAGGGAGGCTTCCATGCTGAAGGTCAGCGGGAGCATCAGGGCGACGGCCATGGATGCGGAAAGACCAGGAATCGATCCGAAGACGATACCGATCGCCACACCGGCGATCATGAAAAGTAAGGAAACCGGCTGGCAAACTGAAACGATACCGGCACCTAACTGTGCTAATGCGTTCATTCTGTTTCCTCCTTTATTACAGTGCAAAGATTCCTGCCGGAAGGACGATCTTGAATCCGTAGCGGAACAGGAAGTAGACGATAAATGTAAATATCACATCGATCACAAGGTACTGAATAAGATCCTTTTTCGTACGATGTGCATCCGGTGCGAGGATCGTGATCTGAATGAACAGATAGAGCAGCGTACTGATGATGAAGCCGATCGGTTCGAGGATGTTCACATACACGATTGCGGATACGAGACTTCCGAGTACTCTCTTATAATCGGATGTATCCTTATAACCGGATGCTTCCACCTCCGTGACATGCTTCTTCAGTCCCTTGACAGTCCAGAACAGAAGCAAAAGTGCCAGTACCAGAATGATGATACCTACCAGACGTGGCATGAAATCCGGACCGATTTCCATTACCTTCGACTTCGGCAGCTTTCCGGCACCGATGATCAGTGCGATGCCTAATGCCGCGTAGAAGATGCCGACGATCATGTCGCCATATTTCTTTAAGAACATTGAAGTTCCCCCTTTCCTGTCCGTCCCCCGGACACTCCTCTGTGCAATCTGTGTACTCCAGAGGTTTTATCTTCCATAGGCCCCCGCCTACAAAATTCATGCTCCACAAGTTGTCTCGTGTTTCTTTGTTATAATTAGTATAAAATTCACAATGTCGTTCGTAAAGCTCGTAACTCTAATGTGAAATTAAGAAAAACTTATAACCGATGTATCTTTCGATAAGTTTTACTTTTAGCTTCGCTTATGTGCGCATTAGAAAAACTTACGTTAAATTTTAGACGTGCATTTTCATTAATAGTTGTGCGTTTCAGTCTGGCGGACACTCCGCTGCTGCATCCACTTTCAGGTAGAAAAAAGCTCCCTCTAAAGTGGGCAGGAACCATAGATTCCTGTTCGCCTTAAAGAGAGCCCATTTTCAAAACGTGGACGCCTCCGGTACGGATGCCGGAAGTGCGCACTACATCAGCGAACCATGCAAGGACGCTTGTTATCAAACTTCCAATTCGGTACCAGGAACTGCATGCCGATGGCATCATCACGTGCGCCGAGGCAGTTATCCATATAGAGCTTGTTTGCCTTCATGATCTGCTCACGATCGACCTCGACACCGAGGCCCACCATCTTATCGATGTTGTGGATGCATCCACCCTCGATCTGCATCGGGTTCTTCGTCAGACGGTTTCTGCCCTCCTGCCAAATCCAGTGCGTATCGATACCGTTCATACGGCCAGGGATGGCAGCGGCACACTGTGCAACCATCGCGAGGGAAATATCGAAGTGGTTGTTGGAGTGGCAGCCCCACATCAGACCGAAGTCGTTGCACAGCTGACCGACACGTACCGAACCCTCCATGGTCCAGAAGTGCGGATCTGCCAGCGGGATGTCGACTGCCTTCAGCTCGATGCAGTGACGCATCTGACGCCAGTCGGTATCGATCATGTTGGTGGCGGTAAACATGCCGGACTCCTGACGGAACTCCGCCATCACCTCACGGCCGGAGAAACCATTTTCTGCGCCGCATGGATCCTCGATGTATGCCAGGATCTCCTTAAACTTCGGTGCCATCTCGAGCGACTTCTCGAGCGACCAGCAGCCGTTCGGATCGAGATCGACACGTGCATTCGGGAATGCCTTCTTGATGGCAGCGACTGCCTTATACTCCTCTTCCGGCTCGAACACACCGCCCTTCAGCTTGAAATCCTCGAAGCCGTACTTCTCCGCCGTTGCCTTCGCAAGTGCGACGATGTGCTCCGGGTCCATCGCTTCTTCGTTACGAAGTCTGTACCACTCACAGTCTGAGTCGGACTCATCCATGTATGGAAGCGTGGTCTTCTTACGATCACCGACATAGAAAAGGTAAGAAAGGAAACGTACGGACGTTCTCTGAAGGCCATCACCCATGAGAGAAGCCGCCGGAACCTCGAGGAACTTACCCATCAGGTCGAGAAGCGGAGCTTCGATCGCCGTTACAACATGTACACCGGTACGAAGGTCGAAGGTCTGAAGTCCTCTGACATCATCCTTGATGTTTGCATCGAGCCATGCACGTACACGATTTAAGGTATTCTTATAATCTGAAATCTTCGTGCCGATGACGAGATCCTTTACCGCCTCCAGTGCGTTTGTGATCTTCTGACCGCCCGGAACCTCGCCGATACCCTCTACACCGTTTGAATCGGTCAGGATGACGATGTTTCTGGTGAAGTATGGTGCATGCGCACCGGAAAGGTTCAGCTCCATGGAATCGAAGCCGGCAACTGGAAATACTTCCATCTTTTCTACTACTGGAATCATGTTCTATCCTCCTTACATGAATCATGCACACACGCTTGTGTACATCGTTTCTGCAGTTCAGAAGCTGTCCACACACCACAGTGCTCTGCAGAAATACTCGATTGCTTATATAGAAATTATAGATTTTTCAGCTTTTTTAGTAAAGCGCGTAACTCTTATGGTATACTAAGCACAACTTATGGTTCTTTGCATTTTCAATAAGTTTTGCTTTTAGCTTTACTTATGGAAGCATTAGGAAAACTTACGTTGAATCATCGATATGTAACGATCTTTTTATAAGGAGGAACACATGGATTTCCGGGAATGTGAGTATATGGTTGAAATTGCGAAGGAAAACAATATAACGAAGGCTGCGAGAAATCTCTTCATCTCCCAGTCTGCCCTGAATCAACAGCTTCTCAAGCTGGAAAAGGAGTTAGGTACGCAGCTCTTCGTGCGTTCCCGTACCGACTGGCATCCGACCGAAGCCGGGGAAGCCTATCTGCAGGGCGCGCGCAAAGCCCTCCTGATCAAGCAGGATACCTATAAGAAAATCTACAATATCACACACTCCGGAAAATCCGAGCTGAGGATCGGTCTTACAACCAATCGTGGTATCCGCATGTTCACAGAAATATATCCTGCGCTCCACCAGAAGTACGACGAGCTGCGCATCAGTCCGCAGGAAATGAGCGTGTCGAATCTTCAGAAGGAACTGAATGCCGGAAACATCGATCTCGGCTTCGTCACACTGCGGAAGGATCAGCGGACCAGCGACGATTATCTGACCGTCGGTTCCGAAGAGATGTGCGTGCTGGTGCCGAAAACGCATCCTCTCTGCGATCGCTACTCCTTCAGCGGCCCGGAGCTTCCGGTCATCGATCTCCGAGACCTGCAGTACGAGCCATTCGTCGTGCTCTCCCATGCATCGACGAATCGCCAGATCACCGATGATATCTTTCGGAATGCCGGCTTCGAGCCGATGATCCTCATGGAAACAAACTCGACCGCCAGTCTTCCGACCCTGGTGGAAGCCAGTCTCTGCTGTGCGATCGTGCCGCGCTACTACGCAGACGAAAAAAATCCCAAGATCGGATGCTTCGTATTACCGAATCACCCGACCTGGGATCTCTGTATCACATATCGAAAAGGGGCATACCTCACCGACGCCGCGAAGGATTTCATCGCCATGGTACGCGCGTACTGGACTGAGCACCTGACACCGGTGCAGAATAACTAAACAGCCAGAATATCGAACCCGTCGCACTATCAGTCTTCTGTGATTTCGCGCACCATAAGCTCTGTAGCTTCTTGCCAGCCCTCCATAAAGTGCGGAATGAAGCCATGCGATTTTCCAGGGAAGCGTTTCAGAATCACCTCTACTCCAGCTTCCGCCAGGCAAAGCGCATAATCTTCATCTTCATAGCGGAAATTACAAAGCCCAGCTGAAATAATCAGCGTTTTCGGCTGTCTGGCAAGTAATTCTGTCGGTGCATAGAGTGGCGAATTATGATAATCTTCGAAGTTCTCTTTCTTATCATCGAAGTACAGATCCGCAAAAGCTTTCGAGCGTTCCATGCCGATCTGGCGATCATAGGAATCAATCTTGTACTGATCCGGAATCCTGTATTCCAGTGGCGGATACGCAAGAATTAAAAGCTTCGGCATGAATCCTTCTCGCTCTGCACAGCAAATTCCCATCGCCGCGGTCAGAGAAGCACCCGCGCTGTATCCAGCCACCGTGATGTTTTCTTTCGATGCTCCCCACTCCTCTACATGGCTCACTACATAATCCAGCGCATCCATACACTGGTACAGAGCGACCGGATAAGGTGCCGTATCCGAAAGTGTATAATCGATATCCACTGTGATTCCGCGAATCTGATCCGCCACATATGCACTGTAATAGCTGTCATTTTCACGATGCGGTCCTATAAATCCGCCACCATGGATATTTATAAAAACCGGACAGTCTGCAGATCTGTTTTTCGCATTTAAAATGTCCATTCGATACAAAAAACCATCGACGGTTCTGGTGATAGACCGAATCGCTTCGCATCGCTCCAGATATGCACGAATTTCTTCTGGATAGGATGGCGCGGCTGAAGCAGGCCTGCGATTCGTCTTTTTAATAATGTTCAGTATTTCCTGTTTTCTCTCTTCAGTCATTTTCCTGCACCTCTCTGACTTTGCTATTGCGAAGATAGCGAATCATCAGCTCCTGCGCATCCTGCCATGCACCGGTCATGCGAACCGTAAAACCATGTGCACTTCCTCGATACGATTTAAAAGCGACCTCATTTCCTGCCTGCGCCAGTCTCTGACCATAACGTTCTGTAATCTTACGGAACGGGCAAAACTCTGCATTGATCACTAAGGTGCGTGGCTGGTTCTTCAGCATTTCATCGGAAGCAAACACCGGTGAACAGTATGGACTGCTTAAAAGGCGAATGTTTCCGCCACAATAGAGGGTAGAGAATGCCCTGCTTCTTTCATTTCCGGCCGTTTCAAATGCCATCGCATTATCCAGAGCAGCATAATCAAGTATTTGCAGCGCGAAGTGCATGTGCCCGCTCTTCGCAGCACGAAGGCATACTGCCGCAGCCAGCGCTCCACCAGCACTATGCCCGCCGATCGAAATCCGTGTCGAATCCGCTTTCAGTTCCTCTGCATGTGCAAACACCCACTCCGCTACATCCCATACCTGCTCAAACGCGGTCGGAAATACATAATCCGGAGTTACAGCATAATCCACATCGATTACCAGTCCCTGTATTGCATTGGCAATATGTGCACAGAGCAGATCATCATCCGAATCCTGCGGATGGATGAAGCCGCCTCCATGGAGGTTGATAAAAATCGGCATCGATTTCAGACAGTCCACTGCTTTGGTGAAAACGCATCGTACGGCCACACCTGTCGAAACACTTTCCAGCATTCTCTCCGTCCGCTCTACTTTCGTCTGATACTCCAGATAATCCTCCGGAATCACCCGCTCCTTAGCTGCATTTTTATGCATATTTGTGCGATCCAGAATTTCGAGCTGTTCCTTCACCTGTTCTTCACTTAACATCATCGCCTCCTTATCAACCATACACTGGGTAGAAAATACTTGCTGAAATAATCACAGAGATACACCCCAGTATCAGGTACGGAATCGTAAAGCGAAGAAGCTTTACCGGATTGTGATTTCCGATGGAGTATGCCATCATGGATGCCGCACAGCCGGTTGGAAACGCAATTGCAAGACAAGAAGATAGGAAAACCACTAAAACAACCGCTTTATTCATACCACCAGCCAGGGCCGTCGATGCCGCAATCGGTGTCATTATTGCCACCGTACCGTTATTACTGAGGAACGTCGTCATCACGACTGTCACCACACAGAAAACCGTAATGACCATAACACTTGACGGGTTACTTCCTAAAAGTCTCAGCACGAAATCACCGATCATCTGACCCGCACCAGAGGAGCTTAATGCTGAAGAAACCACAAGAACACCTGCAACGCAGAAAACCATATCACCAGCCAGTATGCAGGACGCCTCCTGCTGAGATACGACCTTTGTTAATATCAGTACGATACAGCCGGCAATCGGCAGAAGATAAATCAGATTTCCAAGCTGTGTAGAGAAAATAAACGCAAGCATGATGATGATAAATACTACAAATATAATCTGCTCCTGGCGCTTTGTCATTTTGGATGCCTGCTCTCTGCCGCCCTGCTGCTGCATGGCATCCATATCCATCTTTGTTTTCGGAATCAGTTTCCAGGCAAACAGGCAGTACAGTGTAAGTACGATCGATGGAATCATACCGGCCTTCATATAGTCAAACACAGTTAAAAGATACTCTGGATTGCTCTCCACAAGACCTTCATAATAAGCATTCTGCATAAGTGGAAGCGCCGCTCCCATGCCGACCGGAAAACGGCCGAACCAGGCGATGTTGATGGCTGCAATCAGAAAAAAGACACGAGACTGCGACAGATCCGTTGTATCATCCAGGGTGACCACCAGCATAACCATAACCGACATAAGCGCCGTCATGCCGATCAGCTGTGTCAAAAGAATCGTGAATCCGAAGATGGCAAGCAGAAGCAGCAAACCACTTTTCTTCTGAATGGTAGACATATGTCCACGGATAACGCTGACGAGACTGGTCTTTCCGATCGAACCTGCAACCAGCATCATGGTTGCCACGAGAATCGTGGTTTTATTTGAAAAACCCGAAAAAGCGGTGGGCAAGTCGACAATACCTGTCATGGCCAGTACCAGCATACAAATCATGCCTGTCATTCCATAGGATATTTTTCTCATCATAAACGATACCGCCATAAACGCCAGTACCGCCAGTGTGATCACCAATTGTACATTCATGTTCATTTGACCTCCTTGACAATAAATGAACTGCATATATAGGATGCGACTTCCAGGCCCGGCTCACATTCCAGCCGTTGTTTTCACGGCTACTCTATGCTCCTATGGTACGCTTGATGCACTTCTGATTCTAATATATACTGAACATATAACTATAAGGAAAAAGCATAAGGCTTTTTACGAGACAGGACGATCTACATGAATATTCTTCACTATGATTATTTTATCGCTATAGCAGAGAACAAGACCCTGACGCAGGCTGCACATGCGCTTCATGTATCGCAGTCTGTACTCAGCAGATACCTTCAGAATCTGGAAACGGATACCGGTATTCGTCTTTTTGCTACCGCCTCCGGAAGCTATGAGCTGACAGAAGCCGGTACCCTCTACTTGAAAAGTGCTCGAAAGATTCAATTCCTTCAGTCGCAGCTTCATCAGAAACTGAACGGTGCACGCACCCCAAATCTTCTTCGCTTTGGCATCCCACCCATCCGTGGCGGTGCTTCTCTGGCCTATATTTATCCCCATATGCTTGAGCGCTATCCATCGCTGCACGTTTCGGTCATCAACGAGAGATCAACCCTGCTTTATCAGAAGCTACTGGCGGGAGAGCTCGATTTCATCCTTCTGATGACCGAAGACAGGATGGACCTGAAGCCTTTGGATGTTCACTTTTTGCCACTGGAAAAAAAACGAATTCTGATGGGGATTCCCAGCTTCCATGCCCTGTATGTACAGGGCGGAACGGCCACCGCACCTTCCGTTTTATCTATAGAGGATTTCGCTTTAATGAAAGATGCCCCCTTCATTCTTCCTGATGAACTGACGGTCATCGGACGGTGCGTGAATCACTTCCTGAAAAGCCATCAGATTCAGCTGAATATTCAGCTTCAAACGTCGAACCGACTGACCAATCATCAGCTACTCATGGAAGGAAACTACGCCGGCTTTGTCGATGAAGAAAGTGCCACCCATATTTCAGGACTGCGTTATTTCACCCTGTCTGGACTGCCGGCTCTTACGGAAGGGATGGCTTTTCCGCTATATCGCACGCTCACGGATCCGGAACGTTTCTTTTTTTACCTGGAATATCAGCGGCTCAGGCAAAGCGGTTCCCGTTTTCTTGCCACCAATGAGGAAGTCCAGCACCTGCTCCACTCCTTCGACGAAAGGCTTTCACCATGAATTCAAAAATCTATGAATATCTTCTGGCGATTTACGAGGAATCAAATATCAGCCGGGCCGCTGCCCGCTGTTATCTTTCTCAGCCAGCACTTTCACAACAGCTGAAGCTCTATGAAGAAAAACTCGGTTTTTCTATTTTTGAACGTTCCAAGTCTGCCATGACGCCAACCCCTCGGGGCGAACTCGTGATCGATACAGCGCGTCAAATCGCAGCGGAAGAACGAGGACTGCAAGAGGCACTCGAAAAGCTGAAAGAAACGGCCATTCATAATGTGTCTATTTATATTGAATTCACGATGCGGAATATGTTTCTTCGGGATATCTGGCCGGAAGTACGAAAAGTTTACGATGAGGCTCATCTGACCTTAATCGCCGGCGAAACTGACACTGCATTACAAATGCTCCAGAATGGTTCAGCCGATCTTCTCATTTATATGACACAGAAAGAAGTTCCCAAACCCTATATCCAGAAAACTTTCCAGGAAGACAGCTATGTGCTGGCAGCTTCACGCGAATGGTATACAGAACATGCACTCCAGGAAAAAATCTTGAAAAAGACTGGATGGACGCATGATCGGGTATTTGTTAAGGAAAATTACGCGCTTTCACCTTCATTTCAGGAAGAAGCCATGGCTGGAATCGGGCTGTCGGACTGTCCTCATATAGAAACCACCAGCACTTTTCAGGAGGCAGCGCACCTATGCGCCACCAGGAAAGGACTTTCCGTATTGCCCGAAAGCCTGTTCCATCTATTGAAAGAAGACTTTTTAAAACTCCCGCTACCGGAAGGATTCCCGGTAAAAGGCGTCACCGTATTTAAAGAAGAGCAGGCGCTGAATCCACTTTATGCGCTCATATGGAAACTTCTTAAAGAAAAGTATCAGACGCTCAAAGTATGACACGAGACCTGGCAGCGCCTATCTCTGCTGCGCGATCGTACCGCGCTACTACACAGACGAAAAAAATCCCAAGATCGGATGCTTCGTATTACCGAATCACCCGACCTGGGATCTCTGTATCACCTACCGTAAAGGTGCGTACCTCACCGACGCCGCGAAGGATTTCATCGCCATGGTACGCGCGTACTGGGCTGAGCACCTGGCACCGGTACAAACGAATTAGGACAGTGAATAAAAGCAGCGCTTATCTCACGTCGCCTTCGGCGGCGTTCGATACCGGGGCAAAGCCCCTATAAAATCGAAGAAGTCCACGCAGGGACTCATGCGTGCATGGTCCCTGTGTGGACTTCTTCGATTTTGCACTGCTTGATGCAAGCGCCTACGTGATTGGTGCAGGGTTAAATACGCAGAGGTCGTTGGCGAAGCCGTACTGTTCGGTGTATGGCTTTTTGATGCCGGAGGCGACGTCGAGGATGAAGTCAAAGAGTTCTTCGCCCTGTTCTGCGATGGTGCGGTCGCCGACGGCGGCCGGGCCTGCGTTGAAATCGATGATGTCCGGCCACTGCTCCTTCATTTCGTTTCTGGAGCAGAGCTTGATGACCGGGGCTGCGGCGAGGCCGTATGGGGTGCCGCGGCCGGTCATGAAGACTTCGAGGCCCATGCCGGAAGCGAGCTGAGACGGTCCGCAGACGAGGTCAGAGGCTGGTGTCGCTGCGAAGATTTCGCCGTGCTTCGTCGGCTTGTCGCCAGGGGACAGGACTTCGACGATTGGGGAAGAGCCTGACTTTGCGATGGAGCCCATGGACTTCTCGATGATGTTCGAGAGGCCACCCTTCTTGTTACCTGGTGTCGTGTTTGCACCACGGTCGACACCACCCTTCTTCAGGTAATTGTCATACCACTTCATCTCTTCCACGAGGCGCTTCCCTACCTCTTCGTTGATGCAACGATGGGCGATGAACTGTACGCCATCACGTACCTCGGTTACCTCGGAGAACATCGCGGTTCCGCCACCGGAAACGAGGAGATCGGCGGCATAACCGGCCGTCGGGTTCGCCGTGATACCGGAGAACGCATCCGAACCACCGCACTGCATGCCGACGAGCAGATCGGAGAGCGGCAGTTCCTCTCTCTTCCGCTCGTTCAGAATCTGCAGCTTCTTTTCAGCCATCTCGCAGATGGCATCCATCATGGCCTGGTATCCCTTATAGTTCTGAAGGACGATGACATTGTCCTCGTTATTCAGCTCCGGCCACCACTCGCAGAAGCGGTCGACGGTAAACTTCTCACAGCCTAAACCGACCAGCATAAATACGCCACCGAAATTCGGATGGGTTGCGATGTTGCGGATGATCTTCTGCGGAATGTAGGCATCCGGTGCATCGATGGCGACACCGCAGCCATACGGATGATTGATGGCGACGACGTCATCTACGTTCGGATACTTCGGCAGGATCTCCCGCTTGATACGCTGGATGGCAACATTGAGCACACCCGCAACACACTGCACGGTCGTGTTGATGCCGAGGATGTTCCGGGTGCCGGCGTAACCACCGTTCGGATTACGATAGCCCATCCAGGTCGTCCGCTTCGGCTTCGGAAGATCCGTGCGGATGTTCGTTGCAAATTCCATCTGATCGAGATCCGGTGCCGGTGCCATGATGAGGTTCTTCTCATTGATCCAGCCACCGACCGGGATATCCTCTGCGGTCGTGCCGAGCACCACACCGTAGCGAATGACTTCGGATCCCTTCGGAAGTGCCTTCAGCGCGATCTTATGTGCCTGTGGGATGTCTTCCACGGTGACCACGCCCGGCATGACTTCGGTACCCTTCGGCACATCATGGATGGCGATGGCGACGTTATCACGCTCAGTGATTTGAATGCATAATCTATTTGCCATGCTTTTTCCTCCTTACTTTGGTTAAAAGCGATTGCTCATTCACTTGATATGCTCATTATATTGCGTTAAAATATGTTAGTAAAATTAATTAATATGAATGCAGAATTAGTTTTCCTAACACCGCAGGTTTACGATTTATGGATACAAAACAGATCGAATACATCATTAAAATCGCCGATGAGGGATCCATCACCCGTGCTGCAGAGAAGCTCTTCATCACCCAGTCCGCACTCTCTCAGCAGCTTCAGAAGCTCGAGAAGGAGCTGGGCGCTCCGCTGTTCGTACGCAACAAATCAGACTGGACACTGACCCCGGAGGGCAATGTCTATGTCGAAAATGCGCGTGAGATGCTCCGCATCAAGCAGAAAACCTACACGCTGATCGCCGATATGGCAGACACCCATCGTGGCTTTCTCTCTGTCGGCATGACACCGGGGCGGGGCTCCGATATGTTTCCATATGTCTATCCGAAGTTTCATGACATGTATCCGGATTTTACGATCGAACCACGCGAACTCAGTGTACGAAAGCAGCAGGAAGCAATCCACAAAGGTGAACTGGATATCGGCTTCGTCACGATCTCCGAACAGCAGAAAACCAACGACGAGTACATCGATATGTTCGATGAAGAAATCTTTCTGGCTCTACCTGAGCAGTATCCGCTCCCGGATGAATATCTGCAGACAGATGCACAGTATCCGGAGGTTCCTCTCTCGCTGTTCCGTTACGAGCCGTTCGTGATGATGTATAAGGAATCGACGATTCGTAAAACCGTGGATCAGATTTTTCATGATGCCGGCTTCAGCCCGACGGTTCTGTTTGAAACTTCGAATAACGCAACGATTCTATCCATGGTCAGTGCGAAGATGGCCTGTGCCCTCATTCCATACCACTATGTAAAAAAGCAGCCGGAAGGGGTCCGCTTCTATAGTCTCACGACACATCCGACATGGAAGGTCTGTGTTAGCTACCAGAAGAACACTTATCTCAGCAAAGCTGCGAAGGATTTCATCCAGCTGGTCGATGATTACTGGGAGCATGGGAAGTAAGAAAAAAACGTGCGCCGCCAGGCGCACCTTAATAAAGAGCCTGCATCAGCAGTCGCTGACGCGGGCTCTTTTTCGATACATCTTTTTTAATATGCCAGTCGGTAAATCTTCTCCATATCCTCGAGCTTCAGTCTAAGAATCGAACCGATGCCTCCATTCGTGGCCTTAAAGCAACCTTCTGCGAGGAGTTTATACTCTTCGTCGGTCGGGTTTACACCGAGCTCACGAAGGTTCGTCGGCATATGAATCGAACGGAAGAAATCTTCCATCGCTACGATGCCACGGAGTGCGGTCTCTTCGTCGTCTGCTCCTGCCTCGACACCGAGTACATTGACACCGAACTTTGCGAAGCGGGCCGGATTATGCTTATACACATAGCGTGCCCAGGTGCCCCAGATGGCCGCGAGGCCTGCACCATGCGCGACATCATAGAGTCCGCCGAGCTCATGCTCGAGGCGATGGCAGGACCAGTCGCCACCATCCGTGCCACAGCCGGTCAGTCCGTTATGGCTGAGGGAGGAGGCCCACATGATCTCTGCGCGCGCGTCATAGTTTGTCGGATCCGACATCAGGATGTGTGCATTGGCCATCACGGTGCGAAGCAGGCCCTCGGCAATCGCATCCGTCAGCTCCATGGAGCCGCCGTTGTTGAAGTAGCGCTCCATCGTGTGCATACAGATGTCAGCCGCACCGGACATGGTCTGGTACTCCGGAAGGGTCATCGTGAGCTTCGGGTCCATGATGGCGAAGCGTGGACGCGCGAGATTCGTGTTGTAGGAACGCTTGATGCCACCCTCGTCCGTCATTTTCGTAATCACAGAAGAGTTCGACATCTCGGAACCGGTCGCCGCAATCGTCAGTACGACGCCCTGCGGCGTGCATGCACTCGCCTTCCGCTTGAGATCATAGAAATCCCAGACATCGCCCTCGGTCTTATCCGCGAGTCCATAACCGATGGCCTTTGCAGAGTCGATGACGGAACCACCGCCGACGGAAAGGATGAAGTCGACGCCTTCCTTCCGGCAGAGTTCGATGCCCTCATAGACCTTACTGAGGTGCGGATTCGGTACGACACCGCCGAGCTCGACATAGCCGATACCCGCTTCCTCGAGCTGCTTCTCGATCATCGGTACGAGCCCAGACTTCTTCACACGCTCACTTCCATAGTGGATCAGGACCTTCGTCGCGCCCTGCTCCTTCACAAGCTTTCCGGTTTCCACGGCCGTATCCGGGCCGAACACCACCTTCGTCGGTGCATAATAAACAAATGGCAGCATATGATTTCCTCCATTTTCCATCGTCATGTCTGCGCTGGTGGATATCATGCGATGTGAACGCAGATGCACCTTTGCAGATCAGGTTTTAGAATAATTTCATTGTAGCATAAAAATGCGGGCCGGGCAGACATTCTGCCTGCATCTTCGGTCAAACCACGGCACAGAAAAAGGATGCTGCATGCACAACACCCTTTTTCTATGCCTCATACGGCTCATCCTCTGAAAATCGCCGGATAAATACTATTCAGATTTTTTCTTCTCTTCTGCCTCTGCGCAGTGAAGCAGTGCCTTCATGTAACCGGTGTAATACGCAGCGGAGCGCTCGGAGAATCCCTTCCCATCTGCATTAAAAAACGGATGGTCAATGTTGAGATATCCGTCGAAGCCACTGCGTACGATCACCTTCATAATCTGATACATATCCGCATAGCCATCCTCGAGAAGCGTCTCCTCGAAGTACGGAAGCTGTCCGCTGACATTGCGGAAGTGAATGATCGGGAGCTTATCGGCTTTCACGAACTCTTCGATGTCCTGATAGAGATCACCGAAGTGCTCAGACTCCAGCCAGCAGCCGACGCACATCTTCATCGTGAGATACGGGCTGTTACCGGCTAGTTCGAAGGCTCGACGATAGCAGTCGGAATTCCAGATGAGGCAGGCTACGCCACCAGCCTCCGGAATCGGTGGATCGTTCGGATGAAGTGCCAGCTTGACATCGGCTTCTTCACATACCGGAAGTGCCTTATCCAGGAAGTATTTGAAGTTCTCCCAGATTTCCTGCTCTCCGTATACGCGGTCATTTGAAATCGGACGGGACTGAATCTCGTCGAGATCACAGATAAAGGAATTCTGACCGTGGTTATACTTGCCGGCACCGATCCGGGTACGGAAGATACCATTCGGCTGCCATGCGATATAGTTGATCGGAACGCCGGCCTGACCAAGTGCTCTCGTGAACTCGTTGTACTTCGCGATCCACTCGTCACGATCTTCACGGCCGAGATGAATCGACGGGCACTTCTGCAGCTGCGGGCAGCCTGCATTGGAAATCTGAAGATCATACTTCGCCGCACGCTCCTGGAAACGCAGGATGCCATCGTAATTTGCATCATCGCCGATGAAGTTCACGGCAAGATAGTGGATGCCCTGTCCCTGCTGGTAGCGCATCTCCTCATCCGTCATCTTACTCGAACAGTTGCTTTCGATTTTGATCATGGCTGTACCTCTGTTCGTCCGATACGTCGTCACTTAAGATTCTTATCAAAAAATGCACGGATGATTTCCTTCGTTTCCTGCTGGAAAAACTCCTTCGTTCCATGGCCCGCACCATGAAGGATATAAAGGTCTGCGCGATCTTCCATGCCCGCCTTTACGATATCGTCATAAAATGCTTCACTGATGTCACAGGACACCAGCTTATCGCAGTCGCCATGCAGGATGAGAATCGGGCACATCTCCTTCGTTAAAATGTATGGTGGACAATATGGCTTCGCGCGCTCCTTCAGCGTTGACATGTCTCCGCCGAAAAGTGCCCCAGCATGTGTATCTTCTGGTTTTTTCCAGCGACAGTCTGGATTTGTACGCATTTCACGCGCATCATCCTCAATCAGTTTTACGAAATCCACCGGTCCAAACATATCACAGCAGGCCTGCACATGAGAAGAATACTCACTCCACTCTTCACTTTCATAGCCATCGGAATTCATCGCAGCAAGTGCCGACAGCTGTCCACCCGCGGAGCGTCCGATGATACCGATATGCTCCGGATCAATTTCATATTCATCGGCATGCGCACGAAGGAATCGAATCGCCGTCTTCACGTCGATGATCTGTGAAGGCATATGTTCCTCGGCACTACTTCGATAGTACATGGATGCAACCACATATCCTGCATCTGCGAGAAAGGCCATCTCAGCCACCATAAGATTCTTGTCACAGCCACGATATCCGCCACCCGGAACCCACAGAATCGCCGGCTTCGGTGTTTTATCATCCGCTTCATCATCGTGGCCGGATGCCAGACGCATCTCACTGTTGCCATTCTGCAGCATGATGGACATCTTCAGCTCCATCTCCTGTCCGTCCAGATTCTTCTGTCTCGAATACACGATATTGTCAATAAAATTAATACTTTTTCTGGTTCTACCCGGCTCAATTACTTTTTTCATATACTTTCCTTTCCAGTAGCACTCACTCTACACTTACTGTTCTTTTACAGTGACGCTCGTTGAATCGTATCGATGACCAGCTGCTGACCAGCTTCCCATTCATCTGTGCAATGCACGATAAATCCATGATACGAATCGAGGAAACACTTCTGTGTCACCTTTACACCCGCCAGCACGAGACGCTTTGCGTACTCGGCATCCTCGAATCGGAAATTATCATGACCGGCACTGGTTACGAGTGCTTCCGGAAGTCCCCGCAGCATCTCATCCGGTGCAAGCAGAGGGCTGCAATATGGATCCTTTAAATTCTCTACTTCTCCATCTGTATATGCCAGGCTGAACATTCTGCCTCGCTCTACCGGAATCAGATTGCTTTCTGCTTCCGGTTTATCTGCCGGATCCGTCACCATATCAAACGCACCATAATCCAGCACCTGAAGACAGAACTGAAATTCCTTTGTCTGATTTGCCTTTAAACATACGGCTGCCGTCAGGTTTGCACCTGCACTATGTCCGCCCATGGATACGCGCTTCACGTCGGCACCCCAGTGCTGCAGCATGGAAAACACCCATCTGCATACTTCATACGTTTCATTAAATGCTTTTGGATATGGATACTCCGGTGCCAGACTATAGTCCACATCCACCACGATGCCCTGAATCGCATCGGCTACCTTTGCAGAGTAAATCTCATCCCGTAAAACATGTGGGCGTACAAATCCACCACCATGGACATTGATATGGACCGGACAGTTCCGTGTACGATTCTTTGCCGTAAAGATATAGCACGGAACCGGACCTTCGGATGTGGTTACGCTGACCTCTTCACGTTCCGCGAGATCCAGGTTTTTTTTATATTCTTCTGTGATATTTTCCTTTGCTACGCTGGTGCCACGAAGCGCAACAATCATCTTTTCTTTTTCTTCCTGTGTCAACATCGTCTGATTCCTCCTTCGATATGTATCTTTCTCATGAAAACTTCTAAAAATGAGAGTAGAAAAGCCGAAGCCTTGCAAGCTTCGGCTTTCATGAATTTTCAGGCCGTCGCCTTCTTTTTCTTAAGCATCTTTGAAATCAGCGGACCGATTACACTGTAAACAGCAATCAGGATAAAGATAAGAGAAATCGGACGGGTAAGGAAAGAGGTCATATCCCCCTTCGCATAGGAGCATCCCATACGGAAATAGCTCTCGATTTTACTTCCCAGAATAAATGCAAGCATAAGCGGCGTACTCGGCATCTTAAAGAATTCCATCAGGATACCGATTGCACCAAATACCAGTACCAGGTAAACACTGAACATCGACGTCGACGCAGAGTATGCACCAAGGAAGCAGATCATAAGAATCGCACTGTACAGATAGTGATATGGTGCCTTTAAAAGCATCGGGAACCAGCGCTTCGTCAACAGCTCTGTGACGAAAATCAGAATTGCAGCGATCAGCACGGTAGCAAAAATAAGATTTGCCAGTAAAGGATTGTTTTTGATGAACATCGGCCCCGCCTGCAATCCATGAATCGTCATAGCAGACATCAGTAGAACGGTCGTCCCATCACCTGGAATGCCCAGTGCGATCATCGGGATGATGGCACCACCGACACCCGCGTTATTTGCAACCTCCGTTGCCCAGATACCTTCATCGATACCGGTTCCGAACTTCTCCGGATGCTTGCTCATCTTCTTCGCCTGTCCATAGGCGATCAGGTTTGAAATACCGGAGCCCATACCCGGCAAAAAGCCGATCCAGAGTCCGATGAAAAGTGATGTGATGATCACCTTCAGATTATCCTTAAAATCCTTAAAGCTGAAACCGAAGCCCTTCAGCGATCCGGCGTCTACTTCCGGCATCGTCAGATTATTCTTTGCATAGCTTGAAGCAACCTGCTGTAGTGCGAAGGTACCCATCAGGAGGCATACGACATTGATTCCACCATAGAGGTTCGTATTATGAAAAGTGAAACGAAGCTGGTTCGTTACCATATCCGAACCAACCGTAGAAAGCCACAGTCCGAAAAAGGCTGCCAGAAGACCCTTAAAAATGGAGCCTTTACTTAATCCAACGACCATCGTGATGGCCATCAGGCAGAGACTGAAGTACTCCCATGGTCCGAGTTTCAGTGCAACATCTGCGATAAAGGTAGAGCAGAAAGTCGCTACGAGAATAGAAACCAGCGTACCGATGAAGGAGCCGGTGATACCGATGGAGAGTGCGCGTGCCGCCTGTCCCTTCTGTGTCATCGGATAACCATCATAGCAGGTTCCGATCGACGCAGCAGATCCAGGGATTCCGACGAGTACCGCTGCAATAAAGGAGCCGGATACACCACCAACATACATGCCGAGCAGCATCGCGAAGCTTAAGTTCGTATTTAAAGCGAACGTCATCGGAAGAATCAGTGTGATGCCGAGACCTCCGGACAGACCAGGAATCGCGCCCAGAACACATCCAACCAGAGAACAGATATACATCATGATGAAGTTCACTGGCTGGAATAACACGCCAAGTGCAGAAAGATAACTTGCCATTTTTATTTTCTCCTTCCAGTTAAGGCATCCGAATGCCGAGTGCCTCAAAAAGCACACCCTTCGGAAGTGGAATATTGAAGCCCTTCGTAAATCCGAAATAGCAGAGACTGCCCAATGCGACACTTAATACGACCGCAAATAGAATATTGATCTTCTTATCTACCTTCAGTGTCATGATGAACATCATCATGCCCATCATCGACGTAATCCAGAAGCCGATCAAATTCATCGCCACACAGAAAAGAATGCACTCCAGCATGATCCGTCCGAGACGCTTCCATCCATCTTTATCAAGATACGGAGCTGCGCCATGCTCATTCTCTTCTTTTTCTTTTTTTCCATCGAAAATCATCGAAAGAATCGCCATGATAATCATGCCGATCGCAGAAATAAATGGAAAGAGCTTCGGTCCAGGCTCGTTAGAAACCAGCTTTTCAGGTATCAAGGCCGTTTGAAATGCGACCCACACAGCGAATACGATAAATGCGATTCCCATCACATAGGTACGATTCAGTTTTTTCATTGAAACCCCCTTTTCAAAAATACCGGCTGCCCGTAAGGACGGCCGGACATGTTTCAGTTTCGTTCAGTTCGTATCATCAGCGAACCTTCAGCCCCATGGAACCTACGAGTTCATCCAGGGAGCTCCACTCTGTTTCGAGAGCCTTCTTTGTATCCTCATAGTTCACAGCCGCGATATAGGTTGCCATTTTATTATTGCCATCGATGAAGGACTGAACCGTGGTTGCCTTCTGAATCGCCTCATTGATTGCCTCACAGATTTCATCCGGTGTATCCTTCGGAACGACTATATAGTAATTTGAATCCCATGTCAGACTTACATTCTGCTCCTGTGTGGTCGCAAACTTCTTATCCAGCTCTGTACCTACCAGCTCGCTCATGTTTTCCAGTGTCGCCGCCTTTGGTCCGATACTTCCCAATATGGTCAGCTTTCCATCGGCATCATAGGATACCGCGTTCGGGATGGAGCAGTTTGCGATATCAATCGAGCCGGCTGCAACATTGGTCAGCTTATCTGCCTCGGAAGAGCACTGCACATAGTTTACCGAATTCGCATCACCGGTCAGCTCTTCGATGAGTGACGTGAACAGCACCTGCGTCGTACCGCCTAAAGAACATCCTACAACGACATCCCCCGGATTTGCCTTGATATACTCTGCAAGTTCTGTAAAGTTCGTGTATGGTGCGCCTGGTTTCGCGATGATGGCCTGCGGACCACCCTGGTTCATGATGCCCACCGCCTTAACATCATCCTTGATATTTACTTCCGAGGATCCGGCCAGATACTGAATGATCGAGCCACCATGGCAGGCACCGAGTGTTAAACCATCTGGCTTCGCATTCTTCACATGCTCCATGCCGACTTCACCGGTATCGTAGTTTGTAACGACGAAGTTCACACCTGGACATACCTCGCTGAGTGCCTGCGTCAGATAACGAGTATATAGATCGGTTCCGCCGCCTGCCTTCGCAGGAACATCGACATATACATTATCTCCGGACTTCCATGGTCCTACGCCTTCACCGGCTGCCGCTGCTGCAGCTTCTGTGCCTGCATTTCCAGAAGCTTTCGTTGCTTCCGGAGCTGCAGATGAGCCACATCCTACGAGACCGGCAGCCAGGATGCACGTAGCCATCATACCTGCAAATAATCTGTTTTTCTTCATAACGTTTCTCCCTTTCTTTGCGAAATATAATATGATTTTATGTTTCATTCACGTTTCCTCATTCGTCATCTTTCTTAATTGAAAGTAATCCTATTCAGAAATACGTGATTTTGTTCAGCTCGCATCGTTTATGCCTGTATTATGCTGCGCAAAATGACGATTGACAAGCTTGAAAGACTTATGTAATTTATAAGCAAAAGTAATGCAACTTTACGCAAGGAATCACTATGAATACAAAGCAGCTACACTATATACTGGCTATTGCAGAAGAAGGAGGCTTAACTGCGGCTGCGGAGAAGCTTCACATAACGCAACCAGCACTTAGCAAATATCTGGCAGAGCTCGAAAAAGAACTGGGAACAGAATTATTTTTCCAGCACAAAAAACGTTACTACCCTACCGCCGCCGGTAAAATCTATCTGGATGCCGCTTCCCGCATCATCGCCGTAAAAGAGCAGACCTATCAGATGATTTCTGAGCTTTCGGTCGGTTATCAAAAAACGATCACCATCGGAGTTACACCGCTGCGTGGTTCTATTGCAATTGCGAAAATTTTCAATCAGTTTCATCGGCGCTATCCGAATGTAAAAATCGAAATGAAGGAGCACTATATGGCAGGACTTCGAAAGGCCGTGCAGGTTCACGAGGTCGATCTGGCACTTGGCACCTGTGACGATCCGGATGAGCCCGGCATCGTGCATACCTCCTTTCATGAAGAGGAGGTGGTTTTGTTTGTCCCTGCCTTTCACCCACTCGCTTATCAGGCAAGCCATGACCTCTCCCATCTGACTGCGATCGATATCCGAAAATTTAAGGATACCCCTTTCATTCTGGCAACGCACAATTCTACCATACGTCATACGACAGATATGCTTTTACAGCAGAATCAAATGCAACCGACCATCGTATATGAAGCCGATAATAACTTGATTCTGAAAAACATGGCGGATCAAGGCGCCGGCGTCACGATTCTGGCACGTAGTCATATGGAGCCGTCGAGAAACCTGGTTTACTTCAGCCTGAAGCCAAAATGTTTCGTCCACATGACCGTAATGTCCGCGCCGGATCATATTCTGTCAGAAGAAGAACGCTATCTTATCGCTCTGAACTATCAGATGGAAGCTCAGAATCCGAACTATCATTTCAGCCCGAATCAGGCAGCGAAGAATCTGATTGAAGAATTCCAGCTTTATCACATAGAAAGGCACACGCTCTGATGGATACAAAACTGATCGAATATGTCATCGCCATTGCAGAAGAAAAAAGTCTGAGCAAAGCCGCCGAACGCCTCTATCTCTCACAGCCAGCGCTTAGTCAGCGTCTGAAAAAGCTCGAAGACGAGCTCGGGACGCAGCTGTTCGTCCGAGAGCGCGATGGTCTCACACTTACAGATGCAGGTCGAATCTATATCAATGGCGGGCATTCCATCCTGCAAATAAAGAGAGAGGCACTTCGTAAAATCTCCTCTCTCACGCACAGTAGTAAAAATTCTCTTCGTTTTGCCTGCGCAGCTTCTTCTGCACTGGAATGCATTCCTGCATTTCGAAAACATCATCCGGAAATCGAACTTATGGTACGGCGCAGCAACAGCTTAACCGCAAAGGAAGATCTCATCATGGGACATGCGGATCTCGGTGTTCTGCTCACTTCATCCCTGCAGCACTCCGTACTCGAGTATATCCCACTCTGGACCGGAGAACTTCTTCTCGCTGTTCCGGATGGGCATCCGACGCTCCTTGCCGAGGACATCGAGAAAGGAGACTACTCCGCGATTCAGAATGACTACTTCGTACTCACTCATGCGCCTTCTTTCGTGCGTAACGCAGAGGATCAGGCCTTGCGTAATATGCAGATTCAGCCGAATATCCTCTGCGAAATCGAGGATGATGTTTCTCGACGCTATATGCTGAATAAGGGGCTCGGTAATGCTTTCATTCCGAGTCATCTGTCTCACCCAGAAGATACGTTTTATACATACTCCCTGAATCCTCCGCTCACGTTTTACATCGTCGCTGCTTATCAGAAATCCATCAACCTGTCCGAACCTATGAAGCAGCTGATCCGTCTTCTTCTCACTGAATATGATCAGCTTCCATCCTGAATAACATCAAAACCTGGACTCGCACCATCTCGGTACGCTCCAGGTTTTTCTTTTTCATTCGCATATTCTGTTTTTCCGACTAGAAGTAGCTTTCTTTATCCTGGCACAATACTCTTAAAATTACTTACCCGCGTATTATACTTCCGTATCAGATCTACGAGCACGAGCTCCGGTACGGAAAGATAGCTTCCCTTTCGATACGCAACCGAGGAATGCCAGTGAATATGTGGCTTCACAGTGAAATAAACGATCGGTGCATCCGGATCCACATAGAACGCCGGAAAGAAAGCACTGGCAAGCTGCGCCTTTACAGAGCGGATTCTGGTTTTACTTCCCGAAGAGGTATAGAGTACCTTCGGCTGAAAACCCGCCGTTCGAAAAATCTCTGCCTCGATATCCGAGCTCTTCGTCTCCGGCGCAGCCAGCAGGAACTGCGTATCCTTAAACAGACTGAGCTCCACCTCCGGCAGGCGCTCTGCACTGTTTTCTCCGGCGA
Organism: Oribacterium sp. HCP3S3_B9; assembly: GCF_052064255.1. Classification (NCBI taxonomy): domain Bacteria; kingdom Bacillati; phylum Bacillota; class Clostridia; order Lachnospirales; family Lachnospiraceae; genus Oribacterium; species Oribacterium sp. HCP3S3_B9. Next base: position 302,664 of record NZ_JBQHVY010000001.1, read on the forward strand.
GATAAGCGAGCGGATGTGAGGCCGGTACACCTAATACGATTTCCTCCTTCACATTCGCAATATAAGATAAGCTTGGATTCTGCTGCCCCTCTGTAAAGGTCGTACAGGCGAGATCCACCTCCTTGTTGATGAGTGCCTGCTCCATACGTTTATTCCGCAGCTCCTTCGTATGAAAGCGGATCTCCGGATACAGCATATGAAACACCGGAAATACTTCAGAAAACATATCGGCACCGCGCTCCGGCGTATACGCGATCGAAATGGTGCCATGGCCTTCCTGGTGGAGATCATTCAGCTTTTTATACGTATTTTCCTTTATCTGCAGGATGTCTCTCGCTCCCTCCAGATAAATCTGTCCGGCTTCCGTCGGCACCATGCTGTGCTTCCGACGTTCAAACAGCTGCATTCCGAGCTCTTTCTCCAGCTTCAGCAGCTGCTGATTCAGCGCAGACTGCGTGAGAAACAGGCGCTCTGCAGCCCGGGAAATACTTCCCTCGCCTGCGATCGCCAGGATATTTTCGATCTGCTTCAGTTCCATATCTCGACACTCCTTTCCACGGCCGTTTCTTAATCGAGTTAAGTTTAAATCTAATTTTCTATAAGTTGAATTAAGAGTACATCCATCCTATGATGATTTCAACAGATATATCACATAACTGTTTCGCATCTCTCGATTTTCTGAAATCCAGAGCTACAAAACATGTCAGAATAAACAGAGCGTAGCACTACGCGTCAAAGCTTACCGAGCAGTGCCTTCTGACCGAACACGAAAGGGGAAAACATATGTCATTTAAGTGTACGAAGCCGATGGCGGATCCGGTTGCAACGCTCGCATATCGCCCATGGACCGCAGCCATCGAACCATTTCAGGTATCACCGAGAACCTGGTATGTTGCTGGTCAGACCTGGGTCGGCTGCTGGCTTATCGAAACGAGCGAAGGCTGCATCCTGATCGATACCGCGATCCCAGAGAGCGCCTATCAGCTCGTCGACAGCATCTATAAAACCGGTCACAAGCCATCCGACATCAAGAAGATCCTTCTCAGCCACGCACACTTCGATCACTGCGGTGCCGCACAGATCATGAAGGAGCTGACCGGTGCCGAGATGTACATGTCGAAGGAAGACTGGGATTTTTATCAGGAGGTACCGGAAGAGACGATGGTACTCGATAAAGATTCCCATCCAGTCGATTTCCAGATCGACCATTTCTACGACGACGCTACACCTGTTGTTCTCGGCGACATCTCTATTCGCACCATGCTTACCCCAGGACACACCATCGGATGCACCAGCTTCTTCTGGGAGGAAACAAATCCGGTGGATGGAAAAACCTACACCCTTGGTATGCACGGCGGCGTCGGTGCAAACACCATGAACGATGATTACTACAAGACGAGTAAGAAGCTGACACCGGCACTTCGTGACCGTTTCCTCGCGGATGAGGAGAAGATTGCAGCCATCCATGTAGACATTGCCCTCCCAAGCCACCCGAATCAGATCGAGGTAATCGATCGTGCCGGCCAGTACACAGATGAAAACAACTGCTACTATGACCCGACCGTCTGGGCCGATTTCATTCATGAACGTGTACGTCAGGTTCGTGTACTGATGAAATAATCAACTATTTGAAAAAACGAAATGGGCGTCTGCATCCTGCTTTCCTCCATTTTGTGTTATGACTTCACTTTTTGATGAAAGGATAAAATCGTATTATGTCACACTTAACCATCGTTCTTCTCGTGACGCTGTTTATGATGGTCATGTTCATCTGGCACAAGGTGCCATTTGGCGTGACAGCCATGACCTGCTGCCTGATTCTCGCTGCGACCGGTGTCGTCGATCTGAAATCTGCCTTCATCGGCTTCGGTAATAAAACCGTCGTTCTGATCGCACCGATTCTCGCACTTTCTTCTGTACTCACAAAGACTGCCCTCGTCGATAAGATTTCCGGTACACTGAATATGGTTCAGGGCAAGAGCGGTATGATGCTGATCATCGCATTTTATGCGGTTGCGGCTCTTTTCTCTCAGTTTGTACCATCTACTGCTGCACTCGCTATTCTGGTCGTTTTTCTGACCACGCTGAATAAATCTGGTGAAATCACCGCAAATCGTCTGCTGCTTCCGCTTCTCGGTGTCATGGTTGCCTGGAAGTTCCGCCTTCCGATCGGCCTCGGTGCAACCACCTTCGCAACCCTGAATGGTTTCTACGAGGGAATCGTCGGTGAGGGAAATCCTCAGTACATGATCGGCCTTCTAGATCCACTGAAATTTGCAATCATTCCGATCATTGTTCTGACAACGTACTGCCTGTTCGCATGGAAACTGATGCCGAAGGATCAGGAAGTTGATACGACGAAGCTGAAGAAAGGCGCTGTCGTTGAAAAGCTCCCTCAGGCTAAGCAGATGATCGTATACATCGTATTTACAGTCGTTATGCTCTGCCTCATCTTTAACCAGATTACGAAGAACTGGATGTACCTCGCACCGGCAGCCGGTGTCATCATCCTGATTTTCACCGGCTGTATCGATGCAAAGGACGCATCGAAGGATATGACCCAGGATATGATCTGGATGCTCGCCGGCGTACTCATCGTTGCAGACGCCATCGGATCTTCCGGTGCCGGTGAAGTCATCGGTCAGTTCATCCTGAACATCATCGGTCAGAATCCGAGTCAGTTCAAGGTTATGCTGATTTTCTCTGCTGCCACCGTTATCATGACGACCTTCATATCGAACATGGGTACACAGTCCGTACTGATTCCGATCGCTGCTTCGGTTGCACTGGCCGCTGGCTGGGATCCGAGAGGTCTCGTTCTTATCATCGGTACCGCAAACTACTTCGCGGTCGGCTTCCCATCCGGATCCGGTGAGTGTGCTGTAGCTTTCGCTGCCGGCGAGTATAACCCGGCGAAGGTTCTGAAGTTCACTCTTCCGTATATGATTCTGGCGATTCTTTCCTGCGCCGTATCCGCTACGCTCTTCTATCCGCTGGGATAAAATCCTGATTCCTGCTATTTTATATCCATAATCCCCCGACAAAGAACGGCTGTCGCACGCGCGGCGGCCGTTCTTTCGTTCTGTTTTGCATAATTAATAGATAGAATCATCATTTTACGCATGATTCCGCCTGCGATATAATGAGAAACATCATGATTCTTACGTGAAATTTATAGCTTAGGAGATAACACGATGAACACACTCATTTCCGCAGATAACACCTGGGTGCTGATGAGCATCATGGTGCTGGTGGTCGCATTTTCCATCTGGATGGAGCAGACCTACGCATGGGCCAGTAAGATCAGCGGTGCCATCATTGCCCTGATCTGTGCACTGCTGCTCACGAACCTGAAGATCATCCCGGCGAGCGCGCCGATCTTCGATGATGTGGTCTGGGGCTTCGCGGTGCCGATGGCGATTCCGCTGCTGCTTCTGCAGGTGAACCTGTCGAAGATCTGGAAGGAAACGGGACGGATGCTCGGCATCTTCCTGATCGGTGCCCTCGGCACGGTGGCCGGCGCAGTGCTCGGCGTCCTCATCCTCGGGAAGTTCATCCCGAATCTTCCATATGTGGCAGCGATGATGACCGGTTCCTACATCGGCGGCGGTGTCAACTTCACGGCCCTCGCCGACGCCTTCCATGTGGACCAGACCCTGATTTCTGCGGCGACCGTCGCCGATAATCTGAATATGGCGATCTACTTCATGATCCTCATCGCGTTTGCAGGCAACGCATGGCTCCGAAAGCACTATCCGCATCCGCACATCGATCACGTCCTCGCGCATGGTACAGACGCCGAGGAGGGCAAGACCCTCGCTGCGAAGTACTGGGGACGGAAGGAGATTTCGCTTCGTGATATCGCGATCGACTTCGCCTTCTCTATCATCGTCGTGACGATTTCAAAGGCCATCGCCGGTGTGCTCTCTACAGCGATTCCGACCGGAAACTGGTTCCTCAATATGCTGAACACCTTCTTCGGCAGCCAGTATGTATGGATCACGACCGTCGCGATGCTGTTCGCCACCGTTCTTCCGGAAAAGGCGGAGGCCATGCATGGCGCACAGGAGCTGGGGACCTACCTCATCTACCTGTTCTTCTTCGTCATCGGTGTGCCGGCATCGATCCCACTCATCATCCAGCAGGCACCGCTGCTTCTCGTCTTCTGCCTCCTGATGGTGATCGTCAATATGCTCTTCTGCTTCATCGGCGGTAAGCTGATCGGCGGCTCCCTCGAGGAGATCATCCTTGCGTCCAATGCCAACATCGGTGGCCCGACCACCGCAGCCGGCATGGCGATCGCCCAGGGCTGGAATAAGCTTGTCGGCCCGTGCATGCTTGTCGGTACCTTCGGCTATGTCGTCGGCACCTACCTCGGCATCGTCGTCGGATCACTACTGATCGGATAAATATATGACATAAAAACAGGAGGCGATGACAACGGCCATCGTCTCCTGTTTTATTTCATGTATTTAATTCCCCGGTTCCTGCTGCTTCAGTTCTTCCAGCTGCTCCGAGATGGTCTCCCAGTTTTCGTAGAGATCCCCGAGGCGGGCATCATTTTTCTCATGCTCCTTATGGAGCTCCATGAGGCGTCCGACGTCGGCAGCGATGTCCGGATTCATATAGTCATCGTCCAGCTCCTCGTTGCGGGCCTCGAGCTTCTGAATCTCTTCTTCCGTCGACTTCAGATCGCGCTGAAGCTTCTGAAGATTCTTCTTATACTCCTTCTGCAGCTCCCAGTCGGTCTTCTGCTCCGACTTGATTTCAGGATTCGGTACCGCGGAGGTACGTGGCTTCTGGCTGTTTGCGCTCGCATCCAGTACAGAGCCGCCGTACTTCCGGACATCCTCCTTCTTCTCGAGGTAGTAATCGTAGTCACCGATGTAATTATCGAAGCGGTTCTCGAAGAGCTCGAGGATACGGGTTGCGGTCTTGTTGATGAAGTAACGGTCATGGGACACGTAGAGCACGGTGCCCTCGTAGTTCCGGATCGCGTCCTCCAGCACCTCACGGCCCTGGATGTCCAGATGGTTCGTCGGCTCATCGAGGATGAGGAAGTTCGCGTTACTGAGCATCAGCTTCGCGAGGGACACTCGGCCCTGCTCGCCGCCGGAGAGGTCGCCGATCCGCTTATATACATCATCACCGCGGAAGAGGAAGGCCGCGAGCACGTTACGAACCTTCGTGTCGTTCATGTACGGGTAGTCGTCCTGAATCTCGTCAAAGATGGTCTTCTCCATATGGAGCACGGCATGCTCCTGATCATAGTAGCCGATCTCAACATTCGTACCGAGCTTGAAGCTGCCGGTCGTCGCCGGTTCCTGCTCGTTCAGGATTTTCAGCAGTGTCGTTTTACCGGTACCGTTCGCACCGATCACCGCAACATGTTCACCCCGCTTGATTTCGAAGGAAATGTTCGAGAACAGTGTCTTCTCGCCGAAGGACTTACTGAGCGCCTTCACGGACAGCACATCGTTTCCAGACTGGAGATGCGGGGTCAATGCTAACCGCATCTCATTATCGAGCTCCTCCGGCTTATCGAGAAGCTCCACCTTTGCGAGAGCCTTCTCACGGGACTCCGCGCGCTTGATGGACTTCTCGCGGTTAAACTGCTTCAGCTTATCGATGACCGCCTGCTGGTGCGCGATGTCCGCCTGCTGATTATAGTAGGCCTTCAGCTCCGCATCCCGGATCTGTTTTTTCTTCTCGGCATACTCGGAGTAGTTGCCGCGGTACATGCGGGCTCTTCCGTTATCGAGGTCGATAATCTTCGTCACGACATGATCGAGGAAGTACCGGTCATGGGAGACGAGCAGAACCGCACCGTCGTAGCGCTTCAGCACCTTCTCAAGCCACTGAATCGACTCGATATCGAGGTGGTTCGTCGGCTCATCGAGGATGAGCAGGTCCGGCTTCGTGAGGAGGATCTCCTCGAGGCGCTTCCGGGTCTTCTGACCTCCGGACAGGGTATCGAAATCATCACCGAAGGCCTCGATCTCCTGTTTCATCGCGAGGGCCTTCGCATCCGTGAGATCCGTCGGGATATCTTCTTCTGCCCCCGGCATATCGGCGTGCTGCTGCGCGAGATAACCGATTTTCTTTCCCTTCGAAAGAGCGATTACCGTCTCGGAGTCATCCGGCTCCTCCTCGCCCAGAATACACTTAATAAGCGTCGTCTTGCCGGATCCATTGATCCCGACAATCGCCGCTTTTTCCTTGTCCTCGATATGAAAGGTGACGCCCTTTAAAATCTGTTTTCCAACGTATGTCTTATTAAGGTTTGCAATATTTAAAATCATAGTAAAGGTATTATACCGTATCGCGCATAAAAAAACCAGCAATCGACTACGGAACTGCTTGTTTTTTGATTTCAGCGTGCTAAAATCATGTTTGTTTGGAGGGTTAGCTCAGCTGGTAGAGCATTTGCATCACACGCAAGGGGTCGCAGGTTCGAGTCCTGTACTCTCCATCCGGTCGGGAATGATTTCATTCCCGGCTTTTTTCATGCGCTGATTTTCATTTACGACATTTTTACGACACTTGCAAAAACAGACCGTCAACCAGCGATGCGCTTTTGCATTTCTCACGAAATAACAAAGGCACACGTTCACTGGGAACGCGTGCCTCCGTTAAACTCTTATAATTTACATCTTCGGGAAGATACGGCTGCCGTAATGTGCGGCATAGACATGACCTTCCTCATCACGGATGGCGGTCAGGTAGATATCTGCATACTTCTTTCGTACCATACCCTGCCATGCATATACCGACTGAAGCTCTGTCGGCTTTCCATTCATCGTCATGGATAAGCTGCCGTTTTCTGCCTTCAGACTGAACGCGTCACCCTCACCGGATACATACTCACCGGCAAGCTCTGCGACTTCTTCTTCCGTCCAGCTACGCTCCGCATGCTCCGGACGCGGTTCTTCTGCATCGAGGCCGAAGTATACGCGCATCGCTGCATCGGCGATCGCTGCTACGGAAACATCCATCGTGTTGCAAAGCACCACGACGCCGACATTTTCCTGCGGGCAGAAGGAGAAGTTCGAGGAAACACCTGGAAGACTTCCACCATGCTCCACGATCGTGCGATCCTCCACCTGCTTGCACTCGAGTCCATAGCCGTAGTACACGCCCGGCTTCATGAACTGACGCGGCTTCACCATCTCCTGGATCGAATAGCGGTCGATGATACGCGTTCCGTCTGCGGCTGCACCCTCATTCAGGTACATCGTCGCATACTTCAGCATATCTCCGAGCGTAGACTTCATGCCTCCACCGCCATGCAGAACGAAGGCATCATTCTGATAATCTCGGTCCGCTCTCCAGCCATCCTTCTCCAGCGAGTACAGGGTCGCTGCATTTTCATCGAGGGTATTGCGGATGAAGCTGATGTTACTGCGCGTCATACCAAGCGGCTTCAGGATCTTCTGATCGAGGTACTCTGCGAAGGAGCCATAGCCTCCGTGACGACGCACGATATCGGACAGTAAGCCGAAACCGTCGTTACAGTAGCTGAGGCGCTGTCCCGGACGTCCGGTGAACTGCGTCTGTGCATCCAGGCGCTCGGCTACGCGCCGTACGCCCTCCTCGGCGAAATCGTCGCGATAGATCAGCTCATTCTCGAGGGAGTCCTCGATCTGCATCTCCTGCGCCGTCTTATCGATGACGATACGCGGCAGCGGGAAGAAGCCACCGCTGTGGCACATAAGGTGCCACAGCTTGACCGGTGCGCTCTGATTCTTGTTGGTGAATTCCGGAACATACTTCGAAACCGGATCATCGACAGATAAAAGTCCGTCCATCTGCATCTGCATGATGGAAAGTGCGGTGAAGGACTTCGTCACCGAGGCCATACCGAAAATCGTATCCCTGTTGATCGGAAGCTTCTTTTCTTCATCACGATAGCCGAAGTACTGCTCATACTGGATCTTTCCGTCTGAATCGACGATCCCGACCGCGATACCGCGTGCCTGCCCGTCCTTCATCACCTCATGAACCAGCGCTTCGAGCTGCTTTCGGCCGTTTTCTGTCATTCGATTCATGAAAGCATCTCCTTATGAAGGCCTGTGATTCCGAGACCAGGCTCAGAAGAAAGCACGAGATGACAGGTATCCTTCACCGCAAGTCCTCCCTCGAACGGAAGCTGCTTCAGTGAGAAGGTTGCATCGAGATCTGCACGCGTGATGTTCTTCAGTGCCGCACCGAGGGCAGCAGAAGCGTTGATGGCGATACCACTCTCCTCTGTCATGCAGCCGAGCATCACTTCGACACCGGCTGCCTGGGCGATGGCATTGATCTTCTTCGCCTCATAGAGGCCACCGCACTTCATGAGCTTGATGTTGATGAAATCCACGGCACGCTCGGAAACGAGGCGGAGTGCATCCTTCGAATCCCAGCAGCTCTCGTCGGCCATGATCGGTACGGAGCTGTTTGCAGTGACATACTTCAGTCCATCGAAATCGAAGCGCGGAACCGGCTGCTCTACGAGCTCGATATCGTACTCGTCAAGACGACGGATCAGCTCGACCGCCTCCTTCGCCTTCCATCCCTGGTTTGCATCGAGACGGATCTTCACATCATCACCGACCGCCTCACGAATCGCACGTACTCTCGCAAGGTCACTTGCGAAATCTGTGCCGACCTTGGTCTTGATGGTATCGAAACCGGCTTCCACATGTGCCTTCGCCTGTGCGGCCATCACCTCTGGCTCGTCGATGCCGACGGTCATATCCGTGACGATTTCATCGGAATAACCACCGAGTACCTTATAGAGCGGCATACCGGCACACTTACCGATAATATCATGACATGCCAGATCGATGGCAGCCTTCGCCGTGCCGGCATGGGCTACCGCACGATTCATCACGGTATAGATCGCCTCGATATCACATGGATCCATGCCGATCAGATCCGCCTTCAGCTTCTCGATCGTCGCAACCGTACCCGCCAGATTCTCACCGGTGATCAGTGGTCCCGGAGATCCCTCTCCATATCCGAGGATTCCGGCGTCGGTCTCGATCTCGACGAGACAGCTCTCAGCATGGGTGATCAGACCCAGTGCGATGCGGAACGGCCGTACCAGCGGAACCTGCATCTTGTAGGTTCTGATGTTCGTGATTTTCATACTATTACCCTTCCTTTCTTCATAAAATCTCTTTATTTTCTTCAGACTTCTCAGCCTGAGCACATGCGCCGCCACAGAAGTGGCATGCACATAAGTGTCCATTTCCGATATCTCTCAGCTCCGGCTTCTGCTCTGCACAGATGTCCTGTGCCTTGAAGCAGCGTGTATGGAACACACAGCCAGATGGTGGATTCGCCGGGCTCGGAAGATCGCCCTGAAGCAGAATCTTCTTTCGTTTCGCATGGCGGTCCGGTACCGGAATCGCCGACAGCAGAGCCTGTGTATATGGGTGAGAAGGATTGTCAAACAGCTCCTTCTTATCCGCGAGCTCCACGACATGACCGAGATACATAACCATCACACGATCCGAGATGTGCTTGATGACACTCAGATTATGAGAGATAAAGATGTAGGCCATGCCCATCGATTCCTGCAGCTCACGAAGCAGGTTCAGTACCTGTGACTGAATCGATACATCGAGCGCGGAAACCGGCTCATCACACACCACCAGAGACGGGTTCAGCACGATCGCACGGGCGATGCCGATACGCTGACGCTGACCACCTGAAAACTCGTGTGGATAACGATTGTAGTACTTCGTATTCAGACCGACGACTTCCATCACCTTCAGCACGTGTGCTCTGATTTCTGCCTCAGTCTTATAACGCTTCTGAATCTTCAGCGGCTCTGCGATGACTTCACCGACCGTCATACGCGGGTTCAGTGATGCATACGGATCCTGGAAGATGATCTGCATCTCTGAACGCAGCTTTCGAAGCTCTGCACCGCTGGCCTTCGAAAAATCTGTTCCTCTATAGATGATATCACCGGACGTCGGTTCAATCAATCGAAGGACGGAGCGTCCCATCGTGGACTTGCCACAGCCGGACTCACCGACCACGCCCAGTGTTTCCTTCGCATTCAGCGTAAAGGATACGCCATCCACCGCCTTGATCCAGGCCTTATCCTTCTGGAAAAAGGACGACTTTCCCGGGAACAGCTTACGCAGATTCCGTACCTCCAGAAGCGGCGTCTTCTCATTTACTTCACTCATCAGACGTTCTCCTCCCACTCCTTCGTATATTTGAAGCAACGTACCTTACGACCTTCTACATCCACGAGTTCCGGCATCTTACAGCGACAGATCTCGCGTGCCTCCGGACATCTCGGACAGAAGGCGCAGCCCGCCGGCATATCGTCGAAGCTTGGGACCATACCCTTGATGACACTCAGCTCCTTCGTGTCATCGTCATCGAGCTTCGGAATACACTTCATCAGGCCATCGGTATACGGATGCATCGGCTGATCGAAGATCTGGTCACAGCTTGCCTTCTCGACCACCTGGCCGGCGTACATAACCATGACATCATCCGCCACTTCGGCGATGACACCGAGATCATGGGTGATCATCATAACCGAGGTACCGGTCTTCTCCTTCAGCTCATTGATCAGATCGAGGATCTGCGCCTGGATCGTCACATCGAGGGCCGTGGTCGGCTCGTCACAGATCAGGAGCTCCGGATTACAGCACAGTGCCATCGCGATCATCACACGCTGACGCATACCACCGGAAAGCTGATGCGGGTACTCGTCGAAGCGACGCTCTGCGAGCGGGATCTTCACGAGCTTCAGCATCTCGATCGCACGCTCCTTCGCTTCCTTCTTCGTCATGTTTTCATGCAGAAGAAGTGCCTCGATGAGCTGCTGTCCGATGGTAAACACCGGATTCAGGGAGGTCATCGGCTCCTGGAAAATCATCGCGATCTTCTTGCCGCGGATCTTACGCATCTCATCCTCGGACATCTTTACGATATCTTTTCCCTCGAGGAGGATCTCGCCGCCCTCGATCTGCCCCGGCTTCTCGATCAGTCGCATGATGGAAAGAGAAGTCATACTCTTTCCACAGCCGGACTCACCTACGATACCCAGCGTTTTTCCTTTCTCCACATCGAAGGAAACATCATTGACCGCTTTTACGAGGCCGGCCTCGGTATGAAAGTAGGTTTTCAGATTCTTTACCTGTAAAATTTTATCTGCCATCTCTCATGCCTCCTATCCACGTAACTTCGGGTCCAGTGCATCTCTCAGACCATCGCCGAAAATGTTAAATGCAATCACCGTGATCATGATCGCAACACCCGGCATGATGCTGTATACCGGACGGTAGCTGATGAAGGTCTGTGCGGCACTGATCATGTTGCCCCAGGATGGGGTCGGTGGCTGGATACCGATACCGAGGAAGCTCAGGGATGCCTCATACATGATGGCATTCGGGATACCCAGGGTGACCAGGACGATGATCGTGGAGAGACAGTTCGGAACCAGTCCCTTCATGATGATCCAGTAGGTCGATGCGCCACAGGCGCGGCTCGCCTCGATATACTCCTTTTCCTTCAGCTGCATAACCGATGCACGAATCATACGTGCAGTACGTACCCAGGTGAGCAGTCCGAGCGCGATGAAGAGGTTCAGCACGCCCTTGCCCATGAAGGTCATGATGGCCATCGCGAAGATCAGATCCGGGAAGGCCTGGAAGATCTCCATCACACGGGAAATCACATTGTCGAGCCATCCACCATAGTAACCGGCGAGGGATCCGAGTGCGATGCCGACGATCGATGCGACGATCTGTGCGACGATACCGATACTGATGGAGACTCTGGAACCATAGAGGATACGTGAGAGAATATCACGACCGTACTCATCGGTTCCGAAAAGATGCGCTTTACATGGCTCTCCGAGTACCGCGTTATAATCCTGATAGTTCGGATCATACGGTGAGATCAGTGGGGCCAGAATCGCGATCAGGATAAGAATCAGTAAGAGACCGGCGCAGAACATCGCCATCTTATTCTTCTTTAAGCGGTGCAGCGCATCCCCGTAGAAGCTGGAGTACTGCATGCCGCCCTCGGTGATGTCCTGTTCGAACTGCTTCTGTTTATTAAAAAATCCAAATACTTTTTTTGCCATCGCTTAAGCCGCTCCTTTCCCATAACGGATACGTGGGTCCAGAAATGCATAGGAGAGATCGACGATCAGATTGACGATGACGAACACAAATGCAATATACATTACTGTACCTTCCAGGAGAGGCAGATCACGGTTCGACATCGCATCGACCGCGAGCTTTCCGATGCCCGGAATGGAGAATACCTTTTCAATCAGCATAGATCCGGTCAGCATATAACCGAAATCCGTTCCGACGAGTGTTACGATCGGAATCATCGCATTTTTCAGCGCATGCTTCATAACGACGGACCAGCGGCTGACACCCTTCGCCTTCGCGGTACGGATATAATCCTGTCCCATCACCTCGAGCATACTGGTTCTCGTAATTCTCGCCATACTTCCCGCGTAACGTGCACCCAGCGCGATACTCGGAAGGATGTACGACGCCGGCGTATCGAAGCCGGAAATCGGGAGAAGGTTGAGCTTTAAGCCGAAGGCGATCTGTAAGATGATCGCTACCCAGAAGGCCGGTGCCGAGACACCGATCATCGCCAGTACCATAACGACGGTGTCGATGCCCTTGCCTCTCTGTACGGCTGCGAAAATGCCACACGGAATACCGATGATGGCAGCAAAAACGAAGGACATGCAGGCGAGCTTCGCGGTCACCTTGAAGCTGCGGATGAGTGCATCGGTTACTGCTTCCTTCGTAAAGTAGGACGTTCCGAAATCCAGATGAATCGCGCCCTTGATAAAATTCAGATACTGCACATGATACGGCAGATCCAGACCGAGCTGGCTGCGTACCTTGGCGATTGTTTCAGGATCGGCACGTTTTTCAAGCATCAGGGCTACCGGATCGCCCGGTACGACCTGAAGAAGAATAAACGTGATCAAGCTGATGCCGAACAGTACGAAGACTGTCTGCAGCAGACGTTTTCCCGTATAAGAAACCATGCTTTTTCTCCTAAATATAAGAGAAAAGAGGGACTGTAGACATTCACAGCCCCCTGTTCTCTGAAAAATGTAATTCACTTTCATGGACTTCGATCATCGTTCCAGCATGTTCTGCGGAAGTTTCATCGAAGTGCGATCAACGTTTCATTACTGAATATCTGCGTTCTTCCAGAACATACGGAAGGTGAAATCCATCTGGAATCCAGTGATCTTCGAGTTTAATAAGTAGAACTTCGTCTCGTTATACAGCGGTGTCGTCGCCCAGTCTTCTCTGGTCATGATGTGCTCTGCCTTCGCATAGATCTCCTGACGCTTTGCATCATCGGTCGTTGCGATACCATCCTCGAGGAGCTGATCGAACTCAGCGTTGTGCCAGAAGCTGGAGTTGGTATCGGTCTTTGTCATCGGATAGAGCATGCTCTCCGGGTCAGTATAATCTACATACCAGTTACTAATACCACAGTCTACACCACCGTTCTTCTTCATGTCAGACCATGCCGCAGAGTCCACCTGCTCTACCTCTACACGGATGCCGGCCGGCTTCGCCTGCTGCTGAAATGCAGTGGCGATGGCTACATTGCCCGCATACTTCGTATTTACAGTTACGCGAAGATCGATGCCATCCGGATAACCAGCCTCCGCCAGAAGCTCCTTCGCCTTTTCCGGGTTATACTCGAACTCTGGAAGGCTGTCATCGTGACCGAGGATACCGGACGGGATGTAGGAGGTCGGTACCGTTGCTGTGCCATGCAGAATGCTGTCACAGATTGACTTACGATCGACACTGAGTGCGATCGCTTCTCTTACCTTCGGATCCGGGAAGGTCTTTGAGTTTAAGGTCAGGCTATAGTTACCAATCGGCTGGAAGCCGTGCATCTCATCCTTCAGCTCCGGATTGCTGGAGTATACCGGATAGATGGACGGGTCAACATCTACGTAGTCAACATTGCCCTTCTGGAACTCGAGTACCTGTGTATTTACATCCTCGATGAACTTATAATCCACACCAGACAGCTTCGCAACATCACCATGATAATCATCAAAGCGTGAAAGAGTAACACCAACACCAGTCTGGTAGCTGTCCAGCTTGAATGGACCGGTACCGATCAGGGTGCTCATACCCCAGTTATCTCCGGCAGCCTCACAAGCAGCCTCTGGATAAATAGCACAGTACGCAGTTGACAGAACAGAAAGGAACGGTGCATATGGCTTGCTAAGCTTAATGGTAAAATGTGTATCGTCCTGTACCTGAATACCGGAGAGTTCATCAGCCTCACCATTACTGAATGCCTCATAGCCCTCGACATTCTCGAGCAGTGTCGCCATCTTCGCCATTTTAACCAGACGCTCGTAGGAATACTTTACATCCGATGCCTTCAGTGTGGTTCCATCATGGAACTTCACATCCGGAAGCAGCTCGAAGCTGTAGGTCAAGTTGTCATCGGAAATCGTCGGCATCGCAGTCAGCAGTGTCGGCTCGAGACCCTCTTCCGAGGTCGTCAGCAGCGACTCCATCACGTTATCCGTGATCTTCATGACGATACTGTACGTATACTGCTGTGGGTCGAGTGCGACCTGTGGATCTACCGTCGCCACACGTACGACCTTATCGCCCGTGGCAGTGGCAGCTGCCGCTGTTTCTGTACCTGCAGAGGCAGGGTTGCTGGATGGAGCTGTGCCTGCGGAATCCTTTGATCCGCCACATGCAACGAGAGATGCTGCCAGCACACAGCTCAGGAATAATCCTGCTAGTGTTTTTTTCATTTCTGTTTCCTTCTTTCTTTACCCCTATTCGCTTTCATATGATGTGCAAAGTCGTTAACCACATGTAAACGCTTTAAACCACCACCACATAAAAGCTTTAAACTATTCTATCCATCGACGCATAGTTATGCAAGCATTATTTGACATGATTTTTAGAAATAATAAAACTTTTTCAGTACTGGTTATGATGAAATTGCGTTAAAAAACCGCTGAACACTTCCGTCTCCTCATCCGTGTTCAGCGGTACTGCCTGTTTTATCCTATTCCCGATTTTATGATCGCTGCCTCTGTCCATCGACCACACAGGTCCCGAGAGCACAGCTTAACATCTCCGCGAGACGCAGCTCGCTTCGCCGCTCACTCCGCGATCAGCTTCTCCGCCGCATCCAGCACTTCTTCAAACTTCCGAAGCGCGGCCTCCACCGGTGCCGGGCTCGTGAAATCCACCCCGGCATGGCGGAGCTCCTCGAGCGGATCCATCGAACCACCGAGCGACAGGAACGCGAGGTAGCGCTTTCTCGCCGCTTCTCCCTCGTGCAGCAGCGCGTCAGAAATCGCCACCGCAGCAGAGTAGCTCGTCGCATATTTATAAACATAAAACGGCGAATAGAAGTGCGGAATCCGTGCCCACTCGTACTGTACCTCCTCGTCGATCACGAGCTCCGGTCCGAAATACTGCGCGATCAGCTCGCGATAGAGCTTACTGAGCGAGGACGCGTGGAGCGCCTCCCCTCGCGCGGCCATCTCATGCGCTCGCTTCTCAAACTCAGCAAACATCGTCTGCCGGTACACCGTCCCCTTGAAGCCCTCGAGGTACTGATTCAACAGCGCCATCTTCTCCTGGGCATCACCGCTCTGCGAGAGGAGATCTTCCACCAGGAGGTTTTCATTGACCGTCGATGCCACCTCGGCGACGAAGATGGTATAGTCGGCACTCTGCTGCGGCTGGTGGTGGTTCGAGAGGTAGCTGTGCATGGAGTGGCCCATCTCATGCGCGATCGTCGACACCGCGTCGAGCGTCCCGGTGAAATTCGTGAGGATGTACGGCTTCGAGCGGTAGGTGCTGTTCGAGTACGCGCCACCTTCCTTGCCCCGGTTCGGATATACATCGATCCAATGCTCCCGAAATCCACGCTGGACCGTCGCGCGATAGTCGTCGCCGAGCGGACGAATCGCGTCCAGGATCATCGACTGCGCCTCTTCATAGCTGTAGCTGCGCTGCACACCTGCAGAGAGCGGCGCATAGAGATCATAGTAGTGAAGCTCGGATACCCCGAGAATTTTCTTTCGAAGGGCCACATAGCGATACATGAGCGGCATCCACTTATGTACCGCCGCGATGAGATGGTCGCAAACCGTGGTCGGAACGCCTTCTCCGAAAGCATACATCGCCTGCGCAGACTCGTAGTGCCGCATCCCCGCCTCGGCGATATCCGCCTTTACCTGGCCGGCATACGCCGCTGCAAATGTATGGATGTGATTCTTGTAGCTCTTGTAGAAGCTACGAAACGCATTCTCACGAAGGGTTCGATCCTGGGAGGTCTCCAGCAGGATGAAGTTCGAACCGTTCAGCTCATGCTCCTCGCCTGCACTGTCCTTCACCGCATCGAAGAGAAGGTCCGCGTCCTGCAGATTATCCGCTACGTTCTTCGGCACCGCCATCACTTCACCGAGCCCTGCCAGCAGCTTCTCCTCCGCTGCGCTCAGGGTATGCGGCTTCTGGCGAAGCAGCTTCACCATCTGATAGTGATACGGCTTCAGCACTTCTGCCTCTGTAAAAGCCCGGAGTGTCTCCTCCGGCAGCGACAGTATCTCCGGTTCTGCGAAGCTCAGCGCAGTCTCCGCCTGCACATACTTCGCATACGCGCGGCTGTACATACTCTGTGCCGCCTCCTGCCGCGTGTCCTCACTCTTCCGCATAAACGCATACGAAAAAACATCCGACAGCTGACCGCCGAGCTCGGTACTCGCATCGAAGTAGGCGCGGATCGCCTCCGCCGTCGTCAGCGTTCCCTCGAACGCCGCCGTTTTCGTGATGCACTCATCGAGTCCCTGAAGCGCCGTCTCCCATGCCGCATCATCCGTATATAAGCTTGACAGATCCCACTGATATGCCGGATCCATGTCTTTCCGTTCCTTTAAAGCTTCTGCCATATTACCTTCCTTTCTGCAGCCTCGATGCTGCATCGCCTTTCTTCCATATAGGAGCATCACCGTTCATGCTGAAAACGATGAAGCCACTTAGCTGTACCGGATTCATCGCTACCAGTCCGTGGCCGTCTACACATCCTCCCCTGCCAGCCATAACTTGAGCAGTCGTATCACCTCGTCCGTCAGGCGTGCCGTCTCCTGTCCGGCATTTCGATTCGTCACCGCGATGGCGACACGTTCTGGAACATCCGGGGCCAACGCATACATATGTAAATCGTCATTTCCCCGCCGTTCTTCAATCAGCGTCTGTGCAACCGATTCCGGCAAAATCGTCCAGTCCTTTTCATCGGTCAAAAAGTCGATGGCGACATGCGCGAGATTAACACGTGCCTTTTCGTTGCCCGGATGGATCCAGTAGTTATGCCAGCGATTGAAGTCCTGCGAGAAAATATGATACACCTCATGAGCCGGATCCAGCATTTTCATATGAACTTTTTCACCCTCTCGACGTTCCTTCTTCTCGTGCGTCACAAGCACATAGCTTTCTCTGAAAAGTTCATGCTTTTTCAGTTCTGCGAAGGGAACGATATTATTCGTGATGCCGATGTCGATCTGACGGTCCCGCACCATCTCACTGATCGGAATGGAGTCCGACATCATCAGTGTGATCCCCGAATCGCGGAACTCCTCGACCAGGCGGCGAAAAAACGGCTTCAGTTTATAGGACATGATGCTGTCCGGCACGTATATCCGAAGACGGTTCTTCTTCGAGTGCTGGCCGAGCTGCAGCATATCCTTCTCCATGCGGAGAAGCTGAGCTGAGAATGGCACCAGCTGTTCACCAGCGGGTGT
This sequence comes from Oribacterium sp. HCP3S3_B9, assembly GCF_052064255.1. Taxonomy (NCBI): domain Bacteria; kingdom Bacillati; phylum Bacillota; class Clostridia; order Lachnospirales; family Lachnospiraceae; genus Oribacterium; species Oribacterium sp. HCP3S3_B9. Next base: position 320,467 of record NZ_JBQHVY010000001.1, read on the forward strand.
CAGGGCGATGTTTTCGACGCCACGGTTTCGTATCACCAGGCGGGTATCCATCTCCTCCTCCAGCATCTGGAGCCGGCGGCTCACCGTCGACTGCGTCATATTGAGACTTTTCGCCGCAGCACTGATATTCTTCAGCCGCGCGATTTCGAGGTAGATTTTCAGATTATCTGTATCCATCATGCACTCCTCATATATACAGGAATCGTATATAGTCTTCTCAATAATATCACATTTTGCATAAATCGAAACAAAAAAAGAACCATGGAAAACTCCATGGTTCTGAACATTCACTGAATACTGCTCATATATTATTCTGTAGATAAAACATCAAACCTACCAGCACATCTACTGTCGTAGATGCCGCATACTCGTGAATGTAGAAGTAAACCTTCACGCTTCACTCGTCTTGCGCACATTGGATAAGCCCTCGACCTATTAGTAACTATCACCTGAATGCTTTGCAGCACTTACAGCTTAGCCCTATCAACCTTGTAGTCTTCAA